>JAPYSM010000076.1:0-4090 GCA_029936485.1 Dehalococcoidia bacterium
AGAACGCGAAGATCAACGGAATCATGCCCGCCGAGTTGACGCGTAACGGTATATGGGTAGCGCCAGCCTGCCTATACATTCGGCCACCGCGGAAGATATTACGTCCGTATTGGACCGGGACTCTGCGTTGAGCCTCGTTAAACACCACGATGAAATAGATCATCGCCAGCGTTATACCGCCCAGCATTAATAACTGGAATCCCTGATCCCTGATCAGCGCGCCCTGACCTATGATCTGTGGCAGCGTGGACACTATTCCCGCGAAAATAATCAGCGAGATTCCGTTGCCGATGCCCTTCTCGGTGATTAATTCACCAAGCCAAACTAAGAACATAGTTCCGGCCACGAACGCGGTCAAGATCGCAACCGTCCCGAGCAGCTCCCCGCTGCCAAGGCCGATGCCTGAAATAGCCCCGCCCTGCATCCCGCCGAGCCCACCGCTCTGCAGCAGGTTCAACTGGCCGTAACCTTGAAGGATGGCGATGGGGACTGTCAGATAATGCGTGAGTTGGTTGATCTTCTGGCGGCCATATTGCCCCTCAGCCGACAGCTCTTTGAGCGACGGGATGAGCGGTGTCATGATCTGAATGATGATGGACGCCGTGATGTACGGGTACACGCCAAGCGCGGCCACGCTTAGGTTTCGAAGAGCGCCTCCACTGAACAGGTCCAGGAACCCGAGTAGGGGGCTGGCCTCAAACGCAGCGGCGAGGGCGTCGCGGTCCACTCCCGGTACCGGGAGGTGCGCTGTAAACCGGAAAACAACCAGGATCGCCAGCGTAAATAAAATGCGGTACCGGAGGTCCGGAATCCGCATCGAATCTATCACGGCCTGCAGTAAGGCAGGACGTGTGGATTCTGTTCTTTGTGCCTGGGCGTCTCTGATCAACGACGTACCTTCAACGTGGCAAATTCCCGGGGATGAGTCATAGTTACGCTATTACGACTACGCTGCCGCCAGCCGCTTCGATCTTTGTCTGCGCAGACTTGCTGAATCCGTGCGCCGTTACCTGGAGAGACGTAGAGATTTCACCATCTCCCAGGATCTTAACTTTCTCGCTCGGTTTCGTGATGATGCCGGCGGAAGCTAGTTCAGCAGGGCCCACCTCAGCGTTCGCCTCAAATATATCGAGACGTGACACGTTGACTGGGATGTACTCGACGCGCCATTTGTTGTTGAAGCCCCGCAAGTACGGCAGACGCTTCACCAACGGCAACTGTCCGCCTTCGAAGAACGGCTTTATGCTCGTGCGCTGTTTCTGGCCCTTGGAGCCGCGGGTGGAGTAAGTACCGCGGCCGCTGCCATCCCCACGCCCGACACGTCGTCGAGGACGTACCGAACCCGGTGCGGGTTTGAGGTCATGTAATCCCATTTGCCTAATTTACCTGCAATCGTTGGTTTCTCGAAAGCCAGTTCTTAGTCGGCTTCTTCAACAGTTATAAGATGCCGGACCTTTTTGATCATCCCACGGACGGCGGAATTGTCTGGCCGGACGACCTGCTGCCGGATTTTGCGGAGACCAAGAGACTGCAATGTAGCCCTCTGGTCCTGCGGGTAGCCGATTTTGCTCTTGATCTGAGTAATTCGAAGGTCACCCATTGCTTACTCCGCCGTTGCCGCCGACGCGACCGCTTCTGCGACCGGATCGGGCTGCGGGGTCGGGGTCGAGTTGTCATAACCCATCCGACGGGCGACCTCGGCCTTCGGGTCACGCAACAGGCTTAACGCAAGTAACGTGGCACGTACGATATTAAGTGTGTTGTTAGAGCCAAAGGTCTTTGACAGGACGTCTTTGATGCCGACGACTTCCATGACCGCACGCACACCACCACCGGCGATTATGCCGGTACCGGGAGCGGCCGGTTTCAGTAGCACCTTGGCGCCACCAAATTTGGCCTGGATCTCGTGCGGCAGGGTAGTGCCGTTGAGGACAACGGACTTCATCTCACGCTTGGCTCCGGCAGTGCCTTTACGCACTGCGTCCGGAACGGCCTTGGCCTTGCCGAGACTCATCCCGACCTTGCCTTCGCTATCGCCGACAACCACGAGCGCGTTGAAGCTCAGGTGACGACCACCTTTGACGACTTTGGAGACACGTCGAATCTTGATTACGCGTTCTTCGAGGCCTGAATCTTCTCGCTCCTGTGGCCGTTCGCGCCGGGGACCACGACCTCTGCCGCGATCGCCGCCGCCACGTCCACCCTGGTTTCCTGGGCCGCCTGGGCCGCCTGGGCCGCCTGGGCCGCCTGGACCGCCACGTCCGCCACGTCCCCTGTTACCACCACCGCCACGTGCTCCGGGTGATCCACCCGGCCTGTTCTGTTGAGTCATCTAAAACTCCAGACCCACTTCGCGCGCCGCTTCCGCGAGCGCCTTCACACGGCCGTGGTACGCGTAGCCACCGCGATCGAACACCACGCGTTCGACTCCGGCATCTTTTGCCTTTTGAGCGATCGACGTGCCGACCGCAGTCGCACTGTTGATCTTGCCGCCCTTGGCCGACTCGCCCCGAAGAGCCGGGTCGAGTGTTGAGGCGGCGACGAGAGTGTGACCGGCTGAGTCGTCGATCACTTGTGCATAGATGTGATGATGACTGCGAAACACAGCTAACCGCGGCCGCTCTTGCGAACCGGACAATTTTTTGCGCAATCGGCGATGACGCATCAAACGCCTTGGTTCGTTTTTCTTCGTGTATGCCATCTTGACTATTCCGCCCTTGCGGCACTTTTGCCGGGCTTGAGGTGGATCTGTTCGCCGTCGTAACGCACGCCTTTGCCGGTGTAGGCGTTTGGCGGCCGGAGCTTGCGGATGACTGCGGCCTGGTGCCCCACAGCCTGCTTGTCCGCGCCCTTTACGACGACGCGTACCTGTCCGTCCGCTTCCAGCGTGATGCCTTCCAGCGGTTGAACTTCAACCGGGTGGCTGAATCCAAGCTGGAAGGTGAGGGCTTTGCCATTTTGTTGAACCCGGTAACCCGTGCCAATCAAATCAAGGGCACGCTCGTAACCGTCCGATACTCCGATGATCATGTTGTTCAACAGGGAACGTGTCAGCCCGTGTAGTGCACGGTGCTGCTGTTCGTCCGAGGGACGGGTCACCTTGAGGATCCCGTCTTCTAGGGCGATAGTCATGTCTTGATGGAACTCGGATTTGAGTTCGCCGTTTTCACCCTTGACCGTGACCGCATTGCCGTCGATTTTTACGTCGACGCCTGACGGTACGGGAATGGGGGCATTACCAATTCTGCTCATCGTTAAATACTCCCGCCCTTACCAGACGTAGAACAAGAGCTCGCCGCCGATGCCGCGCCGCCAGGCCTCGCGCCCGGTCATCACGCCGGCGGATGTCGAAATAAACGACACGCCAAGGCCACCGTAGTAGCGAGGAATCTCCCGTCGGCCGACGTAAACCCGAAGGCCGGGCCTACTTACGCGCTTCAATCCGGTGATGACCGGAGTCTCGTCCTCGTAGTATTTGAGGCCTAGACTCATCATCGGCTGTTTTTTGTCTTCTGCCTCTTCTATCTCGACAGAGGATATGAAACCTTCGCGCTGTAGCATCCGGGCCAGCGACCTCTTTGTTTTAGAGGCCGGGACGAGGACGCGGTCGTGTCTGACTTGGATGGCATTGCGCACCCTGGTCAACATGTCTGATATCGGGTCGGTAACGGGCATTCGCTGTTCCTGATTCTTACTACACTGGTGGTTTGCCTGCCGGGCGGATTTCCTAAAAAACGCTCCAAGGCACCTTCCGGCGATAACCGCTGGCCACTATGTCGTGGGACGGAACGGGCCTTTTTACAGGCTTGCTTTCCTGATGCCGGGAAGCTCGCCCCTGAGGGCCAGTGAACGGAAGCAGATGCGGCACATTCCGACGAATCGGATGTATCCGCGCGGCCGTCCGCATCTTTCGCACCGGTTGTGGAACTGGACCGGGTACTTCATCGTGCCCGCTGTAAGTTCGCGCTTCTGGCGCTTCCACTTCTCTACTTTTGTTTTCTTAGCCAAATGGGATTCCCGGAATTTCTGAGTGGATAAATAGAAAGAGCTACGCGGCGTCTTCAATTCGTTCGAAGGGCATGCCGAGAAG
>JAPYSM010000076.1:4190-9766 GCA_029936485.1 Dehalococcoidia bacterium
TAAATAGAAAGAGCTACGCGGCGTCTTCAATTCGTTCGAAGGGCATGCCGAGAAGCTCAAGCATTCGGCGGCCTTCTTCGTCCGTGTTTGCGGAGGTCACTATGTTGACCTGGAGGCCGCGCAGCCGGTCGATTTCATTGTAGTCGATCTCCGGAAACACGATCTGTTCCCGGATGCCAAGGGAGTAGTTGCCACGCCCATCAAATGATCGCCTGGAGAGTCCGTGGAAGTCACGGACTCTTGGTAGCGTCAGGTTGATGAGCCGGTCAAGGAAGTCCCACATGCGCTGACCGCGCATCGTGACCGTGATCCCGACCTGCATCCCCTCGCGGAGTTTGAAGTTGGAGATGGACTGCCTGGCTCGTTGTACCACCGGCTTCTGGCCGGTGATGGTGGTCACATCACCAAGTGCGGCGTCGAGCGCGTTGCGGTTGTCCAACGCCTCGCCGATACCGATGTTCACGACGATCTTGAGCGGCTTTGGAGTCTGCATCGGGTTCAAGTAACCGAACTCAGTCTGCATATCCGCGGCTACCTGCTCGCGATATTTGATTTTAAGCCGGGGCTGTTCTGCCACGGTGGCTTCAGGACTCACTGCTACCTCTTACGATTCGTATCTTCGTGCCGTCTTCAAGTACGCGGAACCCGACTCTACCGGAGTTACCCGTCTCTGGATCTACGAACGCCACGTTTGATATCTGGATTGGTGCTTCTTGCTGGATGATCCCGGCCTGTGCCGTACCAGCCTGCTGTTTGACGTGGCGGGTGACCAGATTCACGCCATCAACGACGACGGTGTTTTTCTTGCGGTCTATCCGAGCCACTTCGCCCTGCTTGCCGCGATCCTTGCCTGCCAGCACTTTGACCTGGTCTCCTCGTCGAATACGCTGTGCCATGTTTACAGCACCTCCGGGGCTAGTGAGACGATCCGCATGTAGTCGCGTTCCCGCAGTTCCCTGGCCACCGGGCCAAAGATACGAGTGCCACGCGGGTTCTGGGCCTCACCGATGATGACGACAGCGTTGTCGTCAAACTTGATATATGAACCGTCCGGTCGGCGTGTGTTCTTTGCCACTCGGACGATTACGGCCTTGACCACTTCGTGCATCTTCACAGTGCCGCCGGGGGTCGCGTCTTTTACGGCGGCCGTGATCACGTCACCGAGTCCACCGTAACGACGACGGCTCCCGCCATCGACGTGAATGCACATCACTTCGCGGGCTCCTGAGTTGTCGGCGACGCGTAGACGCGTTTGTACTTGAATCACTTACTCAGTCCCCGTCGACTCTTCGGTTTCGGTCGGTTCCAGAGTCGTCGACAGTTCAGATGGCTGGAAATCAGCGACGTCACCCGTCTGCAGGATTTCGAGTAGCCGCCAGCGTTTGTTGCGTGAAAGTGGGCGCGTCTCTTCGATGCGAACAACGTCCCCCAGCTGAGCCTGGTTGTTCTCGTCATGGGCCATGAATTTGGTCACGCGACGGCGCGACTTGCCGATGAGACGGTCGCGTTGACTCCAATAGAACTCGACCGTGATGGTCTTGTCCATCTTGTCACTGACGACTGTACCAGTTCTCTGTTTTTGCATCCCGGATGTCAACTCTGAAGCGCCTCAGCAATCTCGCGTTCTCGCAGCACCGTCCGGATTCGGGCAATGGTGCGACGTGTGGACTTTATTTCACTGGAATCTTGTATTTGGAGCGTGGCCTTCCGGAACCGGAGATTCATCATCCCCCGTTGCAGGTCTTCAAGCTCTTTGATGAGCTCGTTGTGGCTTAGCCCTCTTACTTCGTCAATATTCACCTGTATCTCCGTCTAGACCAGGTTCTCGCGGGAAATAATAGTTGTTCGTACCGGCAGCTTGTGGCTGGCGCTAACAAGCGCCTCACGTGCCAGGTCGATCGGAACTCCGCCGATCTCAAACATGATCCGGCCACGGCGAACGACCGCGACCCAGTGGTCTACTGCGCCCTTGCCGCCGCCCATGCGGGTCTCGGCCGGTCGGGCGGAAACGGATTTGTCGGGGAATACCCGAATCCAAACCTGTCCGCCACGGTTTAGTTTGTGAACGATGGCCCGACGTGCCGCCTCGATCTGTCGTGAAGTCAGCCATGCGGCTTCCAACGACTTCAGGCCTAGCGCGCCAAACTCCAAGGAACTTCCGGCTTTTGGTGAGCCGTTCATACGTCCCCGGTGGTGCTTGCGGTACTTAACCCTTTTTGGTTGAAGCATCGTCTATGCCTCCGGCTTTTCGGTTGCGTCGTCGGTATCCGTAACTGCGTCTGATTCGCCGGCTGACTCCTCGGAAGCCACAGCTTCAAAAGACGCCTCCGCCGGGATCTCTACCGCAACGCTGCCTGCAGGCGCTTCTGCTTCCGCCGGAGCCTCCAGTACGGCTGCGCTGGCGGATTCCTGCTCAGCAACCACATCCGCAACGTTCAGCGTCCTGCCGGCGCGACCCTCGGGGAGGATGTCGCCTTTGTAGATCCAGACTTTAATGCCGATACGGCCAAACGTAGTGGCGGCCTCGGCAATAGCAAAGTCGATGTTTGCACGAAGAGTGTGCAGGGGCACTCTGCCCTCGATGGCCTTGTCGTTCCGGGCGATTTCTGCGCCGCCCAGTCGACCGGAAGCGATGATCTTGACGCCCTGTGCGCCAGCCTGCATTGTGCGCTGGGCGGAAAGCCGCATCGCACGTCGGTAGGCGACACGCCGTTCAAGTTGATCAGCGATGTTGCGGGCAACCAGGTATGCGTCAACGTCGGCGTTGCGGACCTCCTGGATGTTCAGGCGGGCGCGTTTGCCGGTGAGATTTTCAAGCTCTGTGCGAAGCTCATCTACACGCTGTCCGCCACGGCCAATAACGATGCCGGGGCGTGCGGTGTGCACAGAGACAACAAGGTCCTGTGTACCGCGTTCGATCTCGACGCGTGTGATACCGCCGGTCTCTTCGTACCGGTCAGCGATAAGTTTTCTGATGGCCTGGTCTTCTACGGCCAGGGTGCGATAGCCGGCCGCTTTATCTGCGAACCAGCGAGCCTGCCACGGGTGTACGCCACCCAGGCGGAACCCTACCGGGTGAGTTTTCTGGCCCAACCTAGTTTCCTACTTCCTCATTGACTTCCACAGTCAGGTGACTGCTTGGTCGGTTGAAGGCTCCGACACGGCCACGGGCCTTCGGGCGGAATCGCCGAAGGGTCGTGCCCTGGTCTACGGTTACGGTGACGATCCGCAGCGTGCTGCGATCCATCAATTCATTGTTTTCAGCGTTGGCGGCTGCGGACGCGATTGTCTTCGACATGACCGTCGCGGACGGGCTGATCATGAAACGAAGCGTGTTGAGCGCCTCTTCGACCGGCCGACCGCGCACGAGGTCAGCGACCTTCCGTAGTTTGAAGGCCGAAATCCCGATGCTTTTGTTGTATGCCCTGACTGCCATCGTCCCGATCTATCTGTTTCTAGATTCCCGTAAGCCCCGAAGTTCGGGACCTGTTGTAGTTAGTTCCGTTACAGACCTGCCGGTCTACCGGATGGAGGTTGTCCTGTCTGAACGACCGACGTGTCCCCGGAAGGTCCGTGTCGGCGCGAATTCGCCGAGACGGTGACCAACCATGTTCTCGCCGATGAGGACAGGGATGTGCCGTCGACCATCGTGGACGCCGATAGTTAACCCAACCATCTCGGGCATGATCATAGAGGCCCGTGACCAGGTCCGGATGACGTTCCGTGACGATGCACGCTGGGCGCGCCGCACACGAGTCATCAGCTTCTCTTCGACGAATGGACCTTTTTTAATCGAGCGTGACATGTAATTCCTGTTGTGTTGCGGTTACTTCTGGTATCGCCTACGGACGATGAACTTATCGCCAGCTTTATTGCGCCGGGTTCGCGGACCAAGCGCCGGTTTACCCCACGGTGTCTTCGGGTGCTTCAAGCCAATCCCGACTCGACCCTCACCACCACCGTGCGGGTGGTCGCTCGGGTTCATCGCAGCGCCACGGACCGTGGGCCGGAATCCGCGGTGACGATTGCGTCCCGCCTTCCCGAGTTTCTGGTTCTTGTGATCTCCGTTGCCCACCTGTCCGACGGTCGCCATGCACTCAGAAAGCAGCCGGCGCACTTCACCGGAAGGCAGACGAATCTGCGTGTACTTCTCCTCGTGCGCCATCACCTGGGCAACGGTGCCAGCGGAGCGGACCATTTTACCGCCCTTGCCGGGTTGAATTTCAATGTTGTGGACATATGTACCCGTCGGCAGTGTGCCGATCTTGCGGGCGTTGCCCGGAACTACAGCCACGCCTTCACCGGCGATGATCGTGTCTCCCACTCCAATTCCATCTGGAGCGATGATGTAGATCTTCGGTCCGTCGTGGTACTGGACCAGAGCGATGCGAGCTGACCGATTGGGGTCGTACTCGATCGATATAACGCTGGCCGAGACGTCACGTCTCATTCGAGCAAAGTCGATGATTCGGTAACGCCGTTTGTGGCCACCGCCGCGGTGACGGACGGTGATCTTGCCGGTGTTGTTGCGTCCACCCTTTTTGCGAAGGGGTGCGAGAAGCGAGCGCTCTGGCTTGCTCCGCGTGATATCGGAGAAGTCAGAGAGGACGGTATTTCTGTTACCCGGGGAGGTTGGCTTTAGTCTTCGTACCGGCATCTAGGCGCCCTCGAACAGTTGAATTGTGTCGCCTGCTTGCAGCGTGACGACGGCTTTTTTCCAGTTTGGCCGGCTCACCGGCCGCGGGCCGAATCGCTTGCTCTTGCCCTTGATGACCATCGTGTTGACGTCAAGAACCGTTACTTCAAACACCTTTTCGACCGCCGCCTTCACGTCGGCCTTGTTGGCGCTCTTCTGTACCTGGAACACGTACTTGCCGCGTTCCTGCAACAGTGTGCTTTGTTCCGTCACGATTGGCCTGATAAGTACGTCGAAGAGACTCATGCCGGGCTACCTGCTTCCTCGACCTGGTGGGAGGCCCTTCCCGGCTTTGAGGTCGGGTGGCCCCACAACTCGTCGATCATCTCGACGGCATGCTTGGAGATGATGATGTTGCGGGCACGCGTCGTCTCAAGCGGGCTCAGCAGCCGTGACGCCATCGTGTCCGTGTTCGGGATGTTCCGAACGGACCTGCGGAGATCGTCGGTCGGCGCTGTGGTGATGATCAGGGCCGATCCCTTGATCTCCAGAGCGCTCAACATCTCGAGGATCGCCTTGGTGTTTGGCTTATCTACTGAGAGGTCTTCAATAACGGTTATATAACCGTTACGGACCTTGTCAGAGAGAGCTACGCGTAATGCGTTTCGGCGCATCCGCACGGGCAGCCGCTTCGAGTGGTCCCGCGGGTGTGGGCCATGTGCGACACCACCTCCACGAAGACCGGGGTTTCCTGCGTCCCCAAGGCGAGCTCTACCGGAACCCTTCTGGGCCCTGAGCTTGCGGTTGGAGTGCACGACCTGGCCACGTGTTCGTACGCTGTGAGTCCCCTGGCGACGGTTCGCCTGCTGGGCCACCACGGCCTGGTGCAACAACGGGCCGTTCATAGGCTCCGCGAAGACGTAGTCACTTACCTCGACGG
>JAPYSM010000077.1 GCA_029936485.1 Dehalococcoidia bacterium
GGAATTCGAGCTCGAGCCGACCGGTTCGCTCAAGGATGATGCGTAATATCTCTCGGATTCGGGGCGCCTTCTGATTTGCCAGCCCTCCATGTTTGATCGCCTCTGCGATCTCTGCCGGGCCCGCCTCGATCACATCCATCCAAGTCGGGAAAATCTTTCGCAAAGACTTGTAAGCGACCTCCGCGTTGCTGTCCGACGTGTGTTGCGTGAGGACCGTGAAGATCAGTTCTTCTAGTGCGTTAAATCTCGGCGCCCAGACGATAGGCCCGTACATCGGGTCAAGTCGAATCACCGCTTCGCCTGCGAGCGCGTGGCGGCGCGCGGTGCCTCGAAGCGCGGACAGGCTGTCGGCGGTTAGTCGGGAAGGTGTCATGTGAGGCCTGTATTCTAGCGACGCCACATGCATGAATAACTGGCATCGTATAACCCGTGGCTCAGAACATGATCCGGTCGCAACGATGAGCAAACACACTTCACGCAGTACGATCCTCTTCAACGCTAACGTCCTCACACTTGATGGACGTGATGCGGTTGCTACAGCCGTGTTGATCGAGAACGGACGTATCAAACGAGTGCTCTCGGAGTACGAGGACCTTCGGCGTGGCTATCAAGCGATCGACCTGGATGGTGCGACGGTGCTTCCGGGATTTATAGACCCCCACGCACATCCGCTGGCACTGGGCGCTGCGCTGCGCGCTGTCGATTGCTCGCCGATGGTAGTCAAGAGCATCGCTCAGATAGTTGGACAGATAGCCGAGGCGGCTGCTGATTCGCGTGAATCTTCGGCTGACTGGATCAGGGCGCGCGGGTACGACGAGTTGTTGCTCGCTGAGCGACGTCATCCCAACGCAGTAGATCTCGATAGGGCAGCGCCCGGAAGAATGGTCCGACTCTCTCATGGCAGCGGGCACGGTGAAGTACTGAGTTCGGCCGCTCTTGATGCCGTCGGCATTCACAAGGACAGCACTCCGCCACCGGGTGCAACGATCGAACGGGACCCTAACACCGGAGAGCCTACAGGCGTGTTGTTTGAGATGGGCGGTTGGCTGAGTGATCGGATGCCACGACCGTCCGGGGATGTGTTGAACGACTACGCCGAGACCGCTTCCACCGCATTTATCGCCGCCGGCGTGACCTCTGTTACTGATGCAGGGCGGGACAATACCGTTGATCGTATGCACCTGTACTCGGCCATGATTGAGGAAGGCCGATTTTTGCCTCGTCCGACCGTGATGCTGTCTCCAGACGGGGTCTATCCGAACTTGGAGAGTGGCCCTGGAGTGAGGGTGGGTGCAACGAAAATTGCGATCACGTTCTCTAGCGGAGAGATGCATCCGGACTTCGAGACCCTGGTGGAGATCATTTCGGTAGCGCATGGGGCCGGTCACCAGGTTGCGGTGCACGCTGTGGAGATTGAGGCTGTGGTGATGGCTGCCGAGGCGTTCTCCGCCGTAGGAAACCGTTCTCAGATCGCAGATCGAAGGCACCGTATCGAGCACGCGTCAGACTGCCCGCCGGCAATCGCAAAGATGATTGCGTCAGCCGGACTATCAGTGGTGACACAGCCGGCCTTTATTTACGAGCGTGGTGATCGCTATGTGAGTGCCCTGAAATCAAGTGCAGGTGGCAGTGATCTAACGCATTTGTACGCCACTAAAAGCCTACTCGACGCCGGAACTACCGTCGCAGGGTCGTCAGATGCTCCATTCGGACCGACCGCGCCACTGACTGGCATCCAGGCTGCTGTAACCAGAAGATCTTTGAGCGGCGAGCGGATAGGACCGGAACAGACTATTTCGATCAGAGAAGCCTTGCGTTTGTACGGGCCGATCGCTGCATGGATCGATCTGCAAGAGGCCGATGTAGGTTCCATTGAGCCAGGCAAGCGGGCCGATTTCGTGGTGCTTGAAAGGGAGCCGGGTGAAGTGGAATCGACTGATATAAGCGGGATACGCGTTCTGGCGACGTTGGTCGATGGCGAGCCTGTTTTCGGCTCACTACCGGGTCTTTAGGACCGACGGCCACCGGTTAGATCGGCGAGTGTTTCCAGGGCAACTCGTTCTTCTGTATTCGGGAGCCCGCTTAGCGACTCCTGTGCCTCGTCAATCCAGCCCAACGCGATGTTGCGGCTCTCTTCGATATAGCCGGATTCCCGCACGGCCTTGATAGCGGCATCGAGGGTATCGGTGTCGATCTGGGCTGGACCGTCGTCACGTGCGCCACGGGCCGATTTGAACCAGTCAAATACCGGGTTTGATTCCGGTTCCGCCTCGATCAACATGATCGCCGGCAACGTCAGGACGCCCTCTTTGAGGTCATTACCTGCCGGCTTCCCGAGCTCCTCAGCGGTGGAGTCGTAGTCGAGCACGTCGTCCAGCACCTGGTACGCCATGCCCAATTTGTAGCCGTAGTTACGGAGTAGCAGAATCTCGGACTCATGTGCACTGCCCATAACGGCGCCGCTCTCAGAAGCCGTCGTGAACAGTGACGCGGTTTTGTCGTAGATACGCTGATAGTAGGAATCTCGTGTGACGTGAGATTCCTGTCCGTCGAGCAGTTCGTTTAGCTCCCCTCTAGCCAACTCCATGATCGTCTCAGAGAAACGGCGGACCAGCCTGACGCTATTCGTATCGCAAACAAATCGGGCGGCGGCGGCAAATACGTAATCGCCAAGCAACACGGCGACGTTTCGGCCCCACAGATTGCTCGCCGTCTCACGACCGCGTCGCGTGTCTGCGGCATCCACCGTGTCGTCGTGTATGAGAGTTGCGATGTGAAGAAGCTCCACCGCAGTCCCCATCATCACATCCAGATCTGACGGATTCCGCCAGAGGCGGGAAGCGAGCAGGGTGATGGCGGGGCGCAATCGCTTTCCGGGAGCGCTTAGAACATGCTCAAGCCGCTCCGCCATGGCGCCTTCATGGGAACCCTGTTCCCCTGCGAGAGATGCAATGTTCACGATCACGGATTGAAGTTCCGGCCGCACGGGGTCATAGATAGCGTCGTAAGGGCTGGTGGAGGTCATCTGTTGCAAGTTTGATCCCGTCATCGGGAGCTGGCCGCCGAGAGGCGTTCTGCTTCTTCTTCGACGATAGATTCGTCCAGTTTCTTAAATATGGGTGTTGGGTCTGGTAAGGATGTGCCTGCGACCGGTGTCTGTCGTTGCCATCCTGAAGACAGCACATCGCCGTCATGTCCAAGCATTTCGTGGAGTTTTTGTGTCGAGAACGGGAGGTACGGGTAAGCGACAGTCCGCAATGTCTCGACGATGTTGAGGGCGGTCCACAGGGTTGTCGCGCCCGCCTCGCGATCTTCTTTCATCTGTTTCCATGGGGCACGGGCATCGACATACCGGTTGCCATGCTGGGCGAGCACCATCACGGACCGCAGGCCCTCCCTGAAATTTCGTGCGGCGAGGTGATTGGCGACATCTGCCAGCGCCTTGTCACAGGCTTTTAGTGCCGCGTTCTCCTCTGGACCCAGATCGCCTGGTTTGGGAACGGCGTTGTTGAAGTTACGCGTGGTTAACGTGAGCACACGATGGATCAGGTTTCCGAAAGTCGCAACAAGCTCATTGTTGTTGGCCAGTAAGAATCCGTTCCACGTGAAGTCAGAATCAGACGTTTCAGGCATGATCGACGTCAGGTAGTAACGAAGCGGGTCAGGGTCGTAGCGCTCCAGAAAATCGGGGAGCCATACGGCCCACCCGCTACTGGTCGAAAGCGGCCGGCCCTCAAGTGTCAAAAACTCGTTAGCTGCCACATCTTCCGCCAGATTGAGGCCACCATGGCCCATTAACATCGCCGGCCAGATGATGGTGTGGAACGGGATATTATCCTTGCCTTGGAAGTAGATCGCTCGGGCGTCCTCTTCCTCCCACCATGCCTTCCAGGCGTCAGGGTTGCCGGAGTTTGTGGCCCATTCGATCGAGGCTGACAGGTAGCCAATAACGGCTTCGAACCATACGTAAATTCGTTTGTCGTCAAACCCTTCGACCGGGATTTTTATGCCCCAGTCGATATCGCGCGTGATCGCCCGATCCTTAAGGCCCTGTTTGAGAATGCCCATGCTGAAATTACGCACGTTAGGGCGCCAGTCGTTCTTATCGGATATCCACTCGGTGAGCCTGTCTTGGAATGCACTTAGCCGAAGAAAAAAATGGGTTGTATCGCGGAATTCTGGTGTCGATCCGTCTTCTTTACACCGGATGTTTTCTAACTCAGCTGGATCCACGGTGTTACCACAGTTGTCGCACTGATCGCCCCGTGCTCCGTCAAAACTGCAGTGCGGGCAGACACCCTCTACGAAACGGTCGGAAAGGAATCGCTGCTCTTCCAGGCAAAACGGCATGCTCTGCACGCCCTCGACCAGATAACCGTTCTCCAGCAGTCTCGTGAACATCGCCTGTGACACAGCGTGATGGTTATCCGTGTCTGTGTGTGTGTAGAGGTCGAACGAGAAACCCATCTCGATGTTCGTCTCGGAGAATGCTTTGTGATACCGCTGTACCAGCTCCAGAGTCGATATACCTTGCTGACGGGCGGCGAGCATCGTCGGAGTGCCGTGCATGTCACTTCCGGATACCATCAGGACGTCGTTACCTATGAGCCGGTTAAATCGCGCAAAAATATCCGCCGGCAACGAATTACCAGCAATATGTCCAAGATGAGGTAGTCCGTTGACGTAAGGCCACGCCACAGCCACGAGGACCCGTTCGGCCACGATGCCTCCATTCCCACGTTCGGTGTTTCGCTCACGTAATGAATTGCAGTGCGCGACACCCAATTATATCCAGCGTTTACGAGTCGGCGGCCTTATCCGCCTGCGAACTTGTCACGAGACGGTAGACACGCCTACGTGGTGCTCCTGTCGCTTCAACAACGGCTTCGACAAGTGACCGTCCTGACAGGGCGTCGGAAAAATTCGCGATCGATTCGATGATTGTCTCGTCTGATATCTCGATCGTCTGCTCAGGCGCGCCCTCGATCACAAGGACAAACTCTCCGCGTATACGCCCGCTCGAAAAGTACTGGATCGCCTCGGAAGCCGTGCCCCTGAATACTTCTTCGTGCAGTTTGGTCATTTCACGGCACACCGCGATTCGTCGCGCGCCCAGAACCGATTCAATGTCTTCCAGTGCTGCTAACACCCGCTGGGGCGTTTCAAAAGCGATCAGTGTGCCGGTTTCGTAAGCGGCGCCGGACAAAACCGAGCGCCGCTCGGTGCTTTTCCGTGGTAAGAAGCCGAGGAAGCTGAATCTGTCCCCGGGCATCCCGGATATCGAGATGGCGGTTGTGATCGCCGACGGACCGGGTACCGCGACAACGTCGTGCCCCCTTGAGACGACTGCCTCTACCAGGGACGCCCCGGGGTCGCTGACTGTCGGAGAGCCAGCGTCTGTGACCTGCGCCACTTTTCCGGATTCAAGTGCGTCGAGCACACGCTCCAGTTGCGCCGGGTTTGAGTGCTCGTGATAGCTGATACACGGGGTTGTCGCATCCAGGTGATTCAGCAACTTGCGGGTGACACGCGTATCTTCCGCGACCAGCAGATCGACCGTTCGCAATAAGTCGGCGGCACGTGGCGACAGGTCGCCAAGGTTACCGATCGGGGTTCCTATGATGAAAAGAGTTCCCATGAATGTGCGGAGCGCTTGAAAGTGATGATTCGGGACAGTCTCGTCATCTTGCGTCTCTGGCCATATGTTTGGCTATACTCAGGCGGTCAAATTTGTCCTTCAGGCGGCGTGCGAGTCGCCAGGTCGTTCTAGAAACGTCAAAAACACCGGGAGAAACAAAGATTAATCTCTCAACCGGACAGCGCCTCATTTCCACATCTGGAGGTGCCGAGTTCGTCGTCACAAAGGGCGGCGAAGCAGACCTGACTTGTAACGGCATACCCCTCGAAGTGAAAGCGGACCAATCACCTTCAGAGGCTGACGGACCCGACATACAACTCGGCAAGCGCTACCAGGGCGCTGACGGCGGTGTGAGTTTACTGTGCGTTAAAGCCGGCAAAGGCGATCTCATCTGTGACGGCAACGTCATGGAGCTGCAGAACGCCAAAAAACTCCCCTCGTCCGACTAGGACACCCCGACAGTACGTTAGTACGTCAAACAGGCCTGTCGGTCCTGAACTAAGAACGCAACGGACCGCCAGATTCTCCTTAATCCTGCACCTTCTCCCGCCGGGAGAGGGGCTAACGCCATCGGTCACACAATATAAAGCTCGTTCGGCACGTCGTCCGTTAGCGTCTCGCAGCCGTCTTCCGTGACGAGTACCGTGTCGCTGCATCCGATCGCCCCAACGCCTGGAAGCCGCATCGTCGTGATCACGTGGAACATCATGCCAAGATGGAACGGCCTATGTTCGTTGGCGTTGATGCTGAAAATATTGCCCTCGTCCCAGCCGGGCGGGAACGCCGTTCCGATTCCATAGGCGATCCGACGGCCCTGCACATACGGCACATCCGCGTCGTCAATCCGCTGCCGTGCAGCCTCGAACGCCTCTGAAGCCAACATGCCCGGCTTGATCCGCTCCTTTGCCAGTCGTAGAGCGTCTCGATTCACCTCGCTGCCCTTGAGTAGCAGTTCAGGAGGCTCGCCGACAAATGCCGCACGGGTCAACGCGGAGTGATATCTGTTAACCACGCCAGGCACCTCGAAAAACACCACATCGCCGTTTTCGATCATCCGATCTGACCACGTGGAGTGGACCTGCATGGAGTGCTGCTCTCCGGACGTGATGAATGGCGGCAACCCGCTGTACTCGCTACCAGCGCGAATCTGAGCGTTGACGACCTCTGCTGCCAGGTCTTGTTCGGTGGCTCCCACCGAGACCGCTTCCAGCCCCGCCCTCACACCGGCCGTCGCGATCTTCGCCGCATCACGCATGTAACCAATCTCACGCTCGGACTTGACCAGCCGACCGCTCTCCACAATCCCGGATGCATCATGAAGTCGGGCATCTGTGAGTACCATGCGCAAGCGCATGTAATCACGAATCTTGAGGAACCATGATTCGTGTTCGACACCGATGTCAGCGCGTGCCAACCCCAGTTCATCCAGAACACCCGCGATACCGACGATCGGGTCTTCTGTATCGCGGAATAATCGGTAGTCGTCGACGACAGAATAGGATGTGACAAGGGACTCCTCGTGTGGCGGAGGCACGAGGACCAGGTCACCCGTTAGCGGCACGATGAGCCCGATAAAGAAGTAGTAGCCAGGCGTCTGGTAGCCGGTCAGGTAGTAGATGTTCTCCGGCGTCGTGAGTAGCAGCGCATCAAGGCCGCGCTCGTCCATGCGGGCGCGCACTTCGTCTAGTCGGGACTGGAACTCTTGGTGCGAGAAAAACTGGTGCTGAGGTGTTCTCATTCGGTGACCCTGTTTGGATATACGCGGGTTGTGACAGTCGATGTCGATATTCCGGTTGGGCGAAAGCATAATGCCGGTCTACTCCGGGAGGTTAGATGAACGACTCAATTTCGAAAATTGCAGCCCGGCGTATTGCCCTCACAGCCCAAGGCTTCGCCGAGCCTAGGCCAACTGAAGCAGGACACGCCGATCTTCGTGGCGTAATCGATCGTCTCGGGTTGATACAGCTCGATTCGGTAAACGTGTGCGTGCGCGCTCACTACATGCCGTTCTTTTCACGACTCGGGAAGTATCCGATTGAGCTGCTCGGCGATGGCTGCCACGAGCGATTTGACCTATTTGAGTTCTGGGGGCACGTCGCATCGTTGATTCCGGTGGAGCAGTATCCGCTGTTCAGACATCGGATGGATGACGGGATCAAGCGACGATCTCGGACGATACGTAGCGCCGACGCTGATTACCTTGATTTGATCATCGATGAGATCCGCGAGCGAGGCCCGCTCACGATCGGCGAGCTTGAGAACCCGGGGAAGCGGAGCGGCGGCGGCGGTTCTCCCGGATGGTGGAACAGGGCCCCCGGCAAGGTGGCGCTCGAGTATCACTTCGCTACGGGCGACCTGACTTCGGTGGAACGTCGCGGTTTTTCACGTGTGTATGACCTTCCTGAACGGGCCATACCGTCCGAATTTTTGGAATGCGAGCCGGTCAGTCGGGAGGAAGCACACAGGGAGTTTTTGCGGATAGCGGCGCGTGCTTTTGGGGTCGGTACCGGAGCCGATCTCGCTGATTATTACCGGATTCGCATGCCTGAGGCGCGCCCGAGATTGAGCGAGCTGGTGGAAGCCGGAGAGCTGCGTGAGGTTGAGGTCGAGGGCTGGGATCAACCGGCTTATCTGCATCCAGACGCATCGGCAAATGGAGCAGTGAACGCGCGAGCGCTATTGAGCCCGTTTGACTCGCTCATCTGGGAACGGGACCGGACCGAGCGACTATTCGACTTCTTCTACCGCATCGAAATCTACGTTCCGGAACGCAAGCGCCAGTACGGATACTACGTGCTGCCGTTCCTGCTCGGCGAGGATCTCGTGGCGCGGGTGGACGTGAAGGCAGAACGGGATCGCGGGACGCTGCGGGTACGTGGTGCATTCATCGAGGAAGGACAGGACCCGGCACACGTCGCCCCGGAACTGGCGAAGGAGCTGACGTTAATGGCAAGCTGGTTAGGGCTGAAGCGGGTGCGCATTGGCCGGCGCGGGAACTTGTGCAGTGCTCTCCGTGAGGCTTCGCGCTAAGCCTTCTTCGCCTGGATGGCACTCGCTGCCACCGACAACCCAACGTTGCCGGTCAACGCGATGATTACTGCGCCAATGATTATTCCAATGCCGGCGCTCGTGCCGGCGGCTTTCTCGTTATCGAGTATTGGTTTCTCAAGTCGCGTGTGTCCTATCACGTGTTTCGGTGGGGTCATGGTCGTCCCTCTCCCAACGGGAGAGGGTTGGGGTGAGGGAGAAAATCTATCTGCGAACGCGCCTATTCTTCCGAGACCCTACTTTTTCTTGCCCTTCTTCTTCTTCCGACCACCGCCCCGAGACCGCTTTGCCGTATCACGAGCCTGCTTCGACTGTGCTCGCTTGGCCTCTCGGGAGATAGCCTTGCCACGTGATGAATCGAGGATCGACTGGGCATCTGAGATAACCGACTCAGAAACCTGCTGACCCGCGGGAATAGCGGGATCAAGCCCTCGCTTGCGCTGCGACTCAAGATCACACGACCAGCAAGTGCAGGCCGGAGGATGCTTCTCGTTGTTCTGGTAATGACGTTCGCGCATATTGTGAGTGCAGGATTTGTCTGGCCGGTCACCGGCGGAGTCATGCCGCGCCGAATGTTGGCCTGCATCTCTCGCTCAATTAGCTGGTCGGGGAGCCGGGATTCGAATCCTGTACTACTCGTTCCAGGGTGTCCCTAATTGTACCTATTCCTCGTTCAATCAGACCATTCGGTGTACTGAACTGTTCTCGGCTGTATTGTCCCGGTTGCTGTCTACCTTGCTGTCAGAAACCCCAATCGGCTAATTAATCTCCCGCGAACATCTCCGCCATTGCATCGGCTACTAGAGCCTGTGAGTCAGTCAGCGCGTGTGAGTAGATCGACATTGTTATAGCCGGGTTCGCGTGGCCGAGCATCTCCGACACCACCGGGATCAGAGTCGGGAGTGGGGTCCTCAGACGGTTCAACGATGTCCGAACTACCCGACACAACATCTGTGGCTAATGATTTGTCGGCCAACGCCAGGTATTCGCGTTGCATCGGAATTCTCGGGGTCGAGGTTTAGCACTACCTCGCATGTTGCACGCAGGTCTTCCCATTGCCGCAG
>JAPYSM010000078.1:0-650 GCA_029936485.1 Dehalococcoidia bacterium
TCGAATCGATCAGGTACAACGCGTGGCAGTTCCGGCAGATCCTTGCCAGGGGCGTACACGGCATCCTTCTCTGCCAGGCCGAGAATCCGGCGTCCGTGAAGGCCTTTATTGAGGCTTGCCGATACCCGTTCCATCCGCTCGGCGTCGGGGCCGGGCTGGACCACGGTGAGCGCGGTAATGGTGGGCAGGCGTCGGCGGCACCGATCTGGGGCATCTCCAACGAGGAGTACCTGGAAAAGGCAGAGCCGTGGCCGCTAAATCCGAATGGGGAGCTA
This sequence comes from Dehalococcoidia bacterium, assembly GCA_029936485.1. Classification (GTDB taxonomy): domain Bacteria; phylum Chloroflexota; class Dehalococcoidia; order Lucifugimonadales; family Lucifugimonadaceae. The sequence continues at coordinate 276 of JAPYSM010000078.1, forward strand.
ATCCTGGGTCTCAAGATCGAGAACAAACGGGCCTTGAACACCGTCGAATCCACGCTCAAGGTTCCGGGCATCTCGTTCGCTGAGTGGGGACCGGGCGATATGGCGTTGTCGCACGGATACCACTCGGCTCAACAGCCGCCTCGGCCCCCGGAGTTGGAAGCCGCACGGACGCGGATCCGAGACGCTTGTTTTGCAAACGGCATCAAGTTTCTTGATGGAGGACCGCCCGAGACAGTTGCGACGCGCATCGACGAAGGCGTCATGATCGCCGGATCCCTTGAAGCAACGGCCGAGATGGGTCGTGCACACACGAAACGTTCCGAGGTGATGCCGATCTAGGCCGTCAAAGGACGCGAAGTGGGGCCCCGGGAAACC
>JAPYSM010000078.1:660-9748 GCA_029936485.1 Dehalococcoidia bacterium
TCCGGGGCCCCACTTCGCGCCTGATAGCTGTGTTTAAAGTCGGACTAGATCCCGTCGATGATCCTGTTGAAGGTCTTGCTGGGGCGCATCGCCGCGGCCGCGAGTCCGGTATCCAACATGTAGTAGCCCCCGAGATCCTGTTTTGGCCCCTGCGTTTCTTCGATTTCGGAGAGGATCAACTCTTCGTTCTCGCTCAGAGCTGCACCGACAGACTCGAACCGGCTGGACAGATCAGCATCAGCGTCTTGCGCTTTGAGCGCCTGCGCCCAGTACATCGCCAGATAGAAGTTGCTGCCCCGACTGTCGATCTCGTGCACGACTCTCGAGGGTAACCGTGCGTTGGTCAGGTAGTCAGAGGTAGCTGTATCCAGAGCGTCCGCGAGCACCCGGGCGCCCGGGTTGTTGGACCGATCAGCGAGATGCTGGAGTGAGGCCGCAAGCGCCATGTACTCGCCGATGGAGTCCCAGCGCAGGTGCCCCTCTTGCTCGAACTGTTGGACGTGCTTAGGAGCAGACCCGCCGGCGCCGGTCTCAAAAAGTCCTCCGCCGTTGAGCAGGGGAACGATCGACAGCATGCGTGCGCTGGTGCCAAGTTCGAGGATCGGGAACAGGTCCGTTAAGTAGTCACGGAGGACGTTGCCGGTTACGGAGATGGTGTCCTCACCCCTGCGGATGCGGTCCAGCGAAAACTGCATCGCTTCCACCGGAGAAAGGATCTGGATATCGAGCCCGTCGGTGTCCTGGCCCTCGAGGTAAACGTTCACCTTGCTGATCAGTTGTGCGTCGTGGGCGCGATTACTGTTCAACCAGAAGATGGCCGGGGCGCCGGTGGCCCGGGCTCGCCTCACGGCCAGCTCGACCCAGTTACGAACCGAAACGTCTTTGGTCTGGCATGCACGCCAGATGTCGCCAGCTTCCACCGAGTGCTCGATGAGCGTGTTGCCTTCAGCGTCTACAACGCGGATGACCCCTGAGGACGCGGCCTCAAAAGTCTTGTCGTGCGAGCCGTACTCTTCAGCCTTCTGCGCCATCAGTCCGACGTTTGGAACGCTGCCCATTGTCGTCGGGTCCAGTTGGCCGTGCTTCTGGACGTCCTTGATGGTCGTGTCGTAGATCCCGGCATAGCTTGAGTCGGGAATGATCGCTTTGGTGTCCTGAAGTTCACCGGCCGCGTTCCACATCCCTCCCGAGTCACGGATCATCGGGGGAATGGAGGCGTCGACGATCACGTCACTGGGAACGTGCAGATTTGTGATGCCTCGGTTCGAGTCCACCATAGCGATGCCCGGACCTTCATCGTATGCGGCCTGGATATCGGCTTCGATCGCATTGCGCTGGTCTTCTGGGAGGTCCGCGATCTTGGAAAGAAGATCTCCAAGCCCGTTGTTTGCGTCCACGCCGAGAGACTTAAACGTGGGTGCGTGGTTCGTAAATGCCTTCTGGTAGAACGCCTCTACGCCGTGCCCGAAAATGATCGGGTCTGACACCTTCATCATCGTGGCCTTCAGGTGAAGCGAGAAGAGAACGTCCTTGTCTTTGGCGTCCTTTACCTGTTCACGAAAGAAATCGACGAGGGCGCTCTTGCTCATGAAGGTGGCGTCAAGCACCTCGTCCGTCAGGAGTGGGAGAGACTCTTTCAGTACTGTCACCGTGCCATCGCCCGCTACGTGCTGGATGTTTACGGTGGTGTCCGCCGGGATAGTTACCGACTTCTCGTTGTGTTGGAAATCGTTGGCGGCCATCGTCGATACATGAGTCCGGGAGTCTCTGGACCATGCACGCATGCGTGGCGGGTTTGCTTTGGCGAAGTCCTTCACAGCTTTCGGAGCGCGTCGGTCTGAGTTGCCTTCCCGCAAAACGGGGTTCACGGCGCTTCCCATTGCGACATCGAAGCGTGCCTTTGTCTGAGCTTCCTCGTCATTGCCCGGGGCCTCGGGGTAGTCCGGGAGGTCGTACCCACGTGCCTGCAATTCCGCGATGCAAGCCTTCATCTGCGGAACAGAGGCGCTGATGTTTGGAAGCTTGATTATGTTCGCTTCCGGCTCTTCCGTCATGCTACCCAGCTCGGTCAGATCATCGGGAATTGGTTGCCCGTCCACAAGTACATCGGGGAACTGAGCGAGGATCCTTGCGGCGAGGGAGATGTCGCGGGTTTCGACCTCCACCCCGGCGGCTCCCGCAAATGCCCGGATAACCGGCAGGAAGGCGTGTGTGGCCAGTGCCGGCGCCTCGTCGGTCCATGTATAGATGATGGTGGGCGAGTTGTTCATCTTGATCCAGGTAGAGCTTTGGGCTGTTCTAAGGGGTATGTAGGAGCGCAAGTATAGGCAGGAACAACGCTCCTTGGGCGATGGCTGCGTACGAATGAAGCCGACCGATTATCGGTTTCGAGACCGTCTCCCCCGGCGTTGCTCTAGGACAGTCTGGCAATGAGTTACTCCGCTGCTTCCACCGCGTCGTCAAGGGCATGTGCCCTTAACTGCCCGCATCCGGCATTGATGTCAATGCCCTTTTCCTGGCGCACGGTGTTCGCGATGCCGGCCTTGGTGAGGACCTCTCGGAACAGGGCGCTACGTTTGTCGTTCGGGCGCGAGTACGGCCCCTTCTCGGTCGGGTTGACCGGGATGAGGTTCACGTGGCACATCAGGCCATTCAGCAGTTCGGCCAGCTTCTTGGCGTGTTCCGGCGTGTCGTTCTCGTGGTCAAGCAGGACGTACTCGAAGAAAATGCGGCGGTTCGTTGTCTCCACGTAGTCACGACACGCGTGCATCAACCGGGCGATCGGGTAGCGCTTGTTCACCGGCATTGTGCGCGACCGGGACTCGTCGTCCGGGGCGTGCAACGAAACGGCGAGGTTCAACTGGTACGGCTCGCGGGCAAGTTTCCGGATTTCCGGGACGAGGCCTACGGTGGAAACCGTGAGGTGCCGTGCTCCGATGTTCATGCCCTGGGCGTGGTTCATCACGGCGATCGAGCTCAGGGTGTTGTTGTAGTTTGCGAGCGGCTCGCCCATGCCCATGAATACGACGTTGGTGATCTCGGTCACCTCGTCCTTCTTGGCGGAACCGGCGGCGATCAGCTCGGCGTTTTCGGACCGGATGATGCGTCGCATGTGCAGAACCTGGGCCACGATCTCTCCTGGGGAGAGTTGACGCCGGAACCCCTGCTGACCGGTGGCGCAGAAGGTGCAGCCGAGAGCACATCCCGCCTGTGTTGAGATGCAAACAGTGCGGCGTGCTCTACGGTGACCGTCGAGGCCATAACGCATGAGGACGGTTTCTATCAACTCTCCGTCCTGGAGTTTGAACAGTATTTTGTCCGTGGATCCGTCCGCAGATCGTAACTCAACCTCTGGCACAATCGGGGATATTCTGTAGCGCTCTTCCAGGGCCGCCCTGAATGGTTTTGCGAGTGTCGTCATCTCGTCGAAAGACTGTGCGCCCTCGTAATAGAGCGATCGCCACAGTTGCCGTGCCCGGAACGGCGGCTGGCCCATCTGTGACACCTGGTAATTAAGGTCGTCCTCACTCACGTCGAGGATGGACGTGAGCAAGGTGTCCGTGGGTGAATCGGATGCCGGATCATCAATTGAAACGTCGGGGTTGGCGAGTCCGTACGGAGCGGCCGTGGTTTCTGGGTCGGAGTTCTGAGAGGCGAGTGTCACGGTCTGGGAAGTCCTTTATGCCTGGCGGGAACTCTGCTCACTGATAGAAGAGCGGCGAGGTTCTGAGAGGTGCTGGAGTTATCTTGTGTGGTTGGCGGAATTTCCGAAAAGTACGGAAATCGTTCGTCGTCGCGTAACGTGGGTCATTACGGTGACGCGTATTTACGGCCACTTAGCCTAAAACGCAATTGTCAATTCTACGACTGTGGGCCGTTGGAAGCGACAGAACTCGTAACGGGAGAGCCGTGCATTGCCGGGTTAATTCATATTTGAAACGTCTGACTCACCTCATCTAGAGGAAAGTCGGAATAACCTTTCGTGAGGACTCCAGCCCGTCCGCTGCTATACTTTCCTACTTCATCCTCGTTACGTCGCTGCTTGCCCGTTGGTCTTTTGACCTGAATGACGGTTGTCTGAGCGACCCGTCCGAACTTGAATTCCGAGGCATGCCATGGCAAGAGAAGAATTTGACCATGATCTTCAGCAGCTCGAAGCAGAGCTTGTGTTGCTTGGTGCCCTTGTTGAAAGTTCGATCTTCAATGCACTGAACGCGATCAAGAATCGCGATCTTGTACTTTCCGAGAAGGTTATCGAAGACGATGATCTGATCGACGACAAGCGCCATCTCGTCGAGGACGCCTGCATGGATCTGATCCGCCGGGAAGCGCCGGTCGCGAGTGATCTGCGACGGATTATCAGCGCGCTACACATAGCGGGCGAACTGGAACGGATGGGGGACTACGCCGAGGGCATTGCTAAGATCAGCCTGATGATGGGCCCGGAGCCACCGCTGAAGGAGCTGGTCGACATTCCTGCGATGGGTGAGCGTGCCGTACATATGCTCAAGCAGAGTCTTGACGCATTTCTCACACGTAACGAAACCGCCGCAAGAGAAGAAGCCCTCGCTATCGGACCCTATGACGATGAAGTGGACGACCTGTACCGAAAAGTCCGCGTCGATCTCCTGGCACTGATGAAGGCCGATCCGGTGAACGTAGAGCGTGGCACTTATCTTCTTTGGGCCGCTCACAACGTTGAGCGCATCGCTGACAGAGCGACGAACATCGCAGAACGCGTTGTCTACCAGGCAACCGGTGACCGGGTACGGGTTGGCGCTGGCAAAGAAGAGCGCGTGTTCGAGACACCCGGGTAACGCCGGGATTTAATCGCGTGGGACTCTATCAGGCGGCCAGAGTCCGGTCAGGCTTCGGGTTGATTACGCGGTTTTGACGAGAACCGGCTCGCATTCTATATCCTCCACCGGCGGCCAGATACGTGGCAGTGGTTGAGGAGACTTGAATGCTGATTGTGTCCGGAGGGTCAACACTGAGAGCATCGGTCGTTGCCCTGAATCAGGTAACTGTCTTGTTCCCTCACGTTCCTGTTTCAGAACACGGTGCACCGTTCGCGTGCTGACCTCAAACCGTTCCGCGATCTGGGAGACCGAGAGGCTCTCGAATCTCCGGGTGATGATCATGGCTTCGTCACGATTCTGCCGACTTTCGCGTTGCAGCCAGCCTGGGTCGTCGAATTTGCAGATCGGGAGAGGACAAACTAGGCACGAATATGAAACTTCGCAGCCATCATCTCTGTAGTTGATATTTTCTGGCAGGGTGTCTGCTCGGACAAGTCTGATCGTGGTCATGGCGTGGCCTCCTCTAAGTCAACGGCGCTGGAAATATGAAATCGATTGGGATCCGGATCGCTAGCTTGCGGTCACGGCCTCGGCAATGTCGGCCGTCTCAAAGTGCCGGCGGATACCGTCACGCCACTCTTTGGTGAGATTCGAGCGCCTCACTCGGTCAAAGAGGGAGTCCCTCCCGTCGGTGGGCCTTGTGGAGGAGTTGTAGTACACGGTCGTCAGACCCTTTGTGGAAGACCTCGGAGCGACACGTGTTCGGAACCAATCTGTCGGGATCTGGTCAGCGGAGACAACTTCCAGGAGCGTGTCTGGCCTGTTCGGCTGGCCTGAACCGCTGGTGGCTGAAGGGGCATCAACGCTTACGAACATCTGCCAGGATTCCATCAGCCGGATGTTCCGACCACCGACCGGCGTCCACATGCCAGAAAATCCGGCCGTATCGAGTGCCTGTGTGAGAGAACGCATGGCCGGGTATGTGTGATTCATGAAAGAGGGGCCCACACGGGCGGACACCGATCCGGCGCCCATTCCGACGGTCATGAGCAGAAGTTCGAGGCGCGTCGATATGTCGATCGTTTCTGCGTCGGACCGTACCGAGATCGATAGAGTCTCTCCGCGCTTGCTAACGACGCTGTCGAGCACAGCACGGGAAAAGTCTTCTGCTCCGTCGAAAGATAGGGCAAATTCGTTGGATATATCAATTGGAGAGGTGGAAACAGATGAACCAGAATCCGTTGGTGTGGCGATAGTAGAAGATCGGGTTGCCAGTGTCGTCATGTCTTGTCCCTCTTAATCTGGTCAATTGGCCGGCCCGGGCGAACCAGTGGCTCGGCGTCCCCGGACACTGTGCTCCAGCGGGTGATGGAATCGGAATCGATTTCATTAAGCCGTGTTAGAACGCGTGTTCGTATCCTAGAACAAACGTTCTAACCCTGTCAACTGACAGTCTTATTTCTGACTGCCAGAAACGTTTGGCACGGATGTTTGACGGCCTGTCACAACGGTCCTACGCTTCCGCATCGCGGTCTACACGCGAGACGTCAAGTAAAACGCCAACGGGCTCGAGGGAGAATTGCAGGTCACATGAACGCCGAAATTGTTGCCATCGGAACCGAACTGCTCTTGGGCCAGATCGTTGACACAAACTCGGCCTGGATTGGCCAGCGGTTTGCCGATAACGGGATCGATCTTCACTACGTAAACACCGTTGGCGACAGTCGAATCCGGATGTTGGATACGGTGAAACGTGCGCATGGCCGGTCGCAGGTTGTGATCACTACAGGCGGCATAGGCCCGACCCAGGATGACTTGACGCGCGAGATCGTTTCGGCGGTGATGGGCGTCAATGTGGTCGTTGATCCGGATTCCTTGCTTGAACTTGAAGAGCGATTTCGTAAGCGCGGTTTCATCCTGACCAAGAACAACGAGAAACAGGCCGAGATACCCGAGGGCGCAAGGATTTTCCGGAACCCCAACGGCACGGCCCCCGCGTTCGTCGTTGAGGACGAAGCGGGCGTGATCATTTCGCTTCCAGGCGTTCCATTCGAGATGAAGTGGCTGGTAGACAACGAGGTACTTCCCTTCATAAAAGAGAAGTTCAACGTCACCGATGTGATCCAGTACCGGGTCCTCAAGACCGTGGATCTTGGCGAGAGCAACGTTGATCATTTGATCGGCCACCTGATGGTGGACGACGGCAACCCCGGCGTCGGCACCATGGCGCACCCGGGACAGGTGGATGTCAGGATTGCCGCACGCGCCAGTTCGGCCACCAAGGCTGAGGAATTGATTGGCCCGGTCGAGGAGGAAGCGCGCAAACTTCTAGGCGACAACATATTCGGGACTGAAGACGACACCCTCGAAGCCGTTGTTGGGCGTTTGATCTCGGACAAAGGATTGACGGTTGCAACCTACGAAGACCTTGTAGGCGGCGCGATCGCAGATGTTTTTCAACGAGCTGCGGGCGATGCATACGTCGAGGGCAACATCATCAACTCTAAAGATGCGCTGGAACGGCTGGCGCGGGCGGGTGGCGAGTCGCCACCGTTTGCCGGTGGCCCGGAACGTGCCGCCGCATTGTCGCGGACGGTTCGGGCCGTATCAGGGGCGACGCTTGGCGTGGCGGTTCACGCCGTTGAAGAGGGCGACCAACGCACAGAGAACCTTGGGCGCGGAGAGACGTATATAGCGGTGACGGACGCTGATGGCACCCACACGCGCCACGTTCGCTCTGCCGGACGAGGCGTGCCAGACAGACGACGTGCGGCGTTAAGCAGCCTGAGCCTCGTGAGACGGGTTTTGCTGGGATTGGATTAACGTCGAGGGCCTAAAATCCAGAAATCTGATTTTAAACGTTAATGGAGGTCCGCGTTTAAAGGCGGGATCATTGCGATGATGGGTAAATTCAAAGGTTCTTGGATAGTGCTGGCGACTATGTTACCGGCGATTTTTATTGTTACGGCTTGCGCCAGCGACGACCCCGAGCCTAGGGCGACCCCTGTGCCGACGGTTGCTTCGAATCCCTCAATCGATATCGCATCGCTTGGCGTCGATGCCGCAGACCTGCTCGAGTTGACTGGTAGCCTCGATATTGAGTCGGCCCTGGATGACATGGCTGCGGACAGCGCCCCGATCGATCTTCCTCAACTGCTCCCCGGTGCGCCGAACGCACCAGATATTCTAGGGATCTTGGAAACTACCGATCTCACCGATCTCACCGATCTGGCGTCTGATCTCCCGTTTACGGCGGAGCAATTTGAGTGCCTTGTATCAGAGATCGAGATAGACACAATTCAGGCCCTTGTGGACGGAGAGGTAAATTCGCTCAGGACGCTCTCGTTCATCGCTGTCCTGAGTACCTGCGGAGTGGACCTGTCTGACCTCGTGAATTGAGCATTAAATTCTGCATCGCCATGACCGAATTCGCTGCTAGACTCGACCGACTCTCGCTCTGCTCTTGCGTCTGCCAGCCGCCCGAAGTGCGCCTTTGCTCTGACTCTGGGTCTTAAGGAACCGTCTCTCATGAAATCAGTCGCAGCGATACACACCCAACACGGGGCGCCCCTGACCGTCGACGAAATAGAGATCCCGGACCCGAGACCGGACCAGGTGATTGTCGAGATGTTCTCGTCCGGCGTCTGCCACTCCCAGCTCCACCAGATGCACAACCCGGATAGCAAAACTCCGGGCGTGCTCGGACATGAGGGAACCGGCATCGTGACGCACGTCGGCAGTGACGTGACACATCTGAAAGAGGGGGATCACGCCATCGTGACCTGGGTCCGGCGAGATCCAGTGAAGGGCCGACGCGCAACTGGGCCGACAGGGGTAACTTACCGGGAAGAGCCCGTCAGCGGCAGCGTGTACACATGGGGACGGGACGTTTTGACCACAGAACAGTTCGTCGTGCCGATTCCAAAATCTGCGCCGACCGATATCTCCTGCATTGTTGGATGCGCCGTGCTCACGGGCGCCGGTGCTGTGATGCACACGGCGCAGGTCCGCCCCGGGAACTCGGTCGCCGTTATCGGAGTCGGTGGAGTCGGCATTTCCGCCGTACAGATGGCGAGCATCCTTGAGGCGTACCCGGTCATTGCGATTGATCTTGATGACGCCAAATTGGAGTACGCCCGAATGATGGGCGCCACGCACACGGTTAACGCTTCAAAGGTGGACCCGATTGAGGCTGTCCAGGAGATATCGGGCGGTGGAGTCGATTACGCGTTTGACGCCATCGGGCTTCAGATCACAAGTGAACAGATACTCCCGATGACGCGCGGAGG
>JAPYSM010000079.1:0-4040 GCA_029936485.1 Dehalococcoidia bacterium
TCTGTCGTTCGAAGACTCAAGCCGTTTTGATCTCCAGAGCGCCGGCTGTCTGTAGCACTCCGCGTGCCTCTTCCAATCGGTCGTCCTCGCACTCAACCACGACACCGATGTAACCCTCGGTGATCCGTGTGTCGTACGCGCCAAGGTTGAGGTTCGGTAGACGTGACTCAAATATGATGCCGACCACGGTCGCTACCACCGCGCCAAGCATAGTTAGTTCATAAGCAATGATTAGCATGGCGAATACGGCCAGGATCGGCTTACCACCGGTGATTACCGGATATGCGAGCTGTGTGCCGGCCGTAAACAAGATGGCCAGAGTGATGCCTACCATCGCCCCGAAGAAGGGGAACCGGAATAGCCTGTGCTGGGGGACGTATTCGCCGAACGCGCCCTCCGGATACGGCGTGCCGGTGAGCACGTCAAAAGTGCCAAGCTCAAACCCGGCGGACTTGAGTCCGTCCATGGCATCGGCGCCTGCATTTGGTGTGTCGTACAGCCCTAGAACGCTGTTTGAAGCTGCCATCGTGCGTTACCTAATCCAATTCCCTGATTACAGCCGGCATGGTCACGCGCCCGATCTGGACATCAGTCGTGAAAACCTGGCTTTCTTTGGTCTCGAAGAGCGGTATCAACGGGAAAAACTTGGAGAACAACAGCATCAACATCATTACCCATGCGAACGACCACAACAGGAGACCCCATTCCAGAGGGCTGACCTGATACGAGTCCCACGTGAATACGAACGGTTGTTTTCTTGAGAGTCCCGGGACAATGATCAAGAAACGTTCAAGCCACATCCCGATGTTCACCAGGATGGACGTCCAGAACATCATCGCTATGTTGTTCCGGACACGTTTAAAGAACCATAACGGCACAGGTATAGCGAAGCCCGTTAAGAAGAAAATTATGAATAAGAGGTTCCAGGGCCACTCGAACATTTGCATTTCACGAAGCGCCCGTTCAGGAGCCTCCAGGCTGTAGACACCGAAGATGAGCTCGGCAAATGTCAAAGCCAACCACGCACAGGCCACGACGATGAGCAGTCTTGCAAGCGCATCAAAGTGTTCCGGACGGATGTAGTTGTCCCAGCCCCAGAGCCAGCGCATGAGCGCCATCATCGTTACAACAGCAGACACACCGGAGTGGACCGCGCCGACGACGAAGTATGGGGCAAACACAGTGGAGTGCCAGCCTTCAACTGCGGGTGTGACGGCGAAGTCCCACGACACGATGCTGTGGACCGATACGAAGATCGGTAGCATCAAAGCCGAGAGCAGGATTCCCGCCACGGTCTGGAGTCGCCACTGCCGCGGGTTACCGCGCCATCCGAGCGATGCCACCGTGTAGAAGGAGTGCTTCCAACCGGTCGTCCGGTCACGCAACACGCCAAGGTCTGGCAGGAGCGCAACGTACAGGAACAGGGTGCTACCGGTGAGGTAGGTGCCGATCGCAAACGGGTCCCACACCAGCGGAGAGCGGGCGTTCGGGAAGATGCCGCGTGCGAAGTCGAACGGTGTAATCCAGTAGAAGATTCTCCACGGCCGTCCGGCGTGGATGAGCGGGAAGAACAGTGCAGTCAGCAGCGAGAACACAGTAAGGAGCTCTGCCGCACGCGTCACAGGTCTGCGCCACTCCGCCTGAGTCAGACGGAGAATTGCCGAGATCATGATCCCGGCGTGGCTTATACCAACCCAGAACACGAACGTGGTAATGAACAGTCCCCAGTAGACGGGCCGGCTCAGACCGGTGACACCTAGGCCACGGTTGAACATGATTCCCATCAGGGTGAAGCCGAACAGCACCACCACGAGGAGGCCAAGAACCGTAGGCAGCCACCACTTGGGCGTCGCCAGATTCCCGCGCAGAAGCTCGCGGTTAACGGTGAATTCGTCGAGTATGCGTCGCTGTTGCATTAGTCGGGTTTACCCACCAACTGGACGTGGCTCCTCAGGAACCTTACTGGTTTGGTTATCAGGCGTGACTGTTGGACTTCCCAGAGAGACACCAACGGAACCAGCCGGGTCACCAACAGGATTGAAAGCAGACCGAGCGCGGGGAGGCCGACCATGATGAACACGTCAAACACGTCCGGCCACATGGTGTCCGGCATCTCTTGCAGGACGCTCGTAGTTGCAAGTTCAAGATCATCCGGAACCGCGCTCCAGGATGCTACATAGATCCTGATGCGATCCAGGAACAGTCCAAACAGGATGATAAAGGCCGCAATTGGCGGCCCCCATACGCTGTCCCTGACCTTGTTCCAGATCATGATCCACCACGGAATGATGAACACCAGGAAGAAGACCGTCCAGAACAGGTAGATGTAGGGACCGGACACAAGCAGCTTGATCGTGGCCGAGTCGGACTCAGATCGTCCGTACCAGAACACGATGAAGCTTGAGTAGAAGAAGTAGAACCACAGCAGGGTCGTGGCAAGCATGAACTTGCCGAGCGACCACATCTGTTCCTGGCCTACGTACTTGTTCATTCCGCCCCAGCGACGTGCCGCCCAGACTCCGATGATGACGAAGGCCAGGCCCGCCTGGAATGAGCTGATCGTGTGGTAGAAGGGGAAGACCGAGTCCTTCCAACCGGGGACCAGGCTTACGGCGAAGTCGAGACTGAACGTGAAGTTGGTGTACAGGAGCATCGCAAAGTAGATGGCGCCCGTGATGCCGATGCGCATCTTGAGCCATTCCCACTGTTGCGGACGGCCGTAGAACCCGCGAGCAAGCTTCTTGCCCCAGCGCTGCTTCCAGCCGCTGCCGTGATCTCGTATCGCAGCGAAGTCCGGGATGGCCATCACGTACGCCATCGCCAATCCCACGAGGGCCAGCGTCAGCAGGATCAGGACATTCCAGAAGTGCGGGGCATATTTCGGGGAGTCAAACCATATCGACCTGCGTCGTACGTCGTCGCCGAGTACTTCAGAGAACTCGGTCAGCGCCGGGAATTTGAACAACAACGGGATCATCAAAAGCGCAATGATCGCCGTGACGATAGCTCCGAGCGACGCGATGCGCGCCACAGGACGTACCCAGTTGGCCTTGGCGAGCGCGGGGGCAATAGCCACCATGGGCGCACCGCCGAAGACGGTCAGCATCCAGGCGAGTGTTGCGGCGTAGAAGCCCCAGTCCTGCCTGCCGTCGTCGTTGATGAAGCGGAAGACGATTCCAACAAAGCCGACCAACGACAGGGTGGCGAGCAGCCACATGAATCGCTTCAGGCCAGTTCCGGCAGCTGTCCTGCCTTCGCCGGCGAGAAGAGCCGTGGATTCTATGTTGGACGGTCGGTCATCCGGAGCGTCCGTTATCAGGCTACTCGTGGCCACCGATTGCTCCTCCAGTAGCGTCTACCTGCGCAAGGTAAAGGACATTGGGATCGGTATTCAGGGCGTCGAGGAGCGTGTACTTGCGGTCGTCATTCGCCATGATCGATACACGGCTGTTTTCGTCGTTGGAATCGCCAAATACAAGGGCGTTGGTCGGGCAAGCGTCGGTGCAAGCCGTTCCGATGTCCCCGTCCTGGATCTCGCGGCCATCACGGGCGGCTTCTCGTGAGACACGGCGAATCCGCTGCACGCAGAAGCTGCACTTCTCCATGATTCCACGGCTTCGCACCGTGACATCCGGGTTCAGCTGATTGCGCAGCGTGGACGGCCAGACCGGTTCCCAGTAGTTGAAGAATCGGACGTTGTAAGGGCAACCGTTTCCGCAGTATCGGGTGCCGACGCAGCGGTTGTAGATCTGGACGTTCATGCCTTCGGTGTTGTGGTACGTGGCAAACACCGGGCACACGGGCTCGCACGGCGCGTTTTCGCAGTGCTGGCACATGATCGGGATGAACCGCGCCTTCACATCCGGGAAGTCGCCATACCAGTAGCGCTCTATCCGAATCCAGGCGAACGTTCGCCCCTGCTTGTATATATCTTCCGTTGAGAGTGGGATGTTGTTTTCAGCCTGACATGCCATGACGCACGCCTGACATCCGGTGCAACGGTCGACGTCAACGACCATGCCCCATTTGTGGCTGGAAAC
>JAPYSM010000079.1:4140-9726 GCA_029936485.1 Dehalococcoidia bacterium
ACGACCCGCGTTGCGGCCCATGCAAGAGCGCCGGTCTCTGATTCTTTCTTGTCGACAAGGATATTCAAAACATTCTCGCCTCGGTCTTCGGCGTACCGTCCGCCGATTTCTTTTTTGTGGCCCTGGCCGATCGGGATGCCAATTACGTCAGGCGAAATCCCGGGATGCGGGTACGCCTGGACGGTTATTTCACCGACCGTGGTACGAACCTTGATCCACTGGCCTTCGCTGATGCCCATCTCTTTGGCTTTGTCGAAATTAATCTCCGCCCACGTTGACCATGCCACCGTGGTGATCGGGTCCGGAGTGGCCTGAGCCCACGGCGTCGAGGCGTTCCGGCCATCAAGTAGGGACTGGTGGGCGAACGGTACGAGCGTGAACACGTGTCCTTCGACCCTCTCCTCAATATCAGAGAGTCCCGGTCCCGCGGCCTTGGCGATGGGTGAAGGGATGCTGGAAGGTGAGCCGGTGGACGCCGTGGCGTCCACGTCCCACCAGCCGCCGCGTTGTAGAACGCCGTTCATGAACAGCCGGGCGTCTCCCGCTGTTACGGAACCGCGACCGTCAGAGAAGATATCTGCAACCGTGTCCTCGACGAACTCTTTAACGCTGTTGACAGATACACGTGATCCAGCCGCCTGTATCAGGGTGTCAAGGAAGTTACGGCTGTCGTACAGCCTGGCACGTGTGTCGCCGTCCAACGGTGCGTTGACGACGGGTTGCCGGATGCCGACAACCTCGTACCCTGGCGCCGGTTCCGGCACGTCGAGTCCCCAGTTCTCCAGGTAGGAGTTCTCGGGCAGGATCAGGTTGGCATGTGCGGAACTTTCGTCCAGAACTCCGGAGAAAACGACGACGTTGTCGACGCTATCGAGTGCGCCCCCGGCATCTACGGAACGTGGCAGGCCGTGTACCAGGTCAACGCCCCGCAAGATCACGGTCTTAACGTTGCCTGCGCGCCAGTGGGAGAGTTCCTTCTCCCAGACTTCAAATGATGCCCCGGTGGCCGAGTCTGGCAGGCCCTGTGGCCCGGCGGGGTTGAACTGAATGCCGCCTTTTTTGCCGACGGTCCCGGCAAGGATGTTCAGTGCGTAGATGGCGGTGAGGTTGAACACGCCGTTTGTCTGCGCGCCGGCCGAACCACCGCCAAATGCGATGCTCGGGCCTTCGCCAGCGAACTTGTGTGCCGCATCGTTGATGCGTTCCACGGACACACCGATCTTGTCAGTAACAAGCTCGGGCGCCCACTTCTCAAGTTCGCCCTCTGGAATGTTGGCGGTGTAGGCAGAGATGTTGGCCTCTGGGACCAGTTTTTCCTTGACGATGACGCTTGCGATGCTGACGGCGAGGTCGCCCTCATATCCAGGGTTGACCGTCAGCCATCGGTCGGCCGCAGCGGCGGTGATGGACATGCGCGATTCGGCATGCATCATGAAGCCGCGATGCTCGCCGCCCCGGAAGTCGCCGTACTTCGTGCTGTAGCGCACCGGCGAGAGCCAGGTGCCCAGCCAGTCGCCGCCAAACGAAAGCACGGTGTGTGCGTTGGCGATATCAAATTCAGGAATGCGGTCCTGCCTGAACACGGTCTTGATGGCCTCATGAAGGACACCCTGATCAAGCGGGTCGAAGAACATCAGACGGCCATTGAATGCCGATGCCACGTCTCCGGCGATCCTGGCGTCTCCGCCACGGATCGGGTTTGTGACAATGGCGAGGCTGCCGTCAGCGTCGGTCATCCACTGTGCGAGAAGGCTGTTCGCCTCGTCCCATGAGATCGGCACGAGGGCCTGGCCGGCAGACCGGCGTCGCATCGGTCCCTCCACCCGGTCCGGATGGTAGAGCGCCTGCAACGCAAAGTCTGAGTGCACGGCGTGTTTGCCGAGGTTGATCGGGTAGTCAGGGTTGCCGGCAATTTTCTTTGCCCGGCCTTCCATGACACGAACGATGACGCCGAGTCCGGAGTCATCCGTCGTCGCAAACCAGCTGTCAATGCCAGTTACAAGGTCTTCAGGCAGATCGAGCGGAGCTTCGACAAGTAGTTCATCCGCAGGGACGCCACACGCGGTAAAAATGACAGCTCCAACAGTGGAGCCGCCCGCGAGGGTCATGAATTCCCGTCTGGAGAGCTTCATGGGATTCGGGTCGCCATCTCTTCCTTGTGTTAGTTCCGAAATTTTCGTGCCCCAGAAAATCCTGCAGACACGGTCCAATAGTTCTTTTTAAAAGTGACAGGTTGTGCAGTCGGTTGGTGCGTTGTTCTTCCGATGGCAGTCGACGCACTGTCCCATCTTCAACGGTTCTACTTGCGCAACCTGTTCCTGTGACTTGATGTCACCGTGGCAGGTAGAACAGGTGACGGCCGCCACGACGGAGCCGTCCATCTGCGTACCGGCGAGGATCGCTGCCTCGTCCCGGTTAGCGATTACATCAGTGTTGCCCGCCGCCGTCAGGAACCGTATGTGCGGCTCATGTACGAAGCGGACGTGGTCGGGCAAGCGGTGAACCCGCTTCCATTGGATCGGCCCGGGATCTTCTCCCAGTCCGATGGTCCTCAGCAAAGTCAGCGGCTTACTGTCGGTTGCGCCGATAACTCGGTGACAGGTGACACATGTTTCCACCGGCGGGATGCCCGCGGCGCCGATGCTTGTCACCGTGCGGTGGCAGAATGTGCAGTCCAGACCGATGCCTGTGAGTTGGTTGCCATCGGCGTCCAACTTCGGGCTGCCGTCTGTATTTACAAGAGGCTCGCTGCCGGCGTGCGCCGTGTGGGGGAATGCAATTGGTTGCTCAGGACTCTGGTCGAAACCTAAAACCGGCAACGGGTTACCGAACCACGCCGTAATGATGAATACCATCACGAACCCCATAACGGCGGTGACCCCAAGACCACCGAGCGCGAGCACAGGGATCAGGACCTTGACCCATGCGGGCCGGCCGGTTTCCGTATTAGGTTGCTGGTTCAGTGTCTTTTCACCACTCGCAGCAAGCTGCGACTCCTAAGAAGGTTGGCCGGTTAAGCGGCCGGTCGTTAATTACGCGTTGTTAGCAACACCCCTGGCGTTACTGATACCACCTCGGGTAAATGTCTTCGATCCAGCCGCGGCTGATATCAATAATGAAGAAGGCATTGGCGAGGGCGATGACGATCGCGATCGTTCCGATCACGTAGAGAAAAGGACGAAAGCGAGACGCCGTTCGGGAGAAAGTGCCGCTATCGACGGCCGATGGGATGATCGCATGTGCGAACCCTAGCGATACAGCGGCCGTGGTCATCAACAGGAGGTTGATCCACAGAAGCTTTAGGGCAGCTCCGTTATCCGACCAATCGCCTTGTAGAAGCGGGGCGGGGTCCGGCATCGGTTTCGGCGGTCCATCCTGTTGGTTCACCCGGCGCAATCAGCTGATCGGGTGGGTTGGTGACGGTGCAAAACGTACGTTTGAATCGAGACGGGATTTACGCCTCGCCAAACGACCTGTGAAAACTATCATTTGCGGGATTTGCGGTCAAGAGACAATTACCGCTTATGCACCCCATATTCGGGTACCTCTTTCTGAGACACACCGGATTAATTGCCGGGAACTGATGGGGCGATACAACGCGAATCCTTGCGGGTGACATCTCCTCGATCCTATAATCGCGTTCGTGGATCAATCATCCAGATTATCCCCCGTTTCTTCCCTCTTCTGGGGCATCTTCAGGACGTCTAAGCAAGAATGCTCAGGGGAGTTCCATACAGCCGCATACACATAACAAGGTGAAGTAGTTGCAAGAGCGGACCAAACCGCAACCAAAAGGCGTGACACGGCGCAGCTTCGTCGGCCTGGCGGCCGCGGGAATAGCCGGTGCTATAGCGGTCGCTGCGGCGGGAAGTAAGAATCCGATCGGCCGGGTATTTGGCAAGAAACGAACCATCGGATCCATTTCTGAAGGCGGCTCGATGTTCACGCCGCGTGATCCGCAGCCCTGACCATCGCCCCCCAAACCAGTAGTTAAAACGCCCCGGCACGACCGGGGCGTTCTCGCGTCAGACTTCCGGGCAAGCCCTGACCGACTACTCGATCTCGCGAATCGCCGCCTCTGGGTCCAGCAGCATGAACGGCTCTCCCCATTGATCTTCAGCAGCGAGCGACCAGTCGCCGGAGTCTTCCGGCTTGACCCGAAGCCCAAAGTCGCCTCCCGCCACCAACAGGGATACGGCGGCTCCGGAATCCGTGACCTGTACCAGCGTTAACGGGCACGGACTTCCGTCCTGGTCGCTGGACCAGCCGACGATCAGATGCCCGCCCTTCTTTCCTGGAACTCCGGAGACCCACAGTTCGACCACTCCACGCTCGGGCGTCCGCGTCTCAAAGGTCTGCATCGGGTGGTAATCGCAATTGGGGCTTTCCTCAACGTCTATGTAGATACGTCCCATTCAGGTCTGGCCCCCAGATTTTTAGAGATGTTTTGAAGTTCACTGGTGGTGGCGATACCCCAGTTTCCCATCTGAAAGCGTCTGGCGGTACTGATATGGATGAGGTTGAGCCTGATGGGGCCATCAAATCACCAGATTATTCTCCGGGCACGACTCCCCAATGCGAGATCCAGGGACACACGTATCGGCCTTGCGAGCTTTGTTGGTCTTCGTTCGGTCCGTCATTAGGAGAGACGTACGAACGAGAATATCGGATTCGTCATCACGTTCCCGATGCCCCGATGCTAGGATGCGCCACACCGGGCCTCACGGGCGTGCCCGTGTACGTACGGTCCAACCAAATCGCGAACTCTTCACGAGTTCCCGGACAACAGACAGCACCCGTACTGACCCTCCCTGAACCGTTTGGGATGTCGATGCGGGCGGAGACGGCGATGGAGATCACTCCCGAAAAGTTGCGCTGGATCTACACCACCATGTACCGAATACGGCGGTTTGAAGAGGTGTTGCTGGAGCAGACGGTGCTGGGTAAATCGATGGGTGTCGCCCACACATCTGACGGCGAAGAGGCCGGTCCGACAGGGATTTGCGCCCATCTCACCGATGCCGACTGGATAGGCAGTACCCACCGAGGCCACGGCCACTGCATCGCAAAAGGGGTCGATACGGCCGGGATGATGGCCGAGATATTTGGCAAGTACACCGGTCTTTGCAAAGGTAAGGGCGGTTCGATGCACATTGCAGATTTCACAAAAGGAATGCTTGGGGCGAACGGTATCGTTGGGGCCGGGATACCGCTGGCCGTGGGCGCGGCGCTCAGCGCCAAACTCAAGGGAGATGGCACCGTCGGCGTCAGCTTCTTCGGGGACGGCGCGACCGGAGAGGGCACTATCCACGAGAGCATGAATCTCGCTTCCATCTGGAAGTTGCCGGTTATTTTCGTGTGCGAGAACAACCACTACGCAGAGTCCACGCCGGTGGAGTACGCGGTGTCCGTCCCGGATATCGCAGATCGTGCGGCCGGTTACTCGATGCCCGGCGTTGTGGTCGATGGGATGGACGTGTTTGCCGTATACGACGCCGCGGGGGAGGCGATCGCACGGGCACGAGCCGGTGAGGGTCCGACGTTCCTCGAGTTGAAGACTTACCGATTCCACGGCCACTATCACGC
>JAPYSM010000080.1 GCA_029936485.1 Dehalococcoidia bacterium
CATCCGAGGCACTCCACCCATTGACTTTGCGGCCGGGTACGCTGTTTGTCAGGGCGTTCTGGCAGCTCTATTTCATCGTGAGCGGACTGGTCGAGGGCAGAAGATCGAGACCTCACTTCTGTCTAACGCGCTCTATATCCAGACTCTGCCGCTGACCTACGTCCCGTCCAGCCCATCCGCCCAATCGCGTATGGTCATCGAAGACCTTCCGGCCGTTCGCGAGGCCGGATTGCCGTACCCGGACGTGAACGCGCTGTACCAGCAGGACGACCGGTCGCCAGCCTATCGGCCTTATTACAGAACCTTCCAGACGAAGGACTGGATCATCGCAGTCGGCTGCCTGAGTGAGCCGCTGCGCAGGAAGATGTCGGACGCAATGGGTCTGGCCGATCCCCGCTTTGAACTCGGATATGACCAACAGAGCGAAGAGGGGCTGGAATCGGCACGGCAGATCGTCTTGAAGGCGGAGGGGATGTTCCTGGAGCAACCTGCCTCTTACTGGGTAGAGCTGCTCGAAGCTGCTGGTGTACCCGTAACGCCGCTCAAATTCGTGGAAGAGATGGTGTTCGACGAGCAGGCGATCGCAAACGGCATGATCGTGGAGCATAAACATCCAATTGCTGGCACTGTTCGCACGGCGGGTCCGATCTTCAAGATGTCCGATTCTCCAACCTCTGCCGATACTTCATCGCCCATGCTTGGCGAACACACCTCTGATGTGCTGTATGAGATCGGATACAGCAGTTCTGAAATCGAAACCCTGATAGAGTCCGGCGCTGTGTCAGGAATCGTTAATCCAGTCTCGCCAGACGACTAGGAGGTTCAGTAGATGCCCGGTCCCCTGGAGGGCGTGCGCGTCCTCGAGTTCACGGAGATCATCGCCGGCCCCGTCGGCGGGATGTTTCTGGCCGATTTCGGCGCAGATGTCATCAAGATCGAGCCGCCGTGGGGCGACCCTTGGCGTTCAACATCGCCCGGACAGGCCGGAGGACCCAATGAGAGTCGGGGCTTTATCGCAGTAAACCGGGGCAAGCGAAGCATCAGAGTGGACCTGACTAAGCCCGGTGGCAAAAGCGTTGTGCACAAGCTGGTTGAGAGCGCCGATGTCATCGTGCTCAATCACCGCCCAGATGTTCCAGCCAAACTAGGGATCGATTACGAAACCCTGTCGGCGATCAACCCGAGGATCATCTACTGCGAGGTCACCGCGTACGGCCGGATGGGGCCAAATCGGGAACTCCCCGGCTACGACGTGATCGTGCAGGCGATGACCGGAATGATGACATCCGAAGGTCACGATGTTGACGGACTGCCACGGTCCGTAAATGTGTCTCCCGTATCTGATATGGCGGCGGGCTACGCCATCATGATGTCGGTCTCGGCCGCGCTCTATTACCGGGAGCGGACCGGTAAGGGCCAGAAGATCGAAAATTCCCTGTTACAAAACTCGCTGAGGATGCAGCAGAGCAGTCTTACGCAACTGGACGACTATCCAACGCCACGTCAGGCCTGGCGAGCCGAGGATCTGCCGGCCCTCAAAGAAGCCGGAGTCGGCTTCAGCGACATATATTCGGCTTATCGCGAGAAACGCAATAATCCAGAGTTCGCCGCTTACTATCAGCCCTATGAGACGAGCGACTGGGTGATCTCGATTGGCTGCCTGAGCAATCCGTTACGACAGAAAATGGCCAATGCACTGGGTGTAGATGACATCAGGTTTGAACCGGGCTACGACCGTGAGTCGCCGGAATCGATCAAGTTTGCCGAGAACCTTATCCTGACCTACCGAAAGGTATTTTTGGGGAAAACCACCGACGAGTGGATGACAATCTTGAACGATGCCGGCGTGCCATGCGGCCCGATGAGGTTCATCGAAGAAATGGTCTACGACGAGCAAGCGCTCGCCAACGGCATGATCGTGGAGACGACACACTCCATCGCCGGGAATACCCGCGGCCCGGGCCCGCTATCCAACATGAGCGAATCCCCGATGGAGATAACCCGAGGCGCCCCCGCCTTCGGCGAGCACACAAACGAAATCCTCCAGGAAGCCGGCTACTCAGCGGCAGAGGTAGAGGCGCTCAAGGGCAATGAGGACGTGTTTTAGGAGTGGATATCTAATAGGTAGTGACCCGTGGAATCGCCCTATGGGGATGTCCCTAGAGCTCGGGTGTCAAACCGAGGTACTCCCAAGCCCGGAGTGATTCTCACGAGAATTGAATACTCCCTAAAGTTCGGCCAGCTTCACGTCTCGGCCTTCTGATGCGCTTTTGATGGCTCCCAGGGCGAAGGCGAGGGCGTGTACTGCTTCTTTACCGTCCATGTCAGGTTGTGTGCCGTTCACTATCGCATCCGTGAAGTTGTGTGCTGCGACCCGGAAGCTGTCTCCCCAGTCCGTTTCCATGTCACTGTAAGAGCGTATTTCGCCGTCTCTGTACATCTCTACTGGCGGCTTCCCGAGCAGATCTCCGGTGCACCGATTGATCCAGATGATTCCCCGAGTACCCGTGATCTCAATCCATTCATCGAGCGGGTAGTACTTCGTGCGGACCATCATGTTCGGAGCCGTGACCATGTTCCAGTTTCCGTACTGGCCGCCTGTGTGCCGCCAAGAAATAACCGCTGGGATGCCGGTAAACCCTTCAGGCCCGTCTAGGTCCGACATCGCGTTGACCTTGTCGATCTTGCCCATGAAATAAGTGACGATAGATGTGACGTGATAGCCGTAGTCCAACATCGACTGCGCCGGACCTCCGAGCGCCAGGTTGTCCCGCCAGGCCTGCGCCGATGGAGGAGTATCGATCCCGCCTTGACCCTTCCCTCGAATCATCATCACGCGGATGGTGATCAAATCGCCGATATCGCCCGCCTCGATCATCGCCTTAGCCTGCATATACGGCTCGTAGGTGCGGTAGTTCTCCACCACCCGAAATACCTTGTCGCTCCCTGCCGCTGCTGCTGCTATCTGCCGCCCCTCGTCCATCGAGATAGCCATCGGCTTCTGGAGCGAAACATGCTTGCCCGCAGAAAGCGCCTCAAGGGTGATCGGGAGATGGAGATGGTGGGGCAGCAATATCTCGACCGCATCGACCGACGGATCGCCCAGCAGATCTTTGTAGTCGATATACGCCTTCTGTACACCCCATTGTTCCTTGCGTGATTGGGCGAGTCCGGGCGCGGGGTCCGCGATTGCATACAGCTCGCCCGTTTCATTGTCGTGATACCCGAGTTCGTGCAGGGACGAGATCGTTCCCGCGCCGATAAAGCCGACCTTCACCCGACCATTGCTCATCTTGTGACTCCCTCAGATTCCAATTCACCAACCATCATTTCGCTGTGTTCCGGTGCACTTTTTACGGGGCCCGCACCAGCAGAGCTGGCGCTCGCGCCATCTCCCATGGTCCGAGCCGGTCGTCGTCCGCAAACCTCAACGTGATCATTGCGAATCCTATGGAACCCCTAATCGAAGTACCACCCTCCCTCGGTATAATGCACCTATGTTCAGAACAATCGGTCACACATTTGGACTCATAAAAGTCAGCTGGAGCGTCCTGATGAAGGACAAGGAGCTGATCTTTTTCCCGATCATGGGTGGCGTCGGCGTGCTGATCTTGCTCGGGCTGTTTTTTGCCATTGCTAGCGCGACTGGCACGATCGACCACCTGAACGAACCATCGGTGATCAACCCGAATACCGGGTTGCAAGAAAGCACCATAGTCCCCGTGGACATAATCCTGGCCGGAACGACGTTTTTCGCAGCGTATTTCATGATCATTTTCTTCAACGCCGCGCTCATATCCGCTGCCCAGGAACGTCTTCGTGGGGGCGACCCGAACGTTGGTTCAGGCTTGTCACACGCGGCAAAGCACGTCCACACAATCCTCGGTTGGTCGATCATCGCCGCTGTCGTAGGTTTGATCTTGATGTACCTGCGGACCCGGTCACGCGGAAACATGATGGGATCGATCGGCACGAGCCTTCTATCGTCGGGTTGGGCGATGATCACGTTTTTCGTCGTTCCGATCCTCGTCACAGAGGGAGTCGGTCCTATTACGGCCATGAAACGCTCAACTGGCCTTTTCACAACCACATGGGGCGGGCAGCTAACTGCTAACTTCGGGTTCGGGATCATCTATATGGGCGTGATGCTCGTGGTTGGCCTTATCACGGCGATCTTCAGCGCGATAACTCCGATTATCGGGATTCCGATTGGCGTGGTTGTCTTCGCTATCGGCATCGGTGGGGTGCAGGCGATGGAAGGCATCTTCAAAGCAGCGCTGTACGACTACGCCCGTGGCGAGAAGCCGTTGATTTTCCAGGAAGCGGATCTGCGCACGGCGTATGCGCCGAAACCTGCCACTGCCGGAGGGTACGTCTGACAATATTGACCGCTTATAGACTGACTCTCCACTGAGGCCTCGCGCGCGGCATAATGGCGTGGCCAACCAGTGCCATTAATTGGAAAAGAGAGCCATGCCTGACGCCAACACAGAACTTGCCTGGATGCCCGCGCACCAATTGCGGGAGATGATCGTAAGTCGGGAGATATCGCCCGTAGAGATCACACAGGCGGCGTTGGACCGGATCGATAAATTCAATGATCAGCTAAATGCGTATCTAGCCGTCATTCCAGAAGAGGCGCTAGGGACCGCTCGTGCTGCTGAGCAGGCGGTTATGGACGGCGATGAGCTTGGGCCACTTCATGGCGTGCCGACCTCCATCAAGGACCTAGAGCCGATGAAGGGCGTCCGCTTTACGTCCGGGTCGCTCATCTACACAGACCGCATTGCGGATGAAGACTCGCTGTCGGTAACGCGTATCAAGGACGCTGGTGCCGTAATCCTCGGGAAGACTAATACCTCTGAGTACGGTCATATCGGGACCAACGAGAACCGACTGGGCGACGCTTGCCGAAACCCCTGGAACACCGAGCGCACCAGCGGAGCATCCAGCGGAGGAGCGGGTTCGTCTGTAGCCGCTGGTATCACGCCGCTGGCACAGGGTAGCGACGGCGCTGGCTCGATACGCATCCCCGCTGGCCTGTGTGGTGTATACGGCATCAAGGCGACGCAAGGCCGGGTGCCACGTTATTCGACCGGAATCGACAGCTGGCACTGGTTCAACTACTCCAACGTTGGCCCACTGGCACGGGACGTTACCGATGCGGCCACGATGCTTCAGGTCCTTGCGGGACCACATCCGGACGCCGAACACCTGACCATCCAGGAAGACCCGCCGGACTACATTGCGGCTCTCGGCAGAGGCGTGGAGGGTCTCCGTATTGCCTACTCGCCCGACCTCGGCGGAGTGGCGGTAGATCCAGAGGTGCGGGATGTTGTCGGGAAGGCTGCGCAGTCGTTTGAAGAGATGGGCGCGATCGTCGAGGAGCCTGGCTTCAAGATCGACTCTCCGGAAGCGATGTTCGACCTGCTGCTGACCATATGGCGCTGCCGCACATTCTCAACCAACGGACACCTCCTTGAGCAACGGGAGCTGCTGACCGACTACCTTCGGGATGGACTCGAGGGCGGGCAGAAAGTCACCGGTGAGGAGCTATGGGACGCTTACTCACGATTGGAGTTCTATCGCCACTACGTACAAGATTTTTTCAAGGGCTACGATCTCCTGCTCACCCCGACGCTTGCAACACCGGCGTTCAAGGTCGGGGAACACCCTAACGTGATCGGCGGGCAGTCGGTGCCCGACAAGCTCTGGGGATTCACGCCGTTCACTTACCCGTTCAACATGTGCGGGAATCCGGCCGCCACAGCGCCAGCCGGATTCTCAAGCGATGGACTCCCGATCGGGCTTCACATCGTCGGGCGTTGGGGTGATGAAGAGACAGTATTAGCGGCCTCCAAGGCGTTTGAAGACGCACGACCCTGGGCTGAGAAGAAACCAGCCGGGTTCGAGTAGACGCCAGAGCTCTCCCTCTCCCGGCGGGAGAGGGCCCGGGTTAGGTAGAAGTTCGCTCATTCAACCTATCTAACCCATCAGTAGCTGATGCGTAGCAGGACTCCAACCACGGAGCAATAAATGACCGAAGATCTTCACTACAAAACCATCACGGAACTGGCCCCATTAGTTCGAGATGGCGAACTGTCATCGATAGAACTTACCGAGTCACAACTGGCTCGAATTGAGCAACTCGATGGTCACCTGAAGTCGTATGCCACTGTGATGGCTGACAGCGCTCGCGCTCAGGCGCGTACCGCCGACGCCGAAATCGCCAGCGGCAACTACCGCGGCCCGCTTCACGGGATCCCCATTGCGGTAAAAGACCTTTGCTTTACGATCGGCGTTCGGACGATGGGTGGTAGTGCGGTCTTTGCAGACAACATTCCGGAATATGACGCCACGGTCGTAACGCGACTGAATGGTGCCGGGGCTGTGATGCTTGGCAAGCTCAACCTCACCGAGGGAGCGATGGGCGGCTACAACCCTAAGTTGGACATCCCGGAGAACCCCTGGAAAGGCGGTCACTGGACGGGGCAGTCTTCAAGTGGATCAGGTGCGGCGACCGCCGCCGGCCTCGCATTTGGTACGCTCGGCAGCGACACGGGCGGCTCCATCCGATACCCGGCAGCTGCTTGCGGGACCGTCGGGCTGAAACCGACCTGGGGCCTAGTCAGTCGGTACGGTGTGATGGACCTCGCACAGTCGCTCGATCACGTGGGACCGCTCACTCGCTCCGCCGCCGATGCAGGGATCGTCTTGCAGGCGATCGCCGGACTGGACGCCAACGACCCCACAACGCTCCCTCAGCCGGTTCCAGATATGACGGCGGCGCTCGGATCAGGTGTTAAAGGTATCAAGATTGGTTTTGATGAGCGTTACGCCTCGGAGGATCTTGAACCGGAGATCGCGGGTGCCATCGCCGACAGTGTGCGTGTGATGGAGCGACTGGGGGCACAGATCGTACCGGTGAAAATGCCTTCACGACTGCGCGAATACATGGATGCATGGCCGGTAATCTGCTCGTCGGAGGCCGCTTCCGCACACTCGGACACTTTCCCTTCACGCGCAGACGAATATGGGCCGTGGTTCCGCGGGTGGCTCACGAACGGTGCAGCTCACACGGCCGCGGACTATGCCGACGCCAACGTGCTCAGGGCGGCTTGCATCGGAGACCTTCGTGTCACAATGCGCGGAATCGACCTCCTCGCCTGCCCATCCACACACCGCACGCCGTATCCGATCACGCACGAGGAGTTGTACGGACCCATACCCCCGAGCCGTAATTCGTGGCAATCTCGGTTTACTGCGCCGATGGACTACGCCGGACTACCCACGATCTCGCTTCCCTGCGGGTTGAACAGCGAAAACCTTCCACTCAGCCTTCAGTTCGTCGGCCACCACCTGTCCGAGCAGTTGCTAATTCTGGCGGGGCACACCTTCGAACAGGCGACCGACTTCCACAATCTGCACCCGCCGGTGTAAAGAGGCGACCACGGCGACGAGGATCATCCCATGACTGATGATTTGCACTACAAGACGATTAGCGAACTTGCTCCTTGGATTCGCAATGGTGTGATGTCATCGGTCGAGTTGACCGAGTCACAACTTGACCGAATTGACCGAATTGACGGTCAACTCAAAACGTACGCCACGGTGATGGCGGATAGCGCTCGCGCACAGGCGCGGGTCGCTGACGAGGAGATCGCCGCAGGCAACTACCGCGGCCCACTCCATGGAATTCCAGTGGCGGTCAAAGACCTGTGCGCCACAGACGGCGTTCGGACGATGGGCGGCAGCGCCGTATTTGCCGATAACGTGCCTGACTTCGATTCAACGGTCGTCGCCCGATTTAATGAGGCTGGAGCGATTCTTCTCGGCAAGTTGAACCTGACCGAAGGAGCGATGGCCGGCTATAACCCGAAGCTGGATGTCCCGGAGAATCCGTGGAAAGAGAGCTACTGGTCCGGCGCGTCGTCGAGCGGATCTGGCTGCGCCGCTGCGGCTGGCCTGGCGTTTGGGACATTGGGCAGTGACACGGGCGGCTCAATACGGTTTCCTTCAGCGGCATGTGGAAATGTCGGCCTCAAACCGACATGGGGCCGTGTCAGTCGATACGGGGTGATGGCGCTCGCCGAATCGCTTGATCACATAGGCCCGATGACACGCTCCGCTGCCGATGCCGGGATCGTCCTGCAGGCCATCGCCGGACTCGACCCGAACGATCCCACAACGCTCCCACACCCGGTCTCGGAGATGACCGCATCTCTCGATGCGGGCGTGAAAGGGCTCAAGATCGGGTTTGACGAGCGGTACGCCAGCGAGGATGTGGAGCCGGAGCTAGCCACCGCCATCACCGAGAGCGTGAAAATCATGGAAAGTCTGGGCGCGGAGATCGTCCCGGTAACGATGCCAGCCAATCTGCGTGAATACTTGGCCGCATGGGAGCCGATCTGTGCGTCAGAAGCGGCTGCTGCTCACGCCAGTACATATCCATCAAGATCGGACGAATACGGTCTGTGGTTCCGTGAATGGCTCAGGAGGGGGGCATCCCTGAGCGCGGCTGAGTATGCCGATGCGAACGTGCTCAGGGCGGCATGTGTCGGGGAGTTCCGGGTCACGATGCGGGGGATCGATCTTCTCGCTAGCCCATCCACCGGCGCGGCGGCTCACCCCGTCACTCCGGGAGACATGTACGGGACGATCCAACAGGAGTTGGACCCCTGGGATTTCTTCCGGTTCACCGTGCCTGCGGACTTCTCCGGACTACCCACAATCTCACTGCCGTGCGGACTGAATGGCGACGGTCTACCTCTCAGCCTCCAGTTCGTCGGGCATCACCTGTCCGAACAGCTACTGGTGCAATCCGGACACGCCTTCGAACGAGCGACCGATTTCCACAACCTGCATCCGCCGGTGTAAGACCGTCCACCAGAACAGCGTAAGGGCGGCGCTCACCACGCCTGCACCCGTATTTCTCCTGCCCCGGAAAGATCGGCACGGGTGCGCCACATCCGCCTTGTTGGATGTTGTAGGGGCGTATGGCAACACGCCTTCACTCTCGTACCGACGCGCCGTTGATGACACGAAACGTGATATTGCAGATGTCTTGGAGGGCAGATGAGGGCGTACTGTCATACGGCCCTACGGCTCATTCCAGGATCTTCAGGTAAGCGATCACGTCATCCACATCATCCTGCGGCAGGCGACTGTAGGTCTTCGGCATGATGTTGTTGAATCCATCTACGATAAATTCACCGGGATTTCTGATCGACTGCTCGATGTATTGATCGGCGGTAAGATCCGAATCCCGGGTGGCTGCTGCGCTGTCGATCACTGCCAGGCCGGGGCCGGTTATGCGCCTTGCGCCCGTTGAGTGACAGGCTGAACAACTCTCGTTCTTGAACAAACGCTCGCCGTTAGCCGCCTCCGCCACGTGCGGCGGTAACGAGGGATCGTGCGGGGGAATGATCCGACTGCCTCCGCCACATGCGGCGGCCATAAGCATCAAACCAACAGCGAGGGCGAATATCCGGGTTCGACCGAAATTCTCGAACACAAGAACTCCTGAAACGTACGAGATGAGGGTGTTGCTACCAGCGTCAGCTGTCACGCCGGAGGGTATTGTGGGACACACCTACAAATCAGAGGAGCGATGTCTCACGTCAGATGACGATTTCATGTCATTCGACTCTGCTAGTTAAGCGGGAATCAAGCACGAAATATGGCTGCCGCAAAGGCTGAACAAGAAAACTCTGAGACG
>JAPYSM010000081.1 GCA_029936485.1 Dehalococcoidia bacterium
GAATATGCCGGGACGGGGCCTCGAAGCTCTGCGCCGGTGAAGACGATGTCCTGTGCCGGGTCAAACCGGGTGAAGATGCCCCACAGGAGCGATGTATCGTCGTCGATATCTATGTCGGGCGAGACAACGGCGATCATCTTGACTTTGAAAAGCAACGGCGACGCGACGAGCGCCTCAAGGGCGCGGCGTGGTTCGTTCTCGATCTGGACCACAAGCAGCGTCTGCTCGACGAACCGGGAACGCATCGTCCCAGGCGCGATCGCCGATAGATCGCCCGGCAATGGGATCGCCGTGTCCGGGGATGCACCACGCCCGGTTGCGTCGATGATGAGCTTTCCGCCACCAGTTGGCGTGGTCGCCCCGCCGGTGAAATCCAACGTATCTACCGGAGCACGAGCGATCACCTGAACGTCCTGTTGGACGTCGAAATTACGCCTGATGGCCTGCACCACCCGCGCGAAGCTGCGCACATTGACGTCCGGGTCGACTAGCACGATCACCTTGGTCAGTGCCAGCTGACCAGTGCCAAGCAACCCGAGCGCCGTCTTCAACGGCTCTCGCTCATAACGGGTCTCCACGGATACGACCAGCAGGTTGTGGAACCCGGCCTCGAAGTAGGCCCACAGGTCCGTCAGTTCCGGGTGGATCAGTCGGGCCAGCGGTTTGAGAACTTCCTGCGTTGCGTCACCGATAAACTTATCTTCCTGCGGCGGTTTCCCCACAATGGTCGCCGGATAAACGGGATTACGTCGCCGCGTGATCGTCTTCACCTGGAAGATCGGGAACTCGGCTGCCTCCGAGTAGTGGCCGAAGTGATCGCCAAACGGACCTTCGGTACGACGCACGTTAGGCGGGACAACGCCCTCAAGCACGAATTCAGCCTGCGCCGGCACCTGCATATCCAGAGTCGCGGCCTTCGTCATCGGCGTCCTTGCATTGCGCAGGAATCCGGCAAACGCGGCCTCGTCGAAGCCCTCAGGAAGCGCTGCAACCGTAGCGAGCCACAACGCCGGATCGCCTCCAATCGCGACCGCCATCTCCATCGGTGCGCCGCGTCTTTCCGCCTGCCAGTGATGGACACCGCCGCCGCGCTGGATCTGTATGTGCATACCAGTGGTCTGGCCGTCATATACCTGCATCCGGTACATGCCGATGTTGCGGATGCCCGTCTCCTGGTCGACGGTGTGCACGAGCGGCAGTGTCACAAACCGACCGCCATCTTCTGGCCAGCACTTGAGAATCGGCAGACTTCCGAGATCGGGGTTCGACTCCACGACCTGTTGAGCCAATGCTCTTTGGGATTTGCCCGGCCGGAAGTTCATGAAGCGCTTCGCCATCTTGCGGTTGCGCCAGATCGCCTTGAAAGACGGCGGATTCATGTCCTGCATGAAGTGGAGCAGCCGCTCGCCCAGCTCCTCCGGTTCGCCACCGATCGCCATCTGAATACGCCGACGCGACGCAAGGACGTTGATCACGACCGGGTACATCGACCCTTCAACATTCTCAAACAACAGGGCCGGGCCGCCTGCGAGCACGGACCGCGTGGCGATCTCCGTAATCTCAAGCTCCGGGCTGACAGGTACCTTGATGCGTTGAAGCTCGCCGTGTTGTTCCAGGTAGCTCAGGAAAGTTTGGAGGTCGGTGAAAGCCATCTCAGTCCCCAGTTCCCTGCCAGCGTCGTAGGAGAGTCGAGTTCACTCCCAAACCGTCCAACACCCGCCCGGCGATCATGTCGACCAGGTCGTTCACACTCTCCGGTAAGTGGTAGAAGCCGGGCATGGCGGGCATCACTATCGCCCCGGCCTCCGTCACGGCCGTCATGTTGCGAAGGTGGATGAGGTTAAGGGGGGTCTCGCGCGGCACGAGAATCAGGCGCCTTCGCTCTTTCAGCGCTGCATCCGCCGCCCGTTCGAGCAGGTTTGACGAAATGCCGGTCGCTATACGAGCCAGTGTTCCCATAGAGCACGGCACGACCACCATTCCTTCGCACGCATACGATCCACTGGCGATGGTCGCAGCGACATTCCGTTGGTCGAACAACTCGATGGAGCCAGACCCCGAACCAAGGTCCAGATTGTCCGTCAGAATACGTGTATCGTCGGTCGGGTCACCCGTTAGCGCGATGCCCAGTTCGATCTCGAAAACACGCCGGCCTGCGTCCGTGACAACGATCTTCGCGTCGTGCCCGGCTTCGACCAGTCCCTCAATCACCCGACGGGTGTAAGGCGCGCCGCTACCGCCCGAGATCCCGACAACATAGTTCGCCATCAATTCACCAACGTTCCGGCTATGACGAACCCGACGAACACCACAGCGATGACGCCGTTCATGGTGAAAAACGCCGCGCCCAATCGTGAAAGGTCGGTCGGAGATATCAGCCGTTGTTCATATGTCAGAAGCAGCGCGGCTGCCCCGGCGCCGACGTAATAAAGCGCATGGACTTCCAGTAGTGTTCCGGCGATAACCAGCGCGATCACAGTCATCATGTGGAATGAACGAGATATCCAGAGTGCGGCCCGGATGCCGAACCGGGACGGGATGGAGTTGAGACCCTGGGCACGGTCGATCTCGATGTCCGCCGTGGCGTAAATGATGTCGAACCCTGCGACCCAGAACATGGCCCCGATGCCGAGCCAGGTGACGCCCCAGTTGAGCTCGCCGGTCAGCGCAACCCATGTAGCGGGCGGGATCATGATGTAGACGGCGCCGAGGGCGAGGTGCGCAAGCCATGTAAAGCGCTTGGTGTACGGGTAGAACACGAGAACGGCGATCACGATCGGGCTCAGATACCAAGCGAGTCGGTCGAGTTGCGATACGGCCAGCAGGAACGCCGCCAGCGCAACGCCCATATATACCCACACCTGTCGCGAGGTGATCGAGCCCGCCGGGATGGCGCGACTCGCCGTGCGAGGGTTACGTGCGTCGATCTGCGCATCGATGACCCGGTTTGCGCCCATACCGAAGGTCCGCGCTCCGACCATAGCGACGGCCAGACAGCCGAGCGGATTCCAGTCCGGAAGTCCGTCGGCAACAAGAAAAGCGGTTGCGGCGGCAAACGGCAGCGCAAACACCGAGTGTTCGAACTTGATCGTCTCGGAGAACAGTAGGACCCGGCCCCATGCCGATGTCGGAGACTGCGGTGTCGCGCTAGTCATTGTTGTCCTCTGTTTCCGTAGCCCCACTGGAGTCGGGTCGCTCAAGTCCCCCTACCAGGATTGTCCTGAGCACCGGAAGCGCCTCGGTCGGAGTCGGCGAACCGCGGTATACCCAATTCACGACTATCTCGTTGACCGCGCCCAGCCAGGCGCGGGCCACAACCTTTGTATTGGTCGGAGATATCTCCCCCGCAACAACCGCCCTGTCGAGCCCGTCCTGGATCACTGCGGCGAACTGTCCGTACACCTCGACCCGTTTTTTCTCAAATGCCGAGCCCATCGAGTAACCCTGCACGAGAAGGACTTTGGCTATCCGACGACGTCGCCCGAGCCGGGTCAGTACCTCGGTAAGCGCCGCCTCGGCGCCGGCAAGAGGGGAAGCGCATTTCGCTGCAGCGCCTTCCGCCCTGCTGGTCAGTCGATTAGCGAGCCGGTCTATAACCGCGAAGAACAGGTCTTGTTTGCTCGGAAAATGGAAATAAAAGCCGCCCTTTGACAGCGAAGTCCGGCCGGCGATATCGTCAACCAACGTCTCATGGTATCCCTGTTCGCCAAACGCGTCTTCGGCGGCCTCAAGAATGCGGTCACGGGTTGTTTCGTTCTGGACGGCCATCGACGCTCGTAAGGGGATTGTGCGGTTGCTACCGACCCGCTGGTCGGTTCGCGCAAAGTTTAGACTGCGCCTCGTATGTGGTCAACGAATAGTCGGCCTCTACTGATTTTGGGGGGAGCAAGATGGTTCCCATCGCTCCTACTGTTGTGGATAGACGCCAACGCGGCATCGCCCGACGACTCATGTCCGAAGTCGAATCTCGCCTGCGCTATCTGGGGTGCGGCCGAATCACAAGCCTGGTGTTCATAAACGAACCCAGCGCGGCGGAAATCTGGTCAAACACCGGATACGTGCCTGACGCGGCAATAGGTCGCTACTTCAAGAACATCCAGGAGACGCCCTACCGTCGCCCGAAGCCTCGCTCTAGATCGGGCTGGCTCATGTGGATCATGGTCGGCCTGCCGTGCGGGCAGGTGTGTGGCTGGTCCGCCTTCTCAAGGCTTCTCAAAAGCGCCCTACCCTCGTCGTCCGTCAGTTGCATCCCTGCACGCACCGAGGAATGGCAGGCCAGGGTGGCGATCAATCGCTCACGCCAGGCATCATTCCGACCCCCGGACGCCACTTCGTCCAGTAGACCGCTGAAAGCGTCGCCCGCCGCCGATGTGCGGTCTGCCAGCATGCGTGGGATCGCCCGAATCAACGCCGTTCCCGGTCCGAACGGTTCTACAACAAACCCCAACCCAGCGATCAGGTCACCTTGATCGGCCAGCAGTTCTTCCTGCCGTGGATCGAGCACCACCGGCTCTGGTTCGAGCATCCGCTGTGCGTCCGGAGCGCCCGTATTGAGTGCCCTGCTGATCTCTTCAAATCGAACCCGCTCGTGCGACGCGTGCTGATCGATGAGGTACACACCATCTGGCCCCTCGGCGATCAAATACGTCTCCTGCGCCTGACCGATCAGCCTTAGAACCGGCAGGGTCTCCCGCTGCGTCTGCCCGGGGTCACTCCCGGGCAGACGTGCAGACACTTCTATCGAACCCGACTCGGGACCGGAATCCGTTCCGGAGCCAACCCCGCCGGGCGGAACCGCTTCATGCCGTGAAGGCCAAAGCTGATTCTGCTCAAGATCAGTCCTCGGCGCATTGGCTATAGGTCCTCCCCCAGCACCAGTGCCGCCCACACCGGCAAACGTATGAGACGGGGTGGTCGGACGGAACGATGGCACCGGTGCGTCGGCGATGAGTACAGACCGAACCGCCCGTTGCACCTCTCCAAACACGAGATCCTCACGCAAGAACCTGACCTCCGTCTTCGCCGGGTGCACGTTCACATCCACGTCGTTCAGCGGCACCCGTACCAGTACGACTGCGATCGGAAATCTGCGCGCTCCAAGAAAGCCGTGATACGCCTGCTCAATGGCATACGTAATGCGTTTGTTCTGTATCCACCGCCCGTTGATCCCCAGGGTGATGAACCGCCGAGTCCCACGACTAATAGAGGGAGCTCCAGTCAAACCTCCGACGGCAAAAGCGGCCGGCGCTCCATCCGAAAACGTCTCAGCCTCCGGTAGCTCCAGCATCGCCTCGGCGATACGTGTGCCGTACGTGCCAGCGACGGCCCCACGCAAATCGCCTCCGCCCGGGGTCACAAGGCGCTGACGTCCATCCGCGCCCAACCGGAACGCGACATCCGAGCGCACCAGCGCGTACGAAGTCACAAGCGACTGGATACGCCCAAGCTCTGCACCCGGAGATCGGAGGAATTTCCGGCGGGCCGGTACGTTCGAGAAAAGTCCTCGAACGGCAACCGATGTTCCCGCAGGAACGCCCGTCTTGCCGAACTCCTCGCGTTCCCCGAACTCCAGTAACAGTCTTTCGCCCGCATCCCGTTCGGCCGGCCTGCTTGATGCCTCGACCCGTGATACGGACGCGATGCTGGGCAACGCCTCGCCACGGAACCCCAGCGTGGCAATGCCGAGCAGGTCGGAAGTCTCATCGACCTTGCTCGTGGCGAATCGCTCGAACGCCAATTCAAGTTCGCCTGGCGCGATACCTGCGCCGTCGTCGACCACCCGGATCAGCTCGGATCCTCCGCCGTCGATCTCTATATCGATGCGTGTCGCTCCAGCATCCAGAGCATTTTCGACCAGCTCCTTGACCACCGAAGCCGGGCGTTCGATCACCTCACCCGCGGCGATGCGGGCGGCGGTGGCATCGTCCAGCAGGCGAATCGCCAATCAACCCGCTCCGTTACGCGGACTTACGAATCGGACGAACGAAGAACCCCCCGACTTGGCGTAATCCAGCAGCGCGTTTGCCACGTTGAGTAACTCTTTGTCGTCGTCGTCCGCGAAGAAGTAAGGCCGGACCACCACTCCCCCGAACTCGTGGACGATCTCCTCGTGATCGTCCACCACAAGATCCGGCGACACCGGCAGGTCGGCCCGTTCCACCGCAGCCCGATAGTCGGCGGTCGGTTTCTCGAAATAATCGGTGACCATCGGGTCGATCCGATGCCGGGTCATTTCATACTTTCGAATGCCCACTCCGGACCAGATATACATGGCATGCCCGGCTTCTGTCACACGACTGAACAGCGTGTCAGCATGCGGCCGGAGCGCTCCGTTGGCAGAAATTAATGTGTAGTCAACGTCAATAAAAAAGTTCAAAGGAAGAACTCGACTCCGGTACTTGATATTACGTCCCGCCGAGTATAGCTACCGGACGCGGGTTATCGTGCAACAAGGGTGGACGGCGACTTTTCCAGTGGACGCAGATTCTCTGGACCTACAACCGCCGGATGTGGCGGTCTCCCACCAAGAACCAGAGTCCTGTGAGCAGAAGACCAGCTCCTGCCGCTACCGACGCAACACGAATGTCCCATACGTCTGATATCTGGGCGAACAACAGGATGCCGATGGGCATAAATCCAAAGTTCATCATCCAGATCCCTGAAATTCGCCCCCGATACTCGTCATCCACGACCTCCATGAGAAGGGCGTTGTTTAACGATCTTCTACCGGCATCTGCCAGACCCATGAAGAACAGCATGACGAACGCCATGATAAGCATCGGTGCAAGCCCAAGACCGACAACCGCGACGCCGGATAACAGCGTCGAACCAATGAGCCACAGCCCGCGGTGCGCGCCTCGTCTCAACCCCGCTATGAATAGCGATCCGATAAACGCGCCCAGGCCGAACACGGCCAGCATCCACCCAACCGTCTCGGGCCCGCCGGCCGAAATCGTTTTTCCAAAAATATCGTCCACGTACGCCGGCAAAAAGTTACGGGCTGCGTTGGCGAACATCGTGGTCCCGAGCGCTATCAAAAGAAGTCCGATTACGGTCCCGTTATGAGCTGCGTAACGCAGCGCGTCCTTCAAATCCCCAAAGACATTGCGTCTTTTCCCGGCAGCCACGACAGAGGGCAACAGAGCACTAAATATTAGCGAGGATGCGTTAAATACCAGAATCGTGTCGTAAGTAAATCCCGGGCCAGCCCATGCATAGATCATGCCGGCGATAGCTGGCGCGCCCAGTGTCATCAACGACATCCCCATGCCGTTCAAGGCAAGCGCATTCGCCATAAGGTTTTCGCCGACTATTGCAGGGATAATCGACTGCCTGGCGGGCATCAAAAAGGCAAACAGAGTTCCCTGAAAAATCGATGCGATAAACAGGTACCAGATCGTGATCGTGTCGGTGTGAATCGCCGTGCCGATCACTACGGCGTTGGCGACCATACCGAGCTGGCCGATCTGAATGATGCGTTTCCGGTCGACCCGGTCTGCGATGACGCCGCCAAACGTACCGAAGATCAACATCGGCGGCGCAAATCCGACCGAAATCAACCCGATCATCTGATAGGAGCCGGTCAGATCCCACGCCAGAAGACCGCGGGCGACCATCTGCATGTTCATGCCGCCCATCATCAGCAGCATGGAGAGCCACAGGAATCGGAAATTCTTGTTGGCCAGTGATTGGAACGTCCGGCGCCAGTAACCTTCGGCGACCGTGACCTCAGTCACTACCGGCTGGCGCGAACGCGTGACGCCGGATTGCGACTCAGAGGCATCCCCACGGTCAACCGCCAAACGTTATTCGCTCCTACCTGTTACTCGTGAAACTTCTAATTGTTGCCTGAAAACCCGATGCCCGGGATTAACCCAGCCGCCTGAGACCGCGCATGGTAACCATGAAGATGACAGAGGACACCAGTAGCAGAACGCCGAGTCCCATCATGGATGCCTGGGCACCATAAGCCTCCATCGCGAGGCCAAGCGGCAGCATCCCGAGGGCCACCACCGAGAACGACATCATAAACAGGCTCGCCACGTGCGCCCGATGTTCGTCATCGGTAAGTTCCATAGACAGCGCCTGCCCGAGCGCAAATCGACCCACTTCGGCAAAGCCGATCGGGATCATCAGGATCAGGCCGATCCAGTACATCGGCAGGCCTGAGAACAGGACAAACGCGGCGCCCGAAATTACCGACGTGAGCAACAGGATCAGTCCACGTTTTTGTCCGCTCCTCAGGTTGGCTATACCGAGCGCGCCAACCAGCGATCCAACGCCAACAATTCCGACGAGGAGCCCGGTTTCGACTTCCGAAGCACCGTAAATATCGATAGCAATAGGCGGCAACATCATCCGGAACGGCATCGTCATCAGCGCCGCAAAGCCGGAAAAGATCATCACCTGCATCAGAACTTTGCGCGTAACGACGTGCCGAAATCCTTCGGTCCAACTTGCCAGTACAGATCGTCGCGGTGCGTTCGGGTTGGGTGGGAAATTCCCGATCATGCCGGTTACCAGTACCGCAAGAACGTTCAAACTGGCCACGACGACATACACACCCTCGGGGCCGAACTGCCAGTACAAAACTCCGCCGATCGCGGGCGCAGCCATCGCAGTCAGACTCATACCGGCCGCGTTCAACGACATAGCGTTGGACATCAGGTCCCGGCCGACCATCTTGGGGATGATGACCTGGCGAACCGGCATCATGAAGGAGAACAGCCCACCCTGAATGACCGAGGCAATGAGCATGTGCTGCCACAACAGCTGATCGGTGAATAGCAACACAGCGATCGTGGCTGCGAGGATCACCTGACC
This sequence comes from Dehalococcoidia bacterium, assembly GCA_029936485.1. Classification (GTDB taxonomy): domain Bacteria; phylum Chloroflexota; class Dehalococcoidia; order Lucifugimonadales; family Lucifugimonadaceae. Next base: position 8,824 of record JAPYSM010000081.1, read on the forward strand.
GGCCTGCACCATCTGGATCATCAGGCGGCCTTCTAAGCGCATCGAAATGACAGGCGCCACTACTGATCCGATCAGCATGGCCGGCCCAAATCCCACACCGACGATACCGGTCAGCAGGAAGTTCTCGTCAGTAATGTCGAATACGAGGACACCGCGAGCGAAGAACTGCATCTGCGTCCCGCTCATCCCGGCAAGCATGCCAAGCCACAAAAAAAGGTACTGACGCACCCTGAGGGACTCAAAGGTCCTGGTCAGTATTTTCCCGATCCCACTGGAAGGGTTCTGAACAGTTGCGCTGGCGCTCGATCCTGAAGATCCAGACACCCCAGCAGGACTGGAAGTTAATGAGCCGCTATCAGGAGGAGAAGCATCGTCCCCGGGCGATACTCTTTGCCCGCTATTTGGTTCCGAAGCAGCCATTCTTCCTCACAACTAAGGCAAATTTCGCAACTAGCCTACTCGATAGACCGAAAATTGGGTTTTTAACCAAGTCTCCTGAGTTGCTTCATCAGGCCAAGCGACATCACACTCACGGCAAACAGAATGAGTCCAAGTATGAAAAGCGTCTTTTCAGCGCCGTACAACTCCATCGCCAATGAAACGGGAAGGATGCCGAGCGGCATCAACCCGAATGTCATCTGGAACAGGCTCGCCACACGAGCGCGGTGCTCGTCGTCCGTCAACTCCATGGACAGCGCCTGTCCAAGCGCGAATCTCCCCGCTTCCCCGACTCCCATAAAGATCATTACGA
>JAPYSM010000082.1 GCA_029936485.1 Dehalococcoidia bacterium
GGCGACGCTGGCATCACTTGCGCTGCTTGCGATATTGCTCATCGAGCAGGGCGTGTCTGATGGCATCATTGTCGTCACTATCGCTTCATCTACAGCGACCGTGTTTGTTGTACCGCGCTCGATCGCCTCTTCCCCGAAGAGAGTCATAGGCGGTCACGTTGTAAGCGTGTTCGCTGGCCTTGCGCTCTGGAGCGTACTTCACCTTGTGACCGGCGGCCACGTCGGTGGTGCGTCCAATCTGCAGATCGACATCTTCGGAGCTGCGGCTGTTGGGCTGTCTGTGCTAGTCATGGCGACCACGAATACGGAGCATCCGCCAGCCGCGGGAACGGCCTTCGGCATCATCGTTGTGGGGCTGTCGTTCACCTTCATAGCCTTCATTTTGAGCGCGGCCGTAATTCTATCGATCGTCCGGTACTTGCTCCGGGACAAACTTCAAAACTTGCTCTAACTATCCGGTATCTTCAGAACTGAACGCGAGAACGCCGCCGGGCCTGTCAGCCACGGCGGCGTTCTCGTATTTGTCTTGCTCTCGCTAACTGGGTGCGATTAGCGGTCAACCGGAGCGAGTGGCGATTCCAGGTAACGCCAGAGGTCACTGTCGACGTTCAAGATCAACGTCGCATCGCTTTCCAGCAGGTTCTTGTAGGCCTCAAGAGACCGCGTGAACGCGTAGAACTCCGGATCCCGGCCTAGCTGTTCGGAGAGGATCGAGATCGCCTCTCCTTCAGCCTCACCGATGAGCCTTGCGGAGTCACCCTGAGCCGATTGCGTAATGATCTGGACTTTCCTGTCCACCTCAGCACGTTTCTCAAGGTCAATCTGCGCACCTTCCGCACGTTCAGCGGATGCAATTCGTTCACGCTCAGCCCTCATCCTGTCGAATACCGAGGCTGCGACTCCCTGTGGGAAGTCAGCGCGCTTGATCCGAACATCGATAATCTCAATACCGAACTGGTCGGTCAGCGGAACCCGGTAACGGAAATTCTCACCTTCTAGATCGAAATCCAGGGGAACGGGACTGTTGATGATCGACTCCAACTGGTCCGGAGTTGGAACGCGATCCCTGATGGCCTCTTCACCCTCTGCCACCGCCTTTCCGGCGATGACGATCGACAGGCTGGAATCCTTCAATCCACCAGGGAGCCGTTCGGCCTCAGATCGCTGGATGTCCAGGAGCTTCGACGAAGCGGTTACCCGCGCCATGATCTCCTCACGTGTCTCGTCGATGATCTCAGACTGGAGGTCCAGTGCTACCTCACGACGCAGGTTTGAGTTGACGATGTCGCCCACTCTTGCCTCAGCGTTGGATTCCGTGCGGAGAGCCTGGAAGAACTTCAGCGGATCGGTGATTCTGTAACGAGCGTACGCATCGATCACGAGCGTGCGCTTGTCAAGAGTCAGTAGTGAAGCAGGTGGTGCGTCAACACGAAGCAGACGTTTGTCCAGCTTGGTCACGGACTCGATGAACGGGGCCTTGACCCCAAGTCCGGGGGTTATTTTGGACTCTCTAAATTCTCCAAGACGGGTAACGATCGCGACCTGCGTCTCATCAACCTGGTAGAAAACTTGAGAGGCAACGATTCCGCTGATTATCAGGAGTACCAAAAGTGGGATTGCAAGTTTACGCATCTTACTGCCCTCCCCCTGAGCTCGTATTGCCGGTAGAGGACAAAGGCAGGAACGGCAAAACGCCATCTGCCACATCCCCTGTCACGACAAATTTCGTGGTCCCCGGCAAAATCAGTTCCATCGCTTCCAGGTACAGGCGCTGCCGGGTGACGTCCTTGGAGTTCAGGTAACCCTCAAGGAGTTCTTTGAACCCGTCGGCTTCACCCTGTGCCAGCGCTATACGACCCTGTTTGAAACCTTCAGCAGCCTCAACGATCTTAGCCGCTTCACCCTGTGCCCTCGGCAACTGGTCAGCCTCGTAAGCGTCGGCCAGGTTTCTTAGCCGCTCTTTCTCCTCCTGCGCCACCACTACGTCCTCAAACGCGTCCCTTACTTCTTCCGGCGGATTCACGTTCTGCAGCAGCACGGAGATGATGCTGATGCCGGCATCGTAAGAGTTGAGGATTGTTTGCATTTGGAGGCGTGTGTCCTCCTGGATCTGCTCACGACCCTCGGTCAGTGCGTCGTCGATCGTGCGAGCCCCGACGACCTGGCGTAACGATGTTTCAGCAATGTCACGCAGGGTTCGCCCGTCAGGCCTTCCGACGGCGACACCTCTGTCCGTGTCTCCGGGGTCGTCAACCTCGAACAGGTAGTTACGGAGGTCCGCGATCCTGTACTGGATCACGGCGCCAACGTCCACGATATTTTCGTCACCCGTGATCATCTGGGCTTCGACAGCGACCAAAGTTACCGACGCCGTTCCTTCAGTTCCACTTCGGAATCCCAGTTCAAGGGTCCTCGTCTGCGTCACTTGAACGATGTCGCGCTGGCCTACCGGTGACGGCCACCACCAGTTCAGTCCAGAGCCGGCCGTACTGTTGAATTTGCCGAACATGCGCAGGGACGCTTGCTCGTCAGGATCAACTGTAAACACTCCGGAAGCCAGCCAGATGATGCCCGCGACGATGATGCCGATCAGAACAATCAGGCTTATGCCGCCTCCGCCGAGGAATCCAAGGGGCGGAATCCCCCCCTTGAAACGTTCGATCAGGTCTTCTAATGAAACCTGCTCCCGTCCGGTGTTTCCGCCGTTGTCTCCACCACCGTCTTCTGGTGGGCGGTACATTTCGTCTCGGCCCGTCCGAGGTATGGGATCGCTACCAGCGGCCATTATTACTCCAGCCGGCGGCGTTAATTCGATCGCCGCCCGACGGTGGCACAAAAGCCCCGCCTGATTTCAGTTCACTGACACCCATATCGGGACGTGATGCGAACCGGTTGAGGTATCCGATTATTAAATTGCCCGGCAAACGCCACTGCGTACCATTGCCAGACCATCCTGAAGTATACCCGAGGCTCGCGCATATTCCTGTACCTAGATCTCCTGGATTCCTTATTAGGCCTATATCTTCCGTCGCCACGAACGGGTTAATCACCGATTCGTTCCTCGAACGCAGATCGCTCCCGGTCAAGACGCTGGAGAAATCCCTCGTAACTAGTTGTGCCCTGTATGGCTTTTACAAGGTCGGCAACATTTTCGACGTACGTTCTCAGCTCTTGTACCTGCTCACCTATCGGGCTAACCGAGGCGGGGTTGTCACCGTACGAGCCATTGAACGCGAAGTAAGCCTGGTTGATTTTCCGGATAAAGATCCCGTGGTCATGAAGCGCAATTCGCCTCTGCTCCATGTAGACCTCGGCCCCGTATACGTTGCCATCTCCAAGCATTTCGTCAACGTTGAGGCGCGTCTCGCGCATGAATTCACGAAAACTGAATTTCCCCGAATTCGTGTCTGTCTCGGGTATAAACGGATCCGGGGGCGACAGAGTCTCGCCGGTAAGGCGCTCATAGGTGAGCCGTCCCACCTCTTGACCAAACAGGTTGGCGACCGTTTCATTGACCGTCGCCAGATCACCGCTGCTCCAGTACGCACGTCCCAATGGCTTGAAGATCAGGTAGGCATGGAGCCACTCGTGCGCCGCGACATCCAACGTTGACAGCAGATCGCGATCATTCGGAATTACGGTTGGGAACGTCGCGACGCCGCCAGTTCCGAGCACAATGGCTGACAGCCCTGAGTTGTCGTAAACCGCGTCTTCCACGGCTTGTCGTCCGGTCAGCGTGATGTCGGAATCGATCAAGATCGATTCCAGCCGCTGGATCCGATCTCGCGGTGAGGTGACAAGAACTCGCGGGGTTGAGTCCAGCCTGAAATCGACGGGAGGCCATGTAACCGGGCCAAGTTCGCCGATGCCCAGATCCCGAAGAACGGCATCGATGGCCGATTCCATCAGTTCCTCAACGTCGTTCCGTAGCTCGCGGCGTTCTTTCTCAAGCTCATCATGATGATCTTGTAGTGACGTCAATTGATCGCTACCTGAATCTAAAACGGACGCTTCACGTTCGATATCGCGTTTTGCCGTTTTAATCTCGTCGTTTAACGCCAGGTAACGATCGAGCCGTTCACGTTTTTCTTCGTCTGAGGTTCCAACCCATGGAATAAACTCTCTGGCACTATGGGCCCATTTGTCTAGGAAGTTGGAGAGCTCCCAGCCAACGAGACCGAATTCGTAGCCACGTGCCGCCGCGTGGGCGGGGCCTAGGACTTGGGTGGAGCGCGGCGTGAAGACCAACAGGGCCACCACGACGAATATCAGAACGCCTCTGCTGAATCTCCGACTCTTCAACACACGGCAAGTGGCGCGGAAGGGCCAGCACAGGGATTGAAGCAAGCGAAGGAGGATGTGCATCAACCGGCTGAGCTGGTTGCCAGAGAAGGGTGTGGCCAATGTCTCCAGTGGTCAGTTCCTTGGGTCAAGATAGCGACGAATTAACATCGTCGTCTCGTGATGAATGTGATTCTCTGCGGTTACTGGCGAAGACTGTCTCACGTATATACATTCTTCGCCCGAGCTATGGGGTCCAGATGAACCGACCGATCCGTCTGGTACGTATAACCTCGTGAAAATGAGACCTCCCATCATCTCAGTCAGCGCAGTTGCGCTCGTCGTTATCGTAGCCATGGCCGCGGCTGGGTGCAGTTCGTCTGACCCACAGGTTCCCGTCAGTTCGTCCCCGGGTTCCGAAATTACTGAGCACAATCCTGAAAACGCCACAGGTGATTTCGAACCGGATTCAGATCCGTTGATCTCGGAACAGGACTGGGTCACCGGGAGACTGGATGCGTTGCAGGGGATCTGGGGATTCACAGCGGACGGGCCGTATCGACACGATTTTCAGTACGATGCGAGATGCTGAACCCGAGATCACAAGAAGCGTGATCCAAACGATCCCGGATTCGCTGCTACTCAGGTTGCTGGACGTCCGGCCATCTACAGCGCGCGTAGGCGAAGTTCAACCCGAACAATTGTTGAACGCCGTCGGGATCGCTTTTGGCGCCTCACCGGACGCATTGGTTAAGGGAATCGCCCTCCTTGCCGAGAACAACTCCGGCAACTTCGCTATCGACGCGCCGTTCGATGTGGCCGTGTACGAACTTCTGGACGGATTCGCGGCCAGTGATCCGGACCTCGTGCTTCGCGTTTTCAGAGAAACGAACCTCAGGTTGTTGCCGTGGGTGATCGGCCATGCAAAAGAGGCGGCGATGGTCCTGGGCGCCAATCTGGATCGGTTCGCAGTTTTGCTGGTCGCCCTGGACGGACCGGAACCAACTCCGGAGCGGATCATCAGGCAGCTAGCATATTCCGATGGGGAAACGGCAGCCGGCTTAATGCTGGCGATCCTTGATGTAGGACGCGGAGATGTAATGACGGGCCCACTCAACACCATCGTGTACGACGCTTATTGGTCAGGTTTAGGCGCCGGGCCAACGAGCAGGCTGGACTCAGCGGGCGCGCTGCTGATCGCGCTACGTGACATAGTCGGAGAAAATCGGACCGCCGGGTTTATTGGGGAGGTATCTCTGATCACCTGTCCGGTGTTGATAGCGGCGATCTCGAGGCTGAGTACCGGTCACGGCACATCGAGACACTGGAACTACTCGCGAGCGCGGCATCTAGAGCGGAAGACCGTCGCTTCTTCGAATCACTTATCGCAATCGTCAGAGTGGCTTCATCACCTAGCACGTGACATTCCTTCAATTTTCCCTCATGCAGGGCAAATTAGAACGCTCTACCGAGCGCCTCATTCAATGTTCACCGTAATTACGTTCGCCGGTGCTATACTCCGGCCAAAGCCAAATACCCCAGTTTCGCTGGCAGGTCAACCCTTCTCCGGCGCGCTCTATTAGATCGAATGAGTCTGGAGGCACCAAATGGCGGAGCTCACCACTGAACAGATCAGGAACGTTGTGTTCCTGGGCCACTCCGGGTCCGGAAAGACTTCAATTGCTGATTCAATGTTCCACCTTGCCGGCGAGACGACCCGGTTAGGAAGTGTGACGAGCGGCACCAGCGACTCAGATTTTGAGCCGGAAGAGCACCGCCGTCAGTCCAGTGTTACCACGACGATCCTGCCGACCCCGTGGCAAGATGCAAAAATAAACGTCTTGGACGCGCCCGGATATGCTGACTTTGCGGGCGAAATGCTTTGTGCATTACGTGTAGCAGACGCCGCAGTCCTCGTAGTCGCCGCTCCCTCCGGCATCGAGGTCGGTACGACTCAGGCCTGGAACCGACTTGAAGAACGGTCGCTTCCACGGATCGTTGTAATCAACAAAGTTGACCGTGAAAACACAGAGTTTGATCAGGTTGTCGACGAAATCACAGAGGCGTGGGGTCGGAAATGTGTCCCCGTCCAGCTACCCAACGGCGCCGAAGCATCGTTCACCGCTGTTGGCTCATTGATCACAGATTCGGCCCTGCAAGAAGGCGATGGCGCTGAGATGTATGAGCGCCTCGTTGAAGCGGTCGCCGACACAGATGAAGCGCTGACCGAGAAATACCTGGAGGGTGAACCCTTCACAACGGATGAGCTGATCTCTGGGCTCCGATCTGGCATCGCATCTGGGGAGATCGTGCCAATCCTGGCAACAGCGGCGCTGGGAGAAATTGGCGTGCCTGAGTTGATGGACACCATAGTCGATCTGCTTCCGTCCCCGGATGTCGCGGCGGCAAGAGACGACGCCCCCGAAATCCCGGAAGGTGCGGAAGCGAACCTCGTGTTCAAGACCAGCGCCGACCCGTTCGTGGGCAAGCTTTCCTACTTCCGCGTGTACGGAGTTTCGTTTACAGGAAACTCAGAACACTGGAATGTGAACCAGCAGACATCCGAACGCGTTGGACAGGTTTCCTTCCCAAAGGGCAAGGAATCGGAGAACGCGGACGAGATTGTATTCGGCGATATCGGCGTGATTTCACGATTGGGTGTAACGAGCACGGGTGACACTCTGACGGACAGCGACAACCCGGTGACACTTGAGGGCATTGACCTGCCGGAGCCGTATTACGCAATGGCGGCGGCGCCGAAAACACAGGCCGATCTGGACAAGATGTCGGACGCCCTGTCAAGGCTCGGTGAGGAAGACCCCAGCCTCAAGATTTCTCGCGATCCGGTCACGGCGGAGATGATCATCAGCGGTCTTGGCGACGTGCATGTGGAGATCGGTATCGAGCGTGTCGAACGCAAGTTTGGCGTAGCGCTTGAGACATCCCTGCCGCGCATCGCGTACATGGAAACGATCGGTGGATCCGCCCGTGTCGAATACCGGCACAAGAAGCAGTCCGGCGGACATGGTCAGTTTGGGCACGTCGTTATCGAACTGAGCCCGCTAACGCGTGGCGATGGCTTTGTATTCGACAGCAAGGTGGTCGGCGGTAACGTTCCACGTGAATACATTCCTGCGGTCGAAAAAGGCGTAGTGAAGTCCATGGAAGAGGGACCGGTGGCTGGATTCCCCGTGGTCGATGTCGGCGTCACGCTTGTCGACGGCAGCAGCCACTCGGTGGACTCGTCCGGAATGGCTTTCGAGATCGCTGGAGGATTTGCACTCCGACAGGGCATCCCGCAGGCTCGGCCCGTCTTGTTGGAGCCGGTAATGCACCTCCGGATCATGACCCCTGACGACCTGACCGGGGACATCATCAGCGACCTCAATACGAAGCGGGCACGGATCCTTGGCATGACCCCAGCTGCGAACGGCCACACGATAATCGAATCCGATGCGCCGCTCTCAATGGTTCAGCGTTACGCCACGGACCTGCGAGCTATAACGGCAGGACGCGCATCATTTGAGTCCACATTTATCCGCTACGGCGAGGTGCCGCAGCAGGAGATGGACAAGGTCGTCCAGCAGTACAAGGGGGAAGAGGCCGTCGCGACCTAGAGCGCGACCGTTCCGCTGTCTCGTTCCTCGTCCGATACGGCGGCGAAGATCAGATCGCCCGGCGGAATCTCGTCAGACACCTTGATCCGTAGTAAGGCCGTGGCCATCATCGCCAGACCGGCCTTCATGTCGTTAGCGCCACGGCCCCAGATAAATCCGCCTGCTATCTCACCGGAGAACGGCGAATGGTCCCAATGCTGTCCATCGGAGGCAAGGATATTCGTTTCAAACCCGTGCTCGGCGAACAAACGCTCAAGGTACTCGACGCAAGCGCGTTCGTTGCCCGGCGGGTTCGTGGTATCAAACCTGATCAGGTCTTGAAGGATTTCTGAGGGCGACTTACTCATTCGTCGGCCCACCATATCCGATGCCCAGACCCGGCACTCAGGTCGAAGGCGATCAGGACACCCGACGCAATTCCGCCGAGATCGCGTACGCAAGCAGTGGCGGAACCGCCACTCCAACGCCGCCGATAACGAGGGCGAGTTCGTTACTGGTCGCTTGTGCAATGACTCCACTGAACAGGAATCCCAGCGAAAACAGTTGCATCGAAACCCCGAACAAACTCATCACCCGGCCCCTCATTCCATCAGGGGTGTGGCTCTGCACAAGCACATTGATCGTAATCACGTAGGCGAGTCCGGTGGCGCCCATCAGTCCCAGTAGAAACAGCGACAGGTAGTAGTCCCGCGAAAACGCGAAAACGACCATGAAGACGCCAAACAGAACTCCTGTGCCGATCATCAGAAGTCCCTTGTTTAATTTGTCACCGCTAACGATCAGCACAATTGTGCCGAGCGCGCCGCCTATTCCGAACGCGGCCATCATCAGCCCGAACCCTTCACCGCCCACGTCAAATACGTCTTCTGCGTAGACCGGGATTAACGGCATGATGAACCCGGCAAATAATGCGAGCAGGTTCAGTGACATGAGTACCCGGATCACCGGATCAGACTTGACGAAGTTCAGGCCGCCCTTGATGTCCTTCCAGGCTGATTTCGATTTGTCGCTTCGATGGACGGTCCGGTTTTTCACCATCAACAGCATCGTCAGACCGACAACTCCAAGCCCACCAACTAGGAAGTAGACCGAGTCAGCGCCCCACGCGCCGATCATGACCCCGGCGATGGCTGGTCCAATAATCAAGCCGATCATCTCGGAGGATTGCATCATCGACGTGGCGCTCATCAGCTTATCTCGCCCAACAAGCTCAACCACGAAACTCTGGTTGGCAGGCATCCCAAACGCGATGACGCTCCCCTGTGCCAGGGCCAGTCCCAACAGGATCCAGATTGTCATCAGGTCGGCGGCGATGAGGTAACCGGTGAGGAATGACATCGCCACAATGGCCACCCGGACGATAAGCAGGATGTCTCGTTTCGGGAATCTGTCGGCGGCGAGGCCCCCAACGAGTGACAACGCGATCACGGCGATAGCCGGTACGCCGTTAACTGCCCCAACCCAGGCCTGTGATCCGGTCAGTTCGTACGAGAGCCAAGATTGGACCA
>JAPYSM010000083.1 GCA_029936485.1 Dehalococcoidia bacterium
CGTTCAAGACCCGATATGTCTTCGTCGTCAGCATGGATGTCGATCCGGATAAAGACGCCATATTCAACGAGGTGTACAACACGGAACACATCCCTGAGCTGATGAAAGTGCCCGGGGTGATCTCCGTGTCTCGCAGTAAAAAGCAGCCGGCCTCGCTGGCCATCGGTGGGGAGCTGAAAGAGGTAGGCGCCGGCGAGCCGACCTATATCGCTTACTACGAGGTCGAGGACCCGGCCATTACGGGTAGCGATGCGTGGGCCGTCGCCTCGGAGAAGGGCCGCTGGGCCGAAGAAGTCCGACCGTACACCCACAACCGGCACCACGCGATGCACGAGATAACTGTCAGCGCTCCGTAGGGGCGGGCAACGGCCTGCACTAGGGCGTACTGCCCCATACGCCCTTACGATTCGGCATCGCTCAGACCAGCGCCCTTGCCGATTCAACGCCGGTTAGGAATTGCGTCAGGTGCGGCAAGACGATGTCGCTGCGCCTGAACGCCTGTTTGTGATCCAGGCCGTCCAACGAAACGAACGACGCAGTCGGCATTTCGCCCGCGGCCTTCTTGACGAAATCATGGTTCCCATCTTCGGTCCCGGAAAACGCCAGTACGGGCTGCGGGTTCGAACCGAGTCCCTCACTTAAACCGGGCGTATCAAAGCGAACCGTGATCGCCGCAATCTGGGCGTCGGGGTCCTGCTTGAGATAGTTGGCACGGGCGGCGTCTGACATCCGTCCGTTTCGCTCTTCGGCAACCGCCAGAGCTGCCTCCAACCCGTCTTTTCGTGACTCGATGATGTTGCCCACGAGGGCGCTCTTCCGGTGGTACGGGTCGCTTCCGCCGCCAACGAAGGAAAGAAGGTGACGACGCGTGTACTTGAGAATCGCGTACCCGATCCACGAGCCGAACGAATAACCGAAGTAATGGATCCGGTCGATCCGAAGATCGTTCAATACCGCCAGAGCGTCATTCACATGTAACTCGGGAGTGTATGAATCCACCCCATGCGGGTGGCCGCTGTCGCCGTGCGCCCGAACGTCGTACATGATCAGCCGGTAGTCGGCCTTCAGCCCGTCCAAGTACCCATAATCGATCCAGCTTTGCAGGGACCCGCTAAACCCGTGCACCAGAAGCAGGGGAGGGCCGGCACCTTCGGTCTCGTAATGAATCTTCGTTCCATCAATCGGGTTGTTCGAAAATGGCATGCATTTTCCCCCCTTACCTGTCACTGCTAAAACGTTAAACCGTCGAAGCAAACGTAGGGGCGGGCAGCGGCCCGCCCCTACGATGATTTTGCTGCAACGCCTTGGACGTCTTCTGGTTCAGTTCAGGATGCCAGCGGCCCCCCCGGACGCTTTCCAAGGGGGCGGACCACCGGTGTCGAAGTTCACTCTAGAACCGGGACTTCTTGGCCTCGAAGTTGGAGTGAACGTCGATCAAGACCGTCTTTCCTTCTGAGTTCAACTGTCGGGCCTTCTGAATCGCCGGCCCCATCTCTGCGACCTTTGAGACCACAATTCCCGTCGCGCCCATACCCTCAGCGATCTGCGCGTAGTTGCCGGCCATGAACGACACGTCGTACTGCTCGCGAGCCACCGGGAATCCGCCTGGGTATGTCGCCATTCCGCCGTTGTTGAGCAGAACTGTGGTGATCGGCAGGTTAGCCTTCGCAGCGGTTGCGACGTCCAGCCCGGACATGCCAAACGCGCCATCACCCATGTAGTTCAGGCAGAACTTGTCCGGGTTGGCCAGCTTTGCGCCGATCATCGCCGGGATTCCGAAGCCCAGGTGAGTTGTCTTTCCCCAACCCATGTAACTGTGCGGGACGGTCGCCGTGAGGAACGGCACCATGGCGTCACGAGGCCCTCCGGCGTCGTGCGTGACGATGCTGTTTTCCTGGTCGATGTTGTTCTCGATCTCCCAGATGACCCGGTACGGGCTGAGCGGCTCATCGGCCACCTCGAGCATCGGCTGCCACTCCTTCATCCACTCCGCTTTCACGGCTGCAATCTCTGCCGCCACGCCGGTGTTGCGGCCTCCCTCGCCGATCTGACCCTTGATCTCATCGATCATGGCCTCGATGGTGAGCCGGGCGTCGCCAATCAGTGCGAGATCGGACGGTGTGCTCTTGTTCACATCGTCTTCGGTCGTCGTGTTGTGGATCACCGTCTTACCGTCGGGCACACGCTGGCAGTAGCCATTGTGGGTAAAACTAGTACCCAGCCCTATGATCACATCGGACTCGACAATCCACTTGTTTGCCTGACCGGTAGTCGCACCTGACCCTGCGCCGAGAGAGAGTGGGTGACGCTCGTCGAAGCCGGACTTACCTTCCATGGTCGTGAAGACCGGGATATCGGTCAGTTCGGCAAGCTCCGTGAGTGCGGCTGATGCACCGGAGAAGAGCACACCTGCGCCGGACCAGATCATTGGTTTCTTGGCGGCGAGCAGGAGCTTCACTGCGTCCTTGATGTCACCCGCCGATGGGGCAGATTTTGCGGAAGTTGGAGACGTGTAGTTCATCGCCTCTTCCGGAACCTCCATTGCGCAAATGTCCGTAGTCATCTCGACCACGACTGGGCCTCGCCTTCCGTTGCGAAGAGCCTGGAACGCACGGCGCATCACGGCACCTATCTGGGTCGGTGTGTCGATGGCTTCAACCGACTTCACAACGCTGCCAAAACTGTTGACGGCCGCGAAGTTCGGTCGAATGTTTCGCTCGGCAAGTGGGTAACCACCGGGCAGTACGAGCATCGGCACGTTGTCGCCGAATGCCTGTGAGAGTCCGCCGATGGAGTTTTCCGCTCCGGCAGCGTGCTGCATCATCACGGTGCCAAATCCCTCGCCACCGCCTGATCGGGCGTAACCGTCGGCCGCCATCACGGCGCCACGTTCGTGCCGGAACATGACCGGGCGGATGCCCTCTTTGGAAACTTCTTCGATGAGGGCGTTGCTCGGGAAGCATGTCATCTGCTCCACGCCCTCCTCTTTGAGGATGCGGGCGATGAACTGGGTTCCGTTCATAGGGATTCTCCGTAAATAGTGGGGGCGATGTTCTTGATCTGCGGCCCTGCATGGGTGAGAACGCCGGGCTGCGGCCCGCAGATTCTACTTCGCGAAGCGCCCCGTGGGTGTAAGTGGGGCGAAATCGGACGGGAGATTGGTTCCGTGATCTCCGTAGGGGCGAATGACTATCAACCTCCAACTACCACAACGGACTCCCTAAAAGACTCTAAACCGATCCGGAACGAGTTCGTCTACACTCGGCATTCCTGATTCTGTGGACATGGAACGGGTGATGGACAGGTATGCCACTGAATTGGCCCCCCTTCGGCCGACGTTACCGGTGGGCCTACGGAAAAGCGGTCGGGCCCTAAACCGTTGTAAAGTGCAAGGAGACAGTCGTTGGTGCGTCACAACAGGACCAAAGAAATACTCAAAACCGGAGGCGCCGCGTTTGGCATCACCGTAGGGCCGAACGATGCCGATCTTGTGGAGATGGCAGGGTTATTGGGGTTCGATTTCGCCATCGTTGACTGCGAGCACGACCTGTTCGACGAAAGCGCACTGACCCAGGTGCTCCGTGCAGCGGACCTACACGGCATGACCGCCATCGCCCGTATGCAGAACAACCCCGAACTGCTTCTGCACGCCTTGGACGGCGGAGCTCAAGGGGTCCTCGTGGCCAGAGTGAACACCGCCGCAGATGCTCAATTTGTTGTGGACGTCGCAAAATTCCACCCTGAAGGGAAACGCACCATATTTTTCAGGAGCAGGGGTGGGGGTTACGCACTCGAGATAGGATCGCCAGAACAATGGACTCTGGACACGAACGCGGAAACGATGGCTGGCTGCATCATTGAAGAGATCACTGCCGTCAACAACCTATCGGAAATACTGGCGCAACCAGGGATAGATTTCATCGACCTCGGCCCTCTAGACCTATCCCACTCGATGGGCTGGGCAGAGCAGTCAGAAGTTAGTGGCCTTGTCGACAAAGTGATCGCAGACTCTGTGAATGCCGGCAAGTCTGTCGTCAGTCCCGCCAACAGTGGGAATATCCCCGCCCTGCTGGACAGGGGATTCCGGATGTTGACCGTGTCACCACGTGAATTCTTCCAGGCGGGGGCAACGCAGTTCCTGAATAAAGGCAAGGAAGCACTTTCATCAAAGGGTTTCCCACAACTCTAGGCACGCTTCAGAAGCTTAAGGCAGTTGTAACAATCCGTGGCGGGGCAACGCCCCCCCCGGGAAACTTTCATTTCCGAGGCCAGATTGACTTCAAAACTGGTGCTCAGGACGGGAGTCGAACCCGCACGAAAGTTATGCCCAACGGGCTTAACCTTATGGACCGGCTGCTCGGTCCCGAACTCGGTTTGACGGTTCGTATGTACAGATGATTTCAACCGCTAATATCCTCGTCGCTCCGCCTGTACCTTGTTTGGTTGGGTTGTCAGGCGGGTAACTGAAATTCAATTTTTGAACAGATAAACAAGGTGTCCGGAGACGATGTCGACGAAGGTCTCAAACGAATCGCACAACATCGTGATAATTGGTGCTGGTTCTGCAGGTTTGGCAACGAGTTATTTCCTAACCGAACAGAACATCGCTCATGTTGTTCTTGAACGGGGTCTGGTCGGCAATACCTGGGATGTTGAGCGGTGGGACGGATTTCACCTGGTGAATCCCAACTGGGCTGTTCGCCTACCCGGATTTCATTACTCGGGCACCGAGCCGGATGGCTATCTCTCAAAGATGGAGACGGTCGACTATCTACAGAACTACGCGAAACATTTCGGTGCTCCGGTGCGGACAGGCATCGATATTGAAAATCTTGAGCGTGTGGACCACCGATATCTTCTGATTGCCAGCTCCGGCGAGAGACTCCGGGCCCGTTGTGTTGTTGTTGCCACAGGGGCGTTCGGAGTGCCAAAGATTCCTAACTACGCCACTTCCCTATCCGGCTCAATTAGCCAGATCCACTCGGCTGATTACAAGAACCCAGCGTCGCTGGCGGAGGGCGGAGTGCTGGTTGTTGGCTCAGGTCAGTCTGGGGCACAGATTGCCGAAGATCTGTATGAAGCTGGCAAAACGGTCTGGTTGTCGGTCGGAAACGCCGGGAGACGCCCAAGACGATACCGTGGGCGTGATTCATCTTGGTGGAACTACACGATGGGCAGCTTTGATAAGACGATCGAAAATGTCAAGTCGATTGACGACGCTCGATACGGGGCTTCATCCCACACAAGTGGAGCCAAAGGCGGCCACGATATTTACCTGCGCCAGATGGCTAAGAACGGTGTGACGCTGGTGGGTCCAGTGACTGGAGGGGAGAGTGATTCACTATCGCTCAGAACCGACCTCGCCGAGATATTGAAAGGGGTGGACGAACATCCGGTGAACTGGATGCGCAACGTTGACGAATATGTGGGAAAAAATGGAATTCATGTTCCGCCTGATGACACAGTCGGACCGCCCGATATTCAAGACTGGCCCAAAGGCGAAAGTCCAGATTCGTTGAATCTGGTGGAAGCTGGAATAAAGACGATTATCTGGTCGACCGGATTCAAGTACGACTTCGACTGGATCAAACTGCCCATAACCGGAGATCACAATTACCCGAATCAGCACCGAGGGGTCACTGATTACCCTGGTCTTTACTTCATGGGCTTACAGTGGATGTACGGATCGAAGTCGGCTCAGTTCATCGGGGTAGGCGAAGATGCCGAATATGTTGCGAGTCACGTGGCGGCATTGTTTGGGTAGGTATTACCCCATTGGCGGAGATATCCGCTCAATGAACAATGCGGGATCCAAACCTATCTGAGATTTACCGATTGCATCCGGGTCCAGAACTTTGATTGCGACCGTTCCTCTGTGAAATCTCGAAGACCCCCACAATTTCTACTGTCGCGTAGATGCATTTGTCTTAGTTTTCTCTCCTGCTTATCTTGATCGCCACTAGTTGGCCATCAGGGCCAAACTTGTCTTGTTCGATCGACTTGGCCAGCGGGATAGGTGCGTCCCGCTCCGCCAGTGTCCTTACCCCCGGCTGCGCCCGCACGCGTGCACTAAGTGCGACAGGTGTATGACTCTCGAGCGTATTTACTTTGAAATCAGATCGTCGATCGAAACCCCGAGAGCATCGGCCAACCGGAGTAGCGCGGCCATAGTGACGTTCTGGCGGCCGCGTTCCACGGCGCCGATATATGTACGATCGAGTCCGGCACCCGATGCTAGTTCGGCCTGGTTCATACCCGCATCGAGGCGTGAGGCGCGTATACGTCCACCGATCCGACTGAGAAGGTCGGCAATTGAGTCCGAACCCTCCACCCCGACTACCAGGCTGCGTGCGATAACAATGGCCTCTAAGGCATCTATCGCGATTGCGTCGGCTCCCCACAGGTCTGGAGTTGAATCAGATTCGAAAGACACTGCACGACCACCAATCATTACTATCGGTGGTGGATCGAGGGTTTTAACGTTCTCCACCGTCGTTCGGAGGGATCCAAGGCTTTCGCGCGAAGTGGCTGACAGGACTACGAGATCCTGTTTACGTTCTCGGACAAACTCGGTCAGGTCTACGGCTGGAGTATCGGCTCCAAGGAAGTCGACCCCCCATCCGGCTTGGCGTAGTAAGTCTGCGACCATCAAGGCCCCGACTACGTGCTGATCTCCCTCGACTGAAGTCACCACAGCACGAAACCCAAGGTGCTGATCAGGGCGGAATTCACGCCGAAGACGCGCCATCTCCTGGATGGTGTACTGCGTGACCTGGTGCTCATAGGCCACAGAAATTTCGCCCCGGTTCCACATCTCACCGACAAGAAGAATCGGATTTCGCATCAAGTCGACATAGATTGTCTTCAGGTCCCAGTTCAGTGCCAGGGCGCGATCGATGGCGGCGCTTGCCGCCCGCTCATTTCCTGCCAGGAGAGCCTCTGTGTACTCGTTGCGCAGGCGATTCAGGTCCTTCGTATCTGCCCGAGTTTTAGCCCTACCAGCAGAGATATTGAACTCCGCCAACGCCCCTCCCTCCATTAATATGATGTTTCTGGGTTACTCGCGCAACTCGATTGAACCTAACGAATGAATGATGACTATATACTACATCAATTGAAGATAATCATCGATGCCTTTACCGCTCCAAAAGGCATGCTGGAATCAATGTTGATAATACACAACAAATATTTAATAACGATGATTATGTTCATTATATATGACTAGTAATGGTTAATCTGATGAACATAAACACATAACTCATGAACACGTTGGGACATTTCCGCGGCATCGTTATACGAACGGCTGTGATCGCTATTCAGCCATCGAATCTTGCCACGTTATACCCCACACATCTGGGCGTCCGTTCATGAACATCCGGTCATGAGGCAGAGGCGTCGGAAGATCCCAAATTCGGGCGGCGTTGCCGCCGAGAATCAGGTTGATCTCGTCCTGCGTTGCGAAGTCCTTGACCTGGTCAATTCGATGCAGAGAGGTGCCCCACCAGTCCACCTGGTACGGCGCCTCCATCTTCCACCTTGGCATGAAGGTCGCGTACGCAGGACCGTTGCGGTCTAACGGCCTGAGCATGTACTGGCGCGATCCGTAGTCACCACCCCAGATCAGTTGCGTCACGCCGACATTGGGATCCTGCAATGCGATTTTGAAGTACTCGGCGGGCCAACTTCCGGTTTCCAGGTAGATGTTGTTCTTGCCGCCGCGCCAGTTACCACCCACAACCCTTAACACCTTTGGTAGTTCCAAGTCGCCATCGTTATACGAGCCAACAGAGTGGCCAGCGTGGCAGACGACGATAGGCACGTCCGGGTATTCTTTAGCGATCCGTCCGAGGAGCTTCCAATGGTCCCACTCGTAGCCATTCGAGAACTCGTGATAGTCGATCGTGACACTGTATTTACGAGCGAGATCCATAAACACTCGCCACTCGCTCAGGCGTTCCTCCAGCGTGTACACCTTGCGGGGGTGCCAGTCTCGCGGGACAAACTCGCCTATCCCGATGAAGTTACCCGTCTCTAACGCTTCTTCCACTTCCGCTGCGCTGGCGCCCAGGTCCCACTCAGTTTCACCACGTGCGACTTTGAGTTTTTGTGTCTGATCCAGGCAGAAGGCTCGGAATCTGTCCGGGTTGTTGGCCACCATCTGTGCATGGAAATCGTTGCTGGGTCCGAGTTGGCTGGGCGATTTAATGAAGCATATGTCGATGCCGTAACGGCCCATGTCGTACAGACACATCTCCGAGTTGTCGAACACTTCGGACTCGCCCGGCCAGTTTCGATTCTGGGTTGGGACGGGTTTGTACAGGGTGGAAATGTGAGCGTGCGTTTCAACGATGAACCGTGCGGCGTATGCCAAAGATAGGATCCTCCGTCAGTTGCGAGGTACGAGGCCTTCGGTATTTATCTGGTGTGAAAATATGTGATTTCGTAACCGAACTCTACCGTTGACACGTTTGATCTGCCAAGATTGGGTAGCCCCACAGGATAGATATAAGAGCATTTTAGCTGAGCCAAACCTGTTCACTTGATCTGATCCCAGCGAAATCCGGGGCCTAGTAGGCCTCTACGAACTTCTGGCGACGGAGCGTGCGTGACCTGGTGGTGCTGTGGCAGGTGGCGGACTGCCGGAGCTGAGCTACTAATAGAAACCCGCCTGTCGTATGCGTCTAGCCAATCAGCCGCAACTCGAACCAGGACGTTATCTACGCCTGAAGTACGGTGCGCAGAACGCGTTTTCACAGTGAGCTACCTTGAGGTCTTCGTTGGTGACGTCGTAATAGCTGATCAGTCCTGAACCGTCTGCACCGATTGTGAACGATGTGTCATTACCCACGTCGCCAGGCGCATCGAGCGTGGTGATAGTTGCAGCCGTGCAGTTAGTGTCTGAACAGTGAGCTACCTTGAGGTCATCGCTGGTGTCGTCGTCGATCACGCGACAAACGACGTATTTTCCGCGGATTAGGGACGAGGTCATTCACGGTCCTTAAAACTCCCCTCTCCCAGCGGAAGAGGGCCCAGATGAACAAAAGGTGAGGGAGAGTTCTGCCTAACGCAATCAGAGTATCGATTGCGAAACGATGTGCTGGTGGAGGTCCCTCGGCTACGCTCGGGATGACATAGCGCTGCTTGCGGGCGG
>JAPYSM010000084.1 GCA_029936485.1 Dehalococcoidia bacterium
GCGTTGTGGTTGATGGGATGGACGTGTTCGCGGTATACGACGCGGCGGGGGAGGCAATCGCACGAGCACGAGCCGGAGAGGGTCCAACGTTCCTTGAGTTGAAGACTTATCGATACCACGGCCACTATCATGCAGATGATCCCCACACGTACCGACTACCTGAAGAGGAAGAGTTGTGGAAGGCCCGCGACCCTTTACCGAACTTTGAGCGTCGCGTCATCGAGCAAGATCTGATGGATGAGGTGGAGCTGGAGCGCATCCGGAACGAGATCGATCAGGAGATCCAGGATGCGGTCGCATTTGCGGAGGAGAGTCCTCTCCCGCCGATCGAGGAGCTGTACACCGATGTGTACACAAGCTACTCAAACTCCGTCTACGGACTCCGCTAGCAGGCTTGCCTGCACCTTATTTGGATTCTCTATTGGTGAGATTGGCCTGATTGCATCCAACAAGCGCAGAGGGTTGGGAGCCCGTCCTTCCGAGGAACGATGAGGGAGAAATCTCTCTCACAGTCCACGTGAGTACCGCCCCCGTCTCAACAAAGAAAGATCCCCCACATATGACAATTGAAACCAGACCTGATCCGCTAGGCCCCGGGTTCGACGTGCCCGGGAGTGAAATTCGCTACCGGGAGGCGTTCAACAAGACGCTCTTTGATGAGCTGCGCCGTGACCCGGACGTGTTCATCATGGGCGAGGACGTTGCCGGGGGAGCAGGGCGTGAGCATCTCGGGATCATCGACTCCTGGGGCGGGGCGTTCGCCGCCACCAAGGGCCTGATCCAGGAGTTCGGCGCTGAGCGGATCAGGGACACTCCCATCTCCGAGGCCGGATTCGTCGGCGCTGCGATAGGCGCGGCTCTCACGGGATCCCGGCCGGTAGTCGATCTGATGTACTTTGACTTCATCACCGTGGCATGGGACCAGTTGTTGTCCAACGCTGCTAAAAACCGCTATATGTTTGGCGGTCAGGGGAAGATCCCACTCACATTGTTCGCGCGCTCCGGCGTGGCGGCCGGTTACTCGGCACAGCACTCCCAGAACTTCTATTCGATAGTCGCCCACATCCCCGGCCTCAAGTGCGTCGTCCCCTCCGACGCCTACACCTGCCGTGGCCTGCTGGCGGCAGCAATAAGAGACGATGACCCCGTTATCGTTTGCAACCACAAGAAGCTGATCAACATGAGCAGCTTCGTACCCGACGAGTCGTACACGATCGAGCTGGGTAAGGGTCGATATCTGCGCCGGGGCTCGGACGTAACGCTTGTAGGAATGTCCTACACCACTGAAGTGTGTCGGCTCGCCGCGGAGCTACTGGCGGAACAGGGCATCGACGCCGAAGTGGTCGACATGCTGAGCCTCTCGCCGATCGACGAAGACATCGTCCTGGAATCGGTCACGAAGACCAACCGGATAGTTATCGTTGATGAGGACACGCCTCGATGCAACATGGCGACGGACATAGCGGCGCTCGTCGCCGATAAAGCATTCGACAGCCTGGACGCGCCGATCAAGCGGGTGACCGGCCCACACACGCCGGTGCCGTACAGCAAGCCCCTGGAAGACGCCTTCGTCCCGTCGCCCGGGGACGTAGTGGCAACAACGGTCGCCCTACTGGGCAGGTAAGAGACCCCCTCTCCCGTTAGGAGAGGGCTGGGAGCCTGCCCTTCCGCTTGTCGGAAGGGTGAGGGAGGAGGAGCCCCGTTCACCCCAACACATCTACCCCCCACCAACACAAGCGTATTCTGAATTCCTGACGACTCTGGAATGACGGTTAGATAGACCCCCTAAGGAAAGTAACCATGTGCCGCAGCATCAAGACACTCCGACCGCCCTACCTGGACCACGTGACTGAAGACGACACAAAAGCCGCAGCGCTCCAGTACGTCCGCAAAATCAGCGGATTTCGCAAGCCGGCAAATGCCAACCAGAAGGCCTTCGACAAGGCCGTGCGAGAGATTGCCCACGCTTCAGACCACCTGCTCGCCGCTCTGGAAGTCCGCGTACCCGCTTAGTTACAAGACACGCCCGCCCTCCGAGAACCTCAGGGTGGGTTTTCCTAGCCTCGAATTGGATACTCGGTGCGGCGAGCTGCATCGGCCCTGTGACAGCTTCGTCATAACAAGTCGATAGCTCTGGCGGTCCCCGAGAGCCTTAGGACACGCGACGCATCGTGCGGGACGCACATGAATGAACGACCAACTGCAATTCAAATGGCCCCCCGGCCGGGGGCCTCGCACATCACCGCATCGAACTGCGACATCTTTCGCAGGTCCTTTAGTGGGTAGATTCCGGTGGCGTGTCCGTCCGTGAACATGAACGCCATGGCGTAGCGTCCGACCGGCATGTGGTCGACGATCAGTATGTTGTCTGGGATGGTTGACGGCGCCAGGATCTGGCGGCCGGTCATCTCCTCCACACAGCCGGCACATCCGCACTGGAGCCTCAGATAGCGGAACGGGTAGCGGCAGGTCATGCCGTCTCCCCACTGGATCACGACGTGCTCGGCGTCGATAGATATGTCTCTGAGGGACAGGTCGTCAGGCACGCTGATTCGGCTCCTTGTCGGGTGAGATTTTCGGGGACATTCAGGCTAGCACGGGCGGCCGGGCACCCATGACCTTTACCCGTACACGGTAGTCGGACTCGACACACCACCTCTGGACTCTTACGCTGGAGCGCCTCAAGGAATTATTGGGGTTGGTGATAGGACTGCGCTCAACCCGTCGATGACGACTACCCGGTGACGATGAAGGAGACCTTACTGTGACATTGGACGCGATCAGAGTTGGATTGATTGGCGCCGGCGGGAACACCCGGCTCCACCACGCTCCCAAGCTGGCGGCTATCGAAGGCGTTGAAGTGGTGGCAGTTGCGAACCGGAGCATGGCCTCATCGGCACGCTTTGCTGATGAGTTCGACATCCCGAACCCGGTCGAGAGCTGGATGGACATCATCGATGATGAGTCGATCGACGCCGTCTGCATCGGCACATGGCCCTACATGCACTCGGTCTTGACGATTGCAGCGCTGGAGTCCGACAAGCACGTACTGGTCGAGGCCCGAATGGCTGCGAACTCTTCTGAGGCGCACGCGATGCTGGACGCTTCCAAAGATCGACCCGATCTCGTGGCCCAGATCGTTCCCGCGCCGCACACACTGGCATTTGACCAGCAAATCGTGGACATGATTTCCGATGGCTACGTCGGAGACCTGATCGGCGTCGACGCACGGATCGGCACCGGAACCTTCCCGAACTGGGACTCGGAACTGCACTGGCGGGAGCGTCGTGACTATTCCGGAAACAACATCATGAACATGGGCATCTGGGCCGAGGCCATGATGCGCTGGCTGGGCGATTACGCTTCCGTGACCGCAGTTGGCCACACCGTGGTCAAGTACAAGTCTGATGCCGATGGCCGACGTCGCTCGACGGGCAACATCCCGGATCACATTGACACCGTCACGGAACTTGAAGCCGGCGGCCAGCTCCACATGCAGGTTTCGAACGTGTCAGGGTTCGGTCCGGCGTCAGATGTCTGGATTCACGGCACGGAAGGCACCATCCGGCTTGTGAACGAGAGCGGCAGCCTGGCGCTTTATGGCGGCCAGCGGAGTGACGCCCAGATGAGCAAGATCGACATTCCAGAGGACAAGGTCGGCGGCTGGCGTGTTGAGGAAGAATTCATCAACGCCATACGCGGCATTGAGCCGGTAACCCACACGGACTTCACGACAGGTGTGAAATACATGGAGTGGACGGACGCCGTGGCGCACGCCCTCAACCTCGGCGAGAAGGTTGGGCTGCCTCTGTCGTAAGGCCCGGCTGGTCGGCAATTTACAGCTTCAAAAGAGGCCCGGATTCAAACCCGGGCCTCTTCGCGTTTGCGGATTGTGAAAGCCCCTTCTCCCGGCGGGAGAGGGCCAGAATTAGGGAGAAGTTCGTTGAGTGTGGGACCAGCGTATCCGGGGCAACGGTCTGCTGGTAATGGTCCCTCGTCCTTCCGGGGCCGGAAGAATCGGGATGACACTGGTCGCGATGGTCGCCCCTACGCCAGAAACAGCTCCACGAACTCCGGGACCGGCATCGACTCCAGCCGCGTGGCGTCTTCTGCCAGCGCTACCGCCCGTTCCACTTTTTCTGATGGCAGGCGCGTTCCAAGGTTGTGATGCAGCTTGTCGATGAGCCGCGGGATCGCCTCGTCTCGCCGTCGACGATGGCCGAGCGGGTACTCGACTGCAACCTTGTCCGTGGTTGAACCATCCTTGAACGTCACCTGTATCGCGTTCGCAATCGAGCGCTTGTCCGGGTCCAGGTAATCAGACGTGTATCTGGGGTCTTCCACGACCGTCATCACATCCCTCAAGGCGTCCACCCTCGGGTCGGCGGCGGCCTCATTTTCGTAGTGATCGGCGTTCAGGTCGCCAAATATCAGGCTGATCGCTGTCATGTACTGGATGCAGTGATCACGGTCGGCCGGGTTGTCCAGCGGACCCGACTTGTCGATGATCCGTGCCGCTGATTCCTGGGTCGTGATCGTGATCGTATCGATCTCGTCCAGTCGGTCCCGAACCTGCGGGTGAAGAACGAAAGCCGCTTCAACCGCGGTCTGACCGTGGAACTCCGCCGGGAAGGCGATCTTGAACAGCACGTTTTCCATCACGTACGAGCCAAGTGGCCGTTGCATCGTGAAGGGCTTGCCCAAGAACCATCGGTCGTAGAAGCCCCAGCCAGGGGCGGACAGCGCAGTCGGGTAACCCATCTCGCCGGTCATCGCCATAAGCGCCATTCGCACGCCGCGGCTCGTTGCGTCGCCAGCCGCCC
This sequence comes from Dehalococcoidia bacterium, assembly GCA_029936485.1. Lineage (GTDB taxonomy): Bacteria > Chloroflexota > Dehalococcoidia > Lucifugimonadales > Lucifugimonadaceae. Next base: position 4,824 of record JAPYSM010000084.1, read on the forward strand.
ACGACTTTCGCGATCCAGTATTCGGGGCGTGTCTGTACGTGCGTAGCGTGGCGTCAAGCCAGGCATTGGAGACGGCGTTGATCACCTGATCCCGAATTCCTCCGAGCAGCCCTGTGACCACCGCGGCCGTGGCGACCTTCACCAGCAGCACATGGTCGATGCCGACCCGATTGAAGCTATTGTCGAGCGCCAGCACGCCCTGGATTTCGTGCGCTTTGACCATCGCCGTCAAGACGTCGCGCACCGTGAACGGCTCTTCCCCGTTTGCCGCTCGTGTACGTGATAGCCAGTCGGTCACCGCCAGGATGCCGCCGAGGTTGTCTGACGGGTGGCCCCACTCAGCCGCCAACCAGGTGTCGTTGAAGTCCAGCCAGCGGACGATGCACCCGATGTCGAATGCGCCCTTTACAGGATCGAGCACGTAGTCGGTTCCCGGCACCCGTGTACCGTTCGGAACCGTGGTCCCAGGGGCGTGCGGGCCGAGGTGCTTGGTGCACTCGGGGTAGTTGAGCGCAAGCAGGCCGCAGCCGATTGTGTCGAACAGGTCGTACCTGGCCGTGCTCATCGCCTCTGAGCTGTCTACCGAGTAGTACAGTACGTAGTCGGCGATATCCGCGAGAAGCTGATCTGGCTCTGGCCGGACGTTGGATATAGACGCAGACAATTCAACTCCTTGGACGTACGGACGCGATGCGTCGTTTATTTTGGGTTATGGGTTAGCGGTCCGGTGCTCATCGGTTAGGTGCTTACTATTTGTTTGTAACTTGCTTTATTTACGATTAAAGACCGAGTATTTCCGGCACTTCGTCTACGTGATCTATCGTGAAGTCCGGTTCCGGTAATCCCCATTTCCAGGTTCGGCCACGATGCATCCAGGCGGTAACAAGTCCGGCATTGCCGGCGCCGTGGATGTCCATGCGGGGATTGTCGCCCACGAACAGGGTTTCGGACGGTTGTGGTCCGCCCAGGCGTCGTAACGCCTCGGTGAAAATTTCTGGTTCCGGCTTCTTGTGGCCGAACTCTTTTGAAATCACCAGACACTCTGGTTCCGGCTGAATCCCCATGTTGACCAGCTTGACGTGCTGCCACTTGGTCCCGTTCGTGACGATGCCCCATGGGATACCGGCGTCTGCAAGCTTCGCCAGGGCGTCCAGAACGCGCTGCTCTGGTTTGTATCCGGGAGCCTGCGTTCGACGCATCCAGGTTTCGAACCACTGGAACCCGCGCGGAAACGTGCCGCCCTGATCTTCCGGCTGAGGAGGCGTGTCCTCCCCGGCGTTGCGGAGGATGAGGCCGATATGCTGGAGAAACGGCGGCCAGTCGGCTAGCGTCTTGTCCAGATCAAACAGGACCGCTTTTAGCTGGGTGCTGTCCAATTAAGGAACCTCGCCCTACCGGTCCGCAATCGGGACATACGCCCGTTCCATCGGGCCCGTGTACTCGCCGGCTGGCCGGATGAGGCGGTTGTTTGCCCGTTGCTCGAACACGTGTGCGGACCATCCCGATGCTCGGGCGATCACGAACACCGGGGTGAACATGTCGGTCGGGATTCCCATGTGGTGGTAGGCGACGGCGGAGTAGAAGTCCAGGTTGGTGAACATGTTCTTCTCACGCTTCATCACCTGGTCGATCCGAACCGCCTTGTCGTAAAGCTGCATGCTCTCCCGGTCTTCCGAAAGCTGGCGTGCCCACTCCTGAATCACGGCCGATCGAGGGTCGAAATCGCGGTAAACACGATGCCCGAAGCCCATCACAAGCTCGCGCCGCCCAAGCATCCCCATCACCGCCTCTTCCGCTGCATCGGGCGTGGCGTGAGCCGACTGAAGCTCCATCGCAGCCTCGTTTGCGCCGCCGTGCAGCGGGCCTCGCAACGCACCAATCCCGGCGACTATCGCGGAGTGCTGGTCCGCCAGCGTGCTGGTGACGATGCGTGCCGTGAAGGTCGATGCGTTGAACTCGTGCTCGGCGTAAAGAATCAGGGACGAATCAAGAGCGCGACGGGCCAGTTCTGACGGCGCGTTCTGGGCGAGAAGCGTCAAGAAATGCTCGGCGATAGTGTCACCGCCCGCCGTCTCGTCGATGCGCTTTCCGTCGCGTGAGAAGTGGTACCAATAGAGAAGAATCGAAGCCATGCTGGAGGTCAGACGGTCGGCCACCCAGGTCTGGCTGTGCTCGCCGCCCTCAGGCTCCATCGTGCCGAGAGCAGAGCACCCGGTTCGTAGGACATCCATCGGGTGTGCGTCCGCCGGGATCTGCTCAAGGACCGCCTTCAGGGCCGCCGGAAGGCCGCGCATCGAGACCAGTTCGGCCTTGTATTCCGCAAGCTGGGAAGCGTTCGGCAACTGGTCGTGGATCAAGAGGTAAGCAACCTCCTCAAACGTCGATTGTGAGGACAGGTCCTCGATCGAGTAGCCTCGATAGGTGAGGCCATGCCCGGCCTGTCCGACCGTTGAAACCTGTGTCTCACCGACGACGACGCCCGCAAGCCCGCCTGCTCTTGATCCACTGGTCATTGAGCGTTCCTTTCTGTTGAGTGCGACTCTGCAAACAGAATGTCTATTTTGTCTTCAAATTCCCTGTAATTCAGCAATTCGTAATACTCATCACGGGTCTGCATATCCGGGATCGTGGACGCCTGTGTTCCCTCAGACCTGATGGTCCTGAACACGTTCAACGCGGCTGCGTTCATCGCCCGGAAGGCTGACAACGGATAAAGGGCGATCGCAACGTCCACGCTGGCAAGCTGGTCTGTGGTGAATGCGGGGGTCAGACCGAACTCCGTCAGGTTGGCCAGTACCGGAATATCTACGGCGTCCGTGAACTTTCGGTAATCGTCCAGTTCAGGCATTGCCTCCGGGAACAGCATGTCCGCCCCAGCTTCTTCAACGGCCTTTGCGCGTTCGAGGGCTGAATCCATGCCCTCGACCGCGAGGGCGTCGATACGCGCCATTACAACGAAATCCGGGTTGGGCTTCGCGTCCACGGCGGCCTTGATGCGGTCTACCATCTCTTCTTGCGTGACTACCTCTTTGTTGGGTCGATGGCCGCAGCGCTTTGCCTGGACTTGGTCTTCTATGTGGATACCAGCCGCACCAGCGCGCGCCAGTTCCTTGATGGCCTTGTTGATCATGAAGGCATTGCCCCAACCCGTGTCTGCGTCGACCAGCAGCGGCAAGCTGCTCGCTCCGGTAACCCGGCGCACGTCTTCTACAACATCGTTGAGCGTGGTCATGCCGAGGTCGGGTAGTCCGTAAGAAGCGCCTGCAACGCCTGACCCTGATAGGTAGAGGGCTCGATATTCCGAGGCCTCCGCCATTATGGCGTGGTAGGCGTTGATCACGCCCGGCATCTGTAGGGGGCGCTCCGCGGCGACGGCCTCTCGAAGTTTTTGGCCGGGGCTGATTGCTGTCGTTATAACGGTCTCCTGTCGGTTGACCCTGTCAGGTCTGGGTCAAGTTTATGGGGAGCTTATCGCGCCTGTGGCCGTTGCGGGCGCTGATGGATGCCGAATATCCAAATGTTCAGGGTTGTGTGAGGCGCAGATCGAACTTGATCATGTCTCGGAGTGGGATCCTGTAGTCACCGATGGTTGGCACGTTTAACTTGACCTGTCGCACGACGTCCAGTTCATCCGGGTAGAACGCGGCTATGCAGACCCCATTGCGCTCAAAGAATCACTGTGCTCTGAGATTGTCGTTTGTAGTCAGTAGCGTGAGAGGGATGCATGTCCGTTGCACGTCCGATGGTTTCACTGTGTCCAAGAGCGCCGAGCCAACTCCACGGCCCTGTATATGATATGGGCGTCGAGCGTGACGATCTCGCAAATTTCGTGTTAGATCGCGTACGTGAGCACCCCCCCAACGACTTCATCGATGTCCATTGCCACAAATCCGCCCAGTTCACCAATGTCATATGTGCTGATTGGTGTGAGGGCGAGGGTGATTCGCCGGTGTGAGTGACCCATCTGGTCAGCGAGGAGCGCTCGTAGTCGGTTAGTGGGCGTGCACCTATACAGGGTTATTCTCGGCCTCGGTAGGCTCCCCCGGCCACAACAAAACCCGTTCGTGGGGGGGTTAGACGTTCGGCGGGCCTTCTTCAACTGTGACATCTGTGATCAGCGGCGCGTGTAACTTCAGGGACATCGTCATGAACATCTCGACGTTGTCGCGCGTGGGCACGCACTCCGGGCATTCTTCATTGACGCCTGGCAGGTACTTCACGTGGAGCGAGGTGTCGCCGAGATCGACCAGCTCCAGCCGTCCGCCTTCGCTGGCGACCATCGTCTCGATGTTCTCGAGGACCATATTTACCTGAGGATC
>JAPYSM010000085.1 GCA_029936485.1 Dehalococcoidia bacterium
CCATAGCAAATTGCAGGAACTCCGGCTCGTATCATCGTCGCAGTATCCGCAACCCAGGAATCAAACGTGATTTCAGGTTCAGCACCGTGGACGGCCGTATGTGCCCGTGACATCGCTTCCACCACGTACTCATCTTCGGACACTTCGCCACCCTCAGGTGTCTGGACAACGCTCAAGTCCAATTTCAATTCAGGATCTCGTGATCGGCAATCATCCATTAGCGCCTCGACCTCTTTGATTACGTCGATGACACGTTGGCCCGGGATGGTGTCCACTTCCAGATAGACACGAGAGAAAGGGGCCAGCTTGGTAGGCCTCCAGGGATGACCGGCTTCCATCGCAACAATGGCAACATTGGTCGCCTCCTGACCTCGATACAAGTGGGCTTTTTTATAACCCGGCGCCCAGTCTTTAATCGCGGCCATTACATCCTGCGATTTTTCGATCGCATCGACTGCCGGTTTCACAGCGATCTCCTCGCCGCCTCGGGCGTAAGTCGCTCCCGGATTTCCTGAGATCTTTATCTCGAAGTAAACATATCCGCCGGACGCTATAGATACTCTCCCCGAGGTCGGTTCCGGGCAAACCGCCATGTCCGCGGTGACCCCGTTGCCGACCATGAAGTTCGTACCGACCCCACAACCCCTGTAGCGAGCACCCTGGTATTGACCGACTTGGGTATGACACGTCTCACCGACCACACACGCCATGATCAAGTCTCCGGTCGGACGAACACCTGACCGTACAATCGCCTCGAAAGCGGCGATCGCTGAGGTAAGGCCGCTCTTCATGTTGTAAGCGCCTGAACCGTATATCCAGTCACCATCCATGTATGAAGCGGGTTGGTAACCCGGTCCAAGTTCCTTAACTCCCTCTTCGTCACCACCCCATGTGGTGTCCATGTGACCGAACAGCATGAGCGAAGAACCTCCACCCGTACCTTTCAGCGTAGCAATCACATTAAATCGATCTGGTTCTACCTCTTGGACCATCACATCTAGGCCGAGATTGCGAAATCGATCAGCCAGATATTTCGCCAGTGGGCCTTCTCCACCCATCGGGCTTGGAATGTCGATGACCTCTCGTGTCAGTTTGATTACTTCGTCACGTGAGAGCGTATCGAGAGCTCGCTGTAGGTCTGTGACCAATCAAATTCTCCTGTGTTCAGCCCGAAGACGACGAAATCAGTCCAAATCAGTCGCAGATGTAGGGAGTACCCTGCATCTGACAGTCGTCCATTGGCACATGTTATTGCCAATGCGACCTATTTTCTCGCCCGATCGTCATCGATGGAGTAATTCTTTGCCAGACAAGAAAAAGGTCCTCGTAACAGGAGCCAGCGGCCTCATCGGCCAGCTGGTTATCGAACATCTCGGCCACAAGTACGAGCTTAGTGGGCTAGCACGTCGCCCTGTTGTAAACATTCCCAGTTTGCAAGCAGACATCACCGACGGAAAAGCTATCAGGCCGGCATTCGAAGGAACCCACACCGTCCTTCACCTCGCTGCCGCGACCACAGGATTAACCGAGAGTTGGGATGCGACCTTTCCTATAAGCGTTCAGGGGACATTGAACGTTTATGAAGCAGCGCGAGAAGCAGGCGTAAAGAGGGTTGTGTTCATGAGCTCGGGGAATACACAGCTCGGGTTTATGTTCGATCGCTCACAGCCATACTGGAAGCTCGCGAACATGCGGGAGGACGACCCGGATTTTCCAACCGAATGGCGAATGATCACCATCGAAGATGGGCCGTACCCAAACAACCCGTACGCTGTCGCCAAGTCGTTTGGCGAAAACCTGGGATTGCTGTATTCGGAATTACACGGCATTTCTACCCTGGCAATCAAACTTGGTGGCGTACTAAAGGAGAACCGGCCACACGTCCGAGGCATCTGGCCGGGATTCCTCGACCAGATGGACGCCGTAGATATGATCGACCGTTGTATCAGCGCGCCAGAAAACTTGATGTACGACGCGTTTAACGCCATATCAAACAACAAATGGCGCTGGCGAGAAATCCAACATGGGGCCGACGTCCTGGGTTGGATACCGAAAGGCAGTGCGGAAATCGCAGCAGCACGGGACGGCATTGTCCCCGGACACGAACACGGACCGTCTACACCCTCCGGCTACAAGGGATACCACGAGTAAGCAACAGCGGTTACGTCATGAGAATCATCCACCGGCATGAATCACTGACATGGCTCGATCGTCCGGGTGCCCTTCGACGCGGTTTCCTGTTTGTGTTGTCAATTTCGATTCTAGGCATCGCTGGTGCTTGCCTTTGCGAGCCGACTCAGAACCTGGAAACAGAACCCGTGGTGAATCTCGGGCAAGCATCATCCAAAGTTATTTCCAGTTCAGATGCCGCGAGTGTTTCACCACCCGGCCCGGATTCTCTGACGGCATTTTTTCTGGAACTGGATTCTCCTGAGGCCATGGATACCGTGGTGACAGAATCTTCCCTGACGGTGGAAGGGCGGACAAGAATCGACGCCTTTGTGACCATCAATGAGCATGTGGTGGAGCCAGATATTGACGGCCGTTTCAGCCAGGTGATGGACCTTGAACCCGGGCTGAACATCATCGAAATTATCTCCAGCAGCGCTGGCGGACAACAGAAATCATTGATCCTCGGTATCGGATACAGGCCGGAAGAATGACAAACTTTACCCGCCTGACCATCGTATTCGTTTCGGCCGTTGCACTAGCTGCGATCTCCGTTTCTTCGGCATGGGCCGACACTCCTGCAGTTCCGTCGGTTGGTGACGTCGTTCCGATTCAACAATCAACGGTCGTCGGGTGGAGCAGTTGCAGCCTGATTGATGAGAGCATTTCCGGCGTTGACCTTTGTTTCGACCCCTCAGTTGTTGCCCCGAGATGGATAAAGCTCCAAGTTTCTGGCCCAGCACCGAACCCGGATCTCACTGGTGAATTTCCATCAGGCTGGGGGATAAGGGCTCAGCTCCCGATTCAGAATCGCGGTACGGAACAGGTAGTTATTGATGCTGGGACAACAATCCTGTCGTTCACGACAGCGAAAGCGGTAGTCGACGTTGTAGTTGATACCGAGGTTATCGTCCCTCCTCGCCAGGGTGACGAAGCTGGATATGCCACTGTCACTGCCCTTTTTGATAGCGAGGATTTACAACCCGGTTTAAACCATATTGCCTACGTAGTGAACCCCGGCAATGACATTGTTGAATCAAACATATCCAACAATTCTGGCACTTTACGGTTGTTCCATCCTTCCGCATATCCACGTGTTGTTATTAATGAAGTTATTCTTCCTGACTATGTACAACTTGACGTTGGCTTTCTGGAGGGCTACACGATCACCGTCAAAGGAACAAATCTCGGGGGAGACATGACTAGGGGGATCACGTTTGAGACAGTTTTTAAAAACAAAGCTAAAGGAATAGTGGGTCCATATGAGTCCGGCCCACTACAACAAGATGGGGATTTCGAATTCACCACCGTTTGGCCTGCTGGCCCTGGAACTGTCACTGTTGATCAATCCAATATCGACATACGTTTTCAGGACGAGTCGGCTAGCCCGTTTGGTCCCTATGCGTGGGCTTCCATTATCAACACAGACACAAGTTCACCGACAGACTTACTGCCCTTAGTTGGTGAGGATTATATGGCATTTTTGTCCTTCGCATTGGAGGCTATCGGCAACCAGCCCGACTACTTCTTGTCCCCGATGGAAATTGGCAGTGAAGTCATGTTGTCCGGCTCCAATTACACCCATCCTGGCCCGTTTACAGAGGGTCGTACCATGAGGGCCTTCTACGGTGATCAATGGGTCGGAAAGCAAACACCTGAAGACTACGATGGCGATGCCATTTTCAGTACGAACCTTGAAATAATAGCCCCCGTTCCACACGCTATGTACCCGAGCGAAAACCATGTATTCAACCTCACATCCCATCCACCGGTCCTCAAGGAAGACTGGCAATTCTGCAATTACGAGGCAACTACACTAGAAGAGTACGTAGACCTCAATAACAAATTATCCGACCAGTTAATTCACAGATGTTTTGGCATATCGCACTCCGACGGATTTTTTGGATGGGACACGAATGTCCAATGGCACCAATGGGTAGATGCTTGGGCTGATTCTTTTTTGCGATTTCGATGGCTTCCGGCCAAAAGTCAATTAGAAGGTAAGGCTGTTACATTACAGGTTTCCGATCTTGATAATGTGGTCGTACATGAGGTGGCGTTTACACCTTTTTTATCTGAGATAAACGACCCTGTTTTTACTGGAATCACAGTAGATGAGTTTCAAAAATATGCAGACCATACTGGCAACATAAATCCTCGTCATTACGGCGATATATACGAGTATTATTTAAGCGAGGACTGGGATAACGATTATGCAACCTCACAGGCCACAGCAGGTTACTTTAACCAGTACGTATACGATGGACCGCCGCTAGAACCAGGTATTTATAACTGGCGTGTAACGACCAACGTAAATGCAGAAGCGGGTTCAGAAATATGGTCCGAACTTGTCACATTTACTATCAACGCATTGCCTTCGATTTCTGACCAGTTGCCCGCATTAAAAACGGTTTTCAGGGGGGAGGTTACGAACACCTACACGGGTGGATTTACCGTTGCCACCGAGTCTGGGTTCGTCAATGTACGAACGGACGATGAGACCATCATCTCCAGCGGCCTTACGGGTATTCAGCCTGAAGTACCCATCGGTTGGAAGGTACATGTGTGGTCAGAAGAGGTGCCCTACATCGTCGGAAAAACTCTGGTCCCCTACGAAGCAATTCCCATCGCCAATTCGGTCGAACAGTTCGTAACCAACCGAAGTCACAAGAGATGCACCGTGATAGGCCAGGCCGAATCTGGAAGGAGTGCCGTCACCTGCGACGACGGTGATTACATCGAGTTGAACGAGTCCGACCTTCCATCGGGTGCGAGCACGATAGTTCTCGTAAAAGACCACAAAGAGTGTGAGGTGTTCGCCGTCAGTTCCTCTGGCGTGGCGTCACTTGAGTGCGAAGACGGAGAAGTGGTGACGCTGGATCAACCACTGAAAACCGGCCAGGTAATCCTGATCCCCGGCAAGTCAGCCAAATTGATATCGACTGCCAATCGCTTATACGACCGTATAAATGAGTTCAAGATCAGTGCGATGGTCGCTAAAGATCAGCAGTTAACGGAAGAGTTGGATGAGTACGGTGCACAGATAAATGCCGATTTCGATGCGGCGTTTGCTGAAGTTTTAGCCAACGCTTCGGCTGAGGTCCAGGACTTCCTTCAAACGGTCACCGTCCTCGACGACATGATCACAAAGCTCACCGGATCCTTCATATCTGGTGATAACGACTTCATATTCGATGGCAGGGACATTTCTGAACTGGCTTTACAGCTTCAAATATTCGCGGACTCTTATGAAAATATGGTCGACCTGATGGTGGCCGAAATGCTGGCTGAGATGCCTCAGGAAACCCGAGACACAACTATTTCCAGCATAAAAAGTCAGAGTGGCCCGTTCATCTCAGACATGAAAACTGAGTTGGAGCAGGCCGTTTACTTCCTCAATCAGGGCAACTTGATAGAAGCCATTAGTGTGATGGACGGCGCTATGTCGAAGGAGGAGCAGTGGCAGCAAGAGGTCCTGATTCCAGCCACTAGCTCAACCATGGCGTTTGAAGCCATTGCGATGGTAGAACAGGATCTTGTCGAGTACGGCGACTCATTGAGTGAAGAAAATAGAGCGGGCATCGAACAAAAGCTACAGGCCCTCAAAACAGCGGTCTCCAACGGCGAATCTAACCTGCAGACATTGATCGACGAACTGTACAAAACAATCGACACGGCCTGGGAATCCTATGAGGGTGACAATGAGTCAGGTGGTCAAAATGCTGGTGCGGAGGCCCGTGCATTAGAAGCCATTGCCGAGGTCGACAATTCCATCGCCCAGTACGGGGAATCGTTAACTGCTGAGAAAAGAAAAGACCTCGAACAGAAACTAGAAACCCTGAAGACCGCTTTAGCCAACGGCGAACCCAACCTTCAACCCCTGATAGATGATCTCTACGAGGCGTTGGGGACTGCATGGGTTTCCCCCGGAAACAGTTCCGGCGGCTGGGTGGAAGGTGACAATGAGTCAGGTGGTCAAAATGGCGATTCGCAGACCCGTGCATTAGAAGCCATTGCCAAGGTTGAGAATTCCATCGTCCAGTACGGGGCATGGCTAACTGATGAAAAAAGAACAGACCTGGAACAGAAACTAGAAACCCTCAAAACTGCTTTAGCCAACGGCGAAACAAATTTGGAACCGTTGATAGATGATCTCTTCGAGGCATCGAGTACTGCATGGGACTAGATGTCCAGTCCGCTCGCTCGGCGAAACGTCGGCTGAAATTCCAGGCCTGATCCGTCTTCTACCCCCGAACCGTTAGCTAATGCCCGTCAACGGGCCGCATCAGGCAGAGCGAACTGAGACTGCGTCGTCTGTCCCGGCCAGGCTTGTTCAAGCATCAGGGATGCGCCTATCTCACCGAGAGCATCGGCTGCTTTTGCACCGTGCCCGTTGCCGCCAGTTAGGACGACCACTCTGCCGCCGCAAATCGCCTCGGCGTAAGGCCGTAGAGAATGCGTCTCGCTGGTCACACACGCAGCGGTTGCCGAGTCAGAAAGTTCCAGACCAGGCATCATGCGATGCAGTTCCGCACGGTAGGCATCCGCCATATCAGGATCGCCATCAGAGCGCAGCCACTCGTTCAATTCAGTCAGGTTAGAAATTCGTTGCGGGCCTTCTGGACCGCCACCGATCTTCAAGTACTTTTGACCGTCTGGATAGGTAACCGGTGGGTGCCAGTACGTCCGTACTCTTCCATCTCCAGGGTGACACCCGACGCTCGGCATTCCGCTTAAATCGGGCAACGTTTCGTCATCCACAGGAACCATCACTATGGTTCGACCACGCACGTGCAGTGGAAGCAGAATCGGAAGCAAGTTATCGAATGTGCTGTATGCCCCAGTAGCCACGATCACCCGTTCGCTCAGCAGCGTCTGCCCTCCTGCCGTGTGCACCTGAACACCACCGTCTCGGACGATCATTTCTACGGCGTGATCGTCGATGATTTCTGCACCGTTAGAGGCAGCCACAGTACTCATAGCATCTACGTATCCACGTGGATTTATGCGGCCGGCGTCCTTTGGTTGATAACCAATCGTCTCACCCGGTTCGAAGTGGAAAAACGGAAAGCGCTCATTAGCCTCGTCCCCGGACATGACCTCGGGTCGCTTGCCACTGAAACGTAGAGCGTGATTGGCAGAGCGCTCAACAACGGCCGCGTCATGATGGATACGCGCGTAACCAATCTCGTCGAAGAAGCCGTTTCCAGCCGCTTTTTCGATATCCCGGTAACGGGCTACCGAGGTCGCGCCCAGCTCAGACCAAACCGGGTCCTCATCCAGGGAGTGGGCGTTTCGGCCCGCGTCATGATGGCTGGCTTTTGGTACGGCACTGTCTGCTATCGCCATTGCCTCGGTCGGGCCGAGAACGGCAACGTCATCGGAGTTTGCCGCAAGGTGCATCGCGGCTGCGGAACCCATGATTCCGCGCCCAATTACGAGATGGCGGTACGTATCAGTCATGTGATTTCAGGGGTAGGCCCACAGGCAATTACGACGTGCCCAGAAGATCCGTAACCCTCAAACTGGCCTTGACCTAACTTCCGCCGCACATGTCGTAGGCGAGAGCAATCATGCATTTTGTTGCGGATACCAGACTTGCTATGCCGACGGATTCGTCGGTCCCGTGCGCTCTTGAGAGCGTCGGATCGTCGTCCGGGTGCACGCCACTGAAGCCGTAGGTAACGATGCCCAGGTTACGGGTAAACCGGGAGTCGGTGAAGCCGTTGCTGACCGCCGGGACCCACTGGATGTCGTCCCGGGACACGGCGAGCGACTGCGCTCGCTTGATGGCATCTGCCAGCTCGGTTTCGAAAGGCGATTCGTTCGGGACGGACATATAGTCGATATCGTATTCAACGCCCGGGATGCCCTCTAACACCTTGTCCAGCTGTTCGCGTACGTATTCCTCCGTCTGGAACGGCAGCGTGCGAACGTCACATGTCAGCTCGAACACTTCCGGCACGCTGTTGCTCTTGATACCGCCGTTGATCATGGTCGGCGTCAGGGTCATTCGGGACAGCGCCCTCAGGATGGTGCCTAAGCGAGGATTGTCCTCATTGGCCTGCGCAATTATTGACTCGATATTACCGGGCGTTGGCCGGTCTTCAATGGCGAAGGTACCGAGGTGATTGAAGAATTCGAGCGACGTGTCCAGGTCTGGTTCATAGCCCTCGATCGCTCCCAGTGCGCTTGCCAGCGCGTAGCTGGAGTTAGTTCCGGTCCATGCGACGGATGCATGCGCGCTGACACCCTTAAATCGGATGTGGACCTCCATACGTCCCTTCTCGCCGGTACCCAGGAGATATGCGAGGCTACTGCCGGTTTCGACCGGTGTGCCGCCGCCTTCGTTCACGGCGAACTCGGACTCAAGCGTCTCCGGGTGGTTGTCGGCAAGCCATCCGAATCCCCAGCGACCGCCGTGCTCTTCGTCGGCGCCGCTCACGAGTCGCAGGCCGTGAGACAGCCGGACATCGTTCCGTTTGAAGATCGCCATCGCCATAAGCTGGCTGGCGAGCAGCGCCTTGCAGTCGGACGCGCCGCGGCCGTAAATACGCCCGCCCGAGATTTCCGCCGAGAACGGGTCGAAACGCCACTTGTCCCAGTCTTCGACAGGCACGACGTCCGTGTGGGACATGAACATCAAGCGCGTCTTCTCGTGATCGGCGCCGGGCATCACGGAGATGATATTGTCCCGGCCTTCGTCACGCGCCAGAAGCTGGGAATCGATGCCCTCTTTGGCCAGCCAGTCTTTTATGTAGACGGCGACTTTTGTCTCGTCGCCGGTGGGCAT
>JAPYSM010000086.1 GCA_029936485.1 Dehalococcoidia bacterium
CAACGGGAGCAACGACCCTCCCAGCGCTGGAAGCGAGTCTCGCACTCGGAGCAGATGTATACGGTCTTCACGTCGCTTCGTGGCAATCCGGTGACCCCTGACCTGTAATTCGCTAAAGGTGTTTCAGGAGTATCCGGTTTACCGGCCTGACCGGCAACGACCCCGCGTCACAGGCCCTTCGGATACGTCGGCGCGTTAAAGCGCTTTCCAGAAAGACTTCTCTCCGTTGCGCACTACTTTGCCGATACTATTGTCGATCCCGAGGTGGCCCGAGAACACCATCCAGTCCTCATGCTCTGCTCGTCCAAGGAGTTCCTGGCGTGATCGAGTGGAGATCGTCGTGTCCCAATCAAATATCGGACACCAGTCCTGCTCCGAAATCTGTGCCACGTTGTGGAAGAGATCACCGGTGATGACGCCGGTCTGACCGTTGGATTCAACCAGCACACACTGGTGGCCGGGTGTGTGGCCGTTGGTCGGCAATGTAGAAACGCCGGGCACGATCTCGTGAACGCCGGAAACTAGATCAAGAACCCTCAGGGTTTCGAGCGGCTTTACAGAGTGATCGAACGCGTCGTTTGAGTTGTCAGGTAGAGAGTAGTGATCCCAGTCCGCCTGGGCGACCAGGTAACGGGCATTTGGAAAGGTGGCTCTCGCCGAGTCGCCGTCGTATGAAACGTTCCAGCCGATGTGATCTCCGTGTGTGTGCGTGATCACCACGATCCCTATCTCCTCCGGACTCACGCAGAGTGCGTTCAAGCTGTCGATAAGCTCGCCCGGGTTTCCCGTGTGATCGTGTGGCCCCGGACCCATTCCCGTATCTACAAGTATGGAGGGTCCACCACCAGACGATCGAATCAGGTGCCCTCGCCACTGTGATCGGTAGAAGCCATCTGGGTCTAGCGCGAAATCCCGGTATGGGTCCCATGCCGCCGCTGGAACGTCTGAGTAGATTTCGGATGGATTCCGATCCATACCCTGATGATCCTGGACGGTTGTGATCTCAAACTCGCCGATACTGAGACTTGTGGACATGGCCGGCTCCGTCAGATTGTGATTAGAAATACGAATGTTTGCAATTACAATTGCACGAGTTTGCGATAGAGAACTCGAACTCGATGTGCCGCAGGGGGCAGGGTGCTGCCCGAACGCAAGAAGAGGGAGCCATTGGCTCCCTCTTCTTATTTTTACGTTCCGGTCCTGAAGCTGTCTACTCGGCGTCGGCCGTTACAGCTTCCTCACCCTCTTCGTTAGAGGTCGATTTGCGCTTGGATTTCGGCGTCGTTACCGTAACGCCGCCTTCCTCGTCTATATGCAACTCTACGAGGTCGCCCGCAGTGAATGCTCCGGCAAGGAGTTCGTCGGACAGTCGGTCCTCGATCTTGTCCTGGATCAGGCGGCGTAGAGGACGTGCGCCAAAAGTCGGGTCGTAACCCTTCTCTGCGAGCCAGTCCTTTGCTCCGTCCGTAACCTGGAGCACCATGCCCTTCTCAAGCAACTGGGCACGAACCGTTTCCAGCATCAGGTCGACAATTTCGACGATGTGGCTCTTTGTCAGCGGGTGGAAGACCACGGTGCCGTCAAGCCGGTTTAAGAACTCGGGCCGGAAGAATCGCTTCACCTCATCCATGACCTTGTCCGACATGCGCTTGTAGCGCTCTTCACTTTGCGACTCATCAAGCTCGCTCACCCGGCCGAACCCGAGCGTGGTGTCACGCTTGATCAGGTCTGATCCGAGGTTGCTGGTCATGATGACAACAGTATTCCGGAAGTCCACTTTCCGACCTTTAGAGTCGGTCAGGCGACCATCTTCAAAGATCTGAAGCAGAATGTTGAACACGTCCGGGTGAGCTTTCTCGATCTCGTCGAGCAAGATCACGGAGTATGACTTCCGCCGCACAGCCTCTGTCAGTTGTCCACCTTCGTCAAACCCGATATACCCGGGAGGCGCACCCACAAGTCTCGCAACCGTGTGGCGCTCCATAAATTCAGACATGTCCAGCCGCACCATGGCGTCTTCTGCGCCGAACATGAATTCAGCGAGCTGTTTCACAAGGTGGGTTTTTCCGACACCGGTTGGGCCAAGAAACATAAATGCGCCGATTGGGCGCGCCGGGTCCTTGATCCCAGCACGTGCGCGACGGACGGCCTTAGCGACTAACGAGATCGCTTCGTCCTGTGCGATGACATGCTCATGAAGAGAATCTTCCATGTGAATCAAACGCTCTGTCTCCTCAACACCCAGACGGGTGACGGGGATGCGCGTCCACATGCTTACGATTTCAGCGATGTCTTCATCCGTGACTTCTTTGGCGTCCGGCTTGTCTGCGTCCCATGCAGCTTGAAGCGTTTCGACCTGCGTGGACAGTTTCATTTCACTGTCCCGCAACTCAGCTGCGCGTTCGTACTGCTGGTTTGAGATGGCGTCATTCTTGTCCGACCGAACACTTTCCAACTCCTTGGAAGCCTCTTTGAGCTCCTTGGGTTGGACACTGTTCTTGATGCGGACACGAGAAGATGCCTCGTCGATCAGGTCGATCGCCTTGTCTGGCATGTGCCTGTCAGGAATGTACCTGAGAGCGAGCGATGCCGCCGCACGCAGGGCCTCGTCCGTAATGGCGAGGCCGTGGTGCTCTTCGTACTTGCCCTTGATGCCACGGAGGATATCCACGGTGGCTGTAATGTCCGGCGGATCCACGGTCACCGGCTGGAAACGACGTTCCAGTGCCGGATCTCGTTCAACGTACTTCCGGTAGTCGTCCAGCGTCGTCGCGCCGATCGCCTGCACTTCGCCGCGCGCTAGCGCAGGTTTGAGGATATTGGCGGCATCGACAGCGCCTTCCGCCGCACCGGCCCCAACCATCGTGTGCATCTCGTCGATGAACAACACACAGTTGCCGGACTGTTGGAGTTCGTTGATTACCTTCTTGAGGCGTTCTTCAAATTCACCACGGTACTTCGTGCCGGCCACAAGGGAGGCCATATCCAGCGTCACTACGCGCTTTCCCGTGAGGGTAGGCGGGACGTCGCCGGACTCAACCATCTGGGCTAGCTTCTCGACAATCGCCGTTTTACCGACGCCAGGTTCACCGATCAAGACCGGGTTGTTCTTGGTCCGACGGCTCAAGATCTGAACCACACGCTCCACTTCCTCTTCTCGACCGACAACCGGGTCAAGCTTGCCCTGCCGCGCCCATTCCGTCAGGTCCACACCCAGCTCATCTAGAGTCGGGGTGCGCGTGCCGGTCTGGGCCTTGCCTCCGCCTTGCTGTCCGCCGCCCTGTGCAGATTGCTCTGGGATCCGGGCCGTTTCTGCACGGACCTTGTCCAGAGAAACGCCGAGGCTCTCTAGGACGCCGGCGGCGACTCCTTCACCCTCACGCATCAACCCGATGAGGAGGTGGTTGGTGCCGATGTAGTGGTGGTTGAGCCGGCGAGCCTCGTCGACCGCCAGCTCAATTACCTTCTTTGCGCGCGGCGTAAGTCCGATTTCACTGGACGAGGGTCGTTCACCGCGGCCGATAATAAATTCGACAGCGGATCGTACTTTCGTCAGCTCGACGTTCAGGTTGGACAGGACCTTCGCTGCGGACCCTTCGGTCTCGCGCACAAGTCCAAGCAAGATATGTTCCGTCCCTATGTAGTTGTGGTTGAAGCGCTGCGCTTCTTCCTGAGCAAGAGACAAAACGCGTCTTGCGCGTTCCGAGAACTTTTCGAACCTACCTGGCATCAATTGTCCTTCCTCGTGTTGGGTCGATTCGCCTACTCGTTATCAGAGAAGACTTCGGATATCTCCGA
This sequence comes from Dehalococcoidia bacterium, assembly GCA_029936485.1. Classification (GTDB taxonomy): domain Bacteria; phylum Chloroflexota; class Dehalococcoidia; order Lucifugimonadales; family Lucifugimonadaceae. The sequence continues at coordinate 3,799 of JAPYSM010000086.1, forward strand.
TAGAGACTGTGTATCGAATATTCCGGTCGATCGCGGCGCTGCAGCTTCCGGTCGTTCATCTTCCTCGACGGGTTCGTACGCATCGTCCCGTGTCTGCTTGAGGCTGAGCCCCAACCGGCGTCGTTCCGGCTCGATGCGAAGAATCCTGAGCTCAAGTTCATCACCTTCTGTGACGACCTCCCGCGGGTGCTTGATCATTTGAGGGCTGAGCTCTGAAATGTGGATCAGCCCTTCAATTCCGCCTTCGATACGGGCGAACGCCCCGAAGTTGGCCAGCTTGGTCACAGTCCCGTTAACGGTCTGACCGACCGAGTATTTTGTCTCGATCGTCTCCCACGGCTCTGGTCCCAAGCGTCGCAGGCTGAGCGCTATCTTGAGGTTATCCCTGTCAACGCGCAGCACATGTACGTCCAGTTCGTCGCCAATTGAGACAACATCTTCTGGACTCTTCACCGGCTCCCAGGATAGTTCTGAGATGTGGATAAGGCCGTCTGCGCCACCAAGGTCTACGAATGCGCCGAATGAGGAGATTCCAGTTACCCGGCCCTTCACAACGTCTCCCTCGTTCAATTCTTGTACTAGACGCTTCTTCTGAGTAAGTTTCCAGGCCTGCAGTGCTGATCGCTCCGAGAAGATCGCACGGTTACGGCGTCGGTTGAGCTCAATAACCTTGAACTCGATGTCCATGCCGACGAACCCCTCTTTGGGGTCTTCTCCGCCTGGTACGTAAAGCTCACGGGCTTTGCCGACCAGCTGGGACAACGGGATAAAGCCCTGTACACCCTCTGATTCCACCACGGCCCCACCGCGATTGGAACCGACGATCTTGCCAATGACGGTTTCCTCAACCTCCATTGCCTTTTCAAGTACACGCCAGCCCTGTTCGCCGCGTGCCCTATCGATAGAGAGGATGGCCGATCCGTCGTGCCCTTCCGGGTTGAGGACGTAAGCAATCACTTCCTCGCCGACCGTGAGGCCCGCGACATCCTCTTCAGAAAGTGTGCGCATCTCTTTGGAAAGAACCACGCCCTCTGACTTGTGTCCGATATTGACCAGCAACCCATCGTGGTCGTGGCGCATGACACGTCCGTCAGTGATATCTCCTCGCCTGAGCGAGCGCGACGGCATGTACTCGTCGAGCAGGTCCGCCATCGTCAGCGTGGACTCGTCCACTGGCGAGTTAGCCACCGCAACGACGGCTTCCGGCTCAGCGCTCTCGACGGCAACCTCCGGTTCCGCAGCCTCAGCCACCGCAACGACGGCTTCCGGCTCAGCGCTCTCGACGGCAACCTCCGGTTCCGCAGCCTCAGCTACTGCTTCGGCAGCCTTGGGTTCTTCCGTCTCGGTCGTTGCGACGATTTCTTCGATCTCCGCAACGGGTGTGACGGCTTCCGTACTCTCTGGAGTTGCATCGATTCCCTCGTCGCTGCTGTCAGCAGTTTCGGGGGTCTGGTGTTCGTTCGTGTCAGTCAAACTAAGTTACCTGTGGCCTTTCATCGGGTTTAGATGCTCATCATTATAGGTAACGCCCGATGGAGTGCCTAGTGAACAAGGCACTTACCTCCAATTCGTTTCTTGAACGTGTACACAGGTTGGCGGTCTACGTGACCCTTGTTCGCACCCTGAAATGATCGGACGCCGACGTTTATTTAATCCAAAAAGAGGTATCGCCAGTGCCTAAGTGAATTGAGCGATTCCGCAAGATTGGGAGTCGGTAAGATCCTTAGCAACTACGCACCGTACAAGGTGATGTGTGAGTGAGGCACGGGGTCACTGGTCGATCAGGCTGGCCAATCCCGTCAATTGGCCAGCCTGGCGATATGGCGGTGCCGGGCGATCGGTGTTTGGTCGAAAAGATGGCGATGGATCCTCGGCATGAGACCACCTAGACGATGGTTCGCCTGGCATTGATTCGGGTGGTGCAGAGATTCACGGGGCAGGGGAATGGACGTGTAGGCGGCGTTAATTTCCCGGAAATAAAAAAGGGCCAACAAAGTGGCCCTTTAATTTATGTCCTAATGATTCCTCAAAAAATGCGCTACGCATTCAGGGGATTATTCTTGAAAAGAAAAGCCCCCTGGCAGTGGTCTATTTTCCCACGCCGTCGCCGGTGCAGTATCGTAGACGCTACAACGTTTCACTACCGTGTTCGGGATGGGAACGGGTGGGTCCGTTGCGCTCTAACCACCAGGGGACTATTCACAAATAAAGACCCGGACTCGTGAGTCCGGGCCGGTTGACATGGTCGCGGGGGGCGGATTCGAACCGCCGACCTTTGGGTTATGAGCCCAACGAGCTGCCGCTGCTCCACCCCGCAGATTGATCTTAACTGATCAGTTTGCGGGCGTCTAGCAGGCGGGCAGGACAATTGATCCCCACGCGCAATTAAACAACCGTTTATTCGTAAATAAACTGACTCCAAAAATCTCCGATTAGCCGAGAGACAGCCGCACCTTAATGTGGGTCAAGCCCTCGATCCATTAGTACCACTCAGCTGAGGGCATTACTGCCTTTACACCTGTGGCCTATCTACCACGTAGTCTACGTGGGATCTTACCCCTTCCTAAGAAGGGCGGGACAATTAATCTTGGGGAGGGCTTCGCACTTATATGCTTTCAGCGCTTATCCCGTCCAAACATGGCTACCCGGCGATGCATCTGGCGATACAACCGGCACACTAGAGGTCTGTCCACTCCGGTCCTCTCGTACTAGGAGCGGCGCCCCTCAATTGTCCTGCGCCCACGGCGGATAGAGACCGAGCTGTCTCACGACGCTCTGAACCCAGCTCGCGTGCCGCTTTAATGGGCGAACAGCCCAACCCTTGGGACCGCCTTCAGCCCCAGGATGCGACGAGCCGACATCGAGGTGCCAAACCTCGCCGTCGATATGAACTCTTGGGCGAGATCAGCCTGTTATCCCCGGGGTAGCTTTTATCCGTTAAGCCACGGCCCTTCCACTCGGTACCGTGGGATCACTTTGCCCGACTTTCGTCCCTGCTCGACTTGTAGGTCTCGCAGTCAAGCCACCTTATGCCAATGCACTCTAAGACTGATTTCCATCCAGCCTGAGGTGACCTTTGGGCGCCTCCGTTACTTTTTTGGAGGCGACCGCCCCAGTCAAACTGCCTGCCAGACAATGTCCCTTTTGTAAAGGTTAGGATCGCTATTAATGAAGAGTGGTATCTCAACGACGGCTCCACCCTGACCGAAGTCAGAATTTCAAAGCCTCCCACCTATCCTGCGCACCATTAACTACGATTCAATGCCAAGCTGCAGTAAAGCTCCACGGGGTCTTTTTGTCCTGCCGCGGGTAACCCGCATCTTTACGGGTCCTGCAATTTCACCGAGTCCACCGTTGAGACAGCGCTCAAGTCGTTACGCCTTTCGTGCAGGTCGGAACTTACCCGACAAGGGACTTCGCTACCTTAGGACCGTTATAGTTACGGCCGCCGTTCACCGGGGCTTCAGTTCGGAGCTCTCACTCCTCCCCTTAACCTTCCGGCACTGGGCAGGCGTCAGCCTGTATACATCAGCTTGCGCTTTAGCACAGACCTGTGTTTTTGGTAAACAGTCGCTTGAGCCAATTCTCTGCGGCCACCAGCGCTTTTCGGTGTAAAACCTAATACGCCAGTGGCACCCCTTATCCCGAAGTTACGGGGTTAATTTGCCGAGTTCCTTAACGATGGTTCTCCCGGTCACCTGAGGGCATTTACCCTTGTCCACCTGTGTCGGTTTGCGGTACGGTCACTCGTTTCCTTGATTCGGGGCTTTTCTTGGCGGTCCAGCATCAACGAAGTTCCCGAAGGAGTTCCTAAGGGTTCGCATTCCTCTCAGCTCAAACACCATGACATTTTTAACGCCACAGCTCGCCTGCAAGAAAACACACACCATGTCCAATAGGCATGCTTCGTCTAGCTCTCCGCGTCCCCCCGAGTCTTTAAAACGGAAGTTAAGTGGTGCAGGAATTTTGACCTGCTGTCCATCGACATCGCCTTTCGGCTTCGCCTTAGGACCGACTAACCCTACGTCGATCAACGTTGCGTAGGAAACCTTGGACTTCCGGTGTCCTGGATTCTTACCAGGATTGTCGCTACTCATGCCGGCATTCGCACTTCTCAGCGGTCCAGCAGACCTTCCAATCTACCTTCAATCCCCTGAGAACGTTCTCCTACCGATCCCAGAATTACTCTGGAATCCCGCAGCTTCGGCAACGGACTTGAGCCCCGTTTATTTTCCGCGCAGGAACCCTCGACCAGTGAGCTGTTACGCACTCTTTAAAGGGTGGCTGCTTCTAAGCCAACCTCCTGGCTGTCTGAGCATTCCAACTACGTTTCACACTTAGTCCGTATTTAGGGGCCTTAGCTGGCGATCTGGGCTGTTTCCCTTTCGACAATGGCGCTTATCCGTCACTGTCTCACTCCCGGAATAAACCTCTACGGCATTTGGAGTTTGGTTGGGTTTGGTAAGCTCACGCCCCCTAGTCCATCCAGAGCTCTACCTCCGCGAGGTAATAATCCGAGGCTGCACCTAAATGCATTTCGGAGAAAACCAGCTATCTCCGTGTTCGTTTGGCATTTCACCCCTACCCACAGCTCATCCCATCACTTTGCAACGTAAACGGGTTCGGACCTTCACCCGGATATTATCCGGGCTTCATCCTGGCCATGGGTAGCTCACACGGTTTCAGGTCTAATCCGCACAACCCTCGTCAGAAAGATTTCACCGTCTCGTTCACTCAATGCTAATAGTCTTCAAATTTCATCCTTCATAAACCCGAAGGTTTAATCAAAAATCAAAAATCAAACGTTCACTAAAAGCTTCAAAGACGATTTCCTCTTAAGACGGTGCTCGCCCTATTCAGACTCGCTTTCGCTACGGCTCCGGTACGTCATACCTTAACCTAGCTACGCAGATTAACTCGCCGGCTCATTCTTCAATAGGCACGCGGTCATTCCTCTAAAAGAAGAACTCCCACGGTTTGTAGGCACACGGTTTCAGTTCTATTTCACTCCCCTACTTGGGGTGCTTTTCACCTTTCCCTCACGGTACTTGTTCACTATCGGTCACCAGAAGTATTTAGCCTTGGAGGGTGGTCCCCCCAGATTCCCACAGGGTTTCCCGTGCCCCGTGGTACTC
>JAPYSM010000087.1 GCA_029936485.1 Dehalococcoidia bacterium
CAACGTTCGTGGCGGAGTGATCCAGATGGCGGCTATCAGCGGCATAGAGATCGCCCTCTGGGATATCAAAGGCAAGGCACTCGGGGTGCCGGTGTACGAACTGCTTGGCGGCGCCATGCGAGACAAGATCTGGACGTATGGCCGATGGGATGGCGCAACACCCGAGGAGTGTGTCGAACACGCGCTGCGTGAGGTCGCGACAGGCCTTACCGCGCTTAAAGGCGATCCGTTCGGGCACCAGGGTTTGTTCAGTTCCGTGCAGTCGGAACGTGACGCCGTCGCAAAGCTCAAGGCTGTCCGGGAGGCCGTTGGCGATGACGTGGAGCTGCTTGTCGAGACGCACGGCCGTCTGGCCCCTGCGGCGGCGATACGCGTCGGTCTGGCGATCGAAGAATATCGGCCATTCGTATTCGAAGAGGTTGTTCCTCCCCAGAACGTTGCTGCGATGAAACGTGTGGCGGATGCGATCAACGTCCCGCTGGCGACCGGAGAACGTCTGTACACCAAATGGGAGTTCACCGACCTGCTTGAACAGCAGATCGTTGCGATGATCCAGCCGGATATCGGCCATGCGGGCGGAATCCTTGAGTTGAAGAAGATCGCAGCGATGGCCGAGGCTCATTACGTCGGCTTCCAGCCGCACAACCCTTACGGCCCGGTCAACTCGATGGCCGCGCTCCAGGTTGACGCATGCACACCCAACTTCATGATCCAGGAAGGCGGTCACGGCAACTGGTTCGACCAGGTCGTTGTCGGCGAGTTCCCGAAGCAGAAGGACGGATTTTTTGATCTGCCGACTGCGCCGGGAATTGGGATCGAAATGGATGAGGCGGTGCTAAGGGCCAATCCGCCCGTCGAGAACATCACCCCGGAGGGTTACGCACGTGCCGCCTACTGGCCCTCGATGCAGCAGACCGAGTGGGCTTAGGCGCCAGAAATCACGAATTACAATCTGAAATCCTGAAATTTCTGGAAACACACTCATGAAAATCACCAGCGTTAAAGCTATCCCAAGCTCGGCGAAAACACCGTTTGGGAGTCGAAATTACGTTTACGTAAAGATCGAGACCGACGAGGGGGTCACCGGCTGGGGAGAGTCGACTTGTGGCCCATCTGCCGTCGTCGATATGGTCAACGAGTTCGGCGAGACGCTTGTCGGGAAAGATCCGGGACGGATCGAGGAGCACTGGCAGCGCCTTTACCACCACTTCCACGTGCGTGGCGGAGTGATCCAAATGTCTGCGATCAGCGGTATAGAGATTGCACTCTGGGACATCAAAGGCAAGGTTCTAGGCGTCCCTGTGTATCAGTTAATCGGCGGCAAGATGCGGGACAAGATATGGACTTATGGTCGATGGGATGGTGCTACGCCTGAACTGGCCGTTGAACGGGCTATGGGCTTCGTTGAACAGGGCCTGACGGCGCTCAAGGGTGACCCGTTCGACCACACCGGCATCTTTCTACAGCGCGACGCAGAACGAAACGCCATCGCCAAGATGAAGGCTGTTCGTGAGGCGGTCGGTGATGATGTCGAGTTGCTGCTGGAGGTTCACGGCCGTCTATCGCCCTCTTCCGCAATTCACGTGGCGAACGAGGTCGAGGAGTACAGGCCCTTTGTGATGGAGGAGCCTGTGCCTCCGCAAAATCTTGATGCTTTGCAACGTGTGGCGGAAGCCGTGAACATCCCGATAGCGACCGGAGAACGATTGTTCACGAAGTGGGATTACACGGACCTGTTGCAACGCCAGATCGTGGCTATGATCCAGCCGGATATTGTCCAGGCAGGCGGGATCATGGAGCTCAAGAAGATCGCAGCCATGGCTGAGGCGCACTACGTAGGTTTCCAGCCGCACAACCCGTACGGGCCTATCTGCACAGCCGCGGCGCTTCAATTAGACGCTTGCACGCCCAACTTTATGATCCAGGAAGGGGGCCTCCAGCCATGGTTCCAGGATGCGACTTCAGGAATGGCGCCAGTCCAGAAAGACGGGTTCTTCAACGTTCCTGAACTACCAGGCCTAGGTGTTGATATGAATGAAGAGTGGTTAGCATTAAATCCATGGGACCCAAAGGGAGCCGTTTGGCGGGCCGGTGATGGGGAGATGGGTTCGCTTCAGCAGACTTACTGGTCGTAGTAGAAACGATTCGATAAATAAAAGCGCCGCTCCAACAATACGGAGCGGCGCTTTTATTTATCGACAAGGTAGTTTTGAGAGTAGGGATTAATTCAATTCAGCATCTACGTGTTGATGCAAATCAGTCAGACACGAGTTGTACTCATCCAATGAAAATCCATCCACGTAGGGTCGATGCTCTCCCGTTGGGCCATCTACTGCGCCCGATTCATAGGCCGCGTAGACCCATTCGTTTTCGGTCTCGACGTTGGGTAGAAGATTCTCACCCTTCTTGAGAGACAGCGAAGCTACAAGTCCAAGCCCTCCCCAGTTGGATACGGAAGCGATCATCAATTTCGTTGTGGTCGTCACACATGGGTCATCAGGAAGACGGTCGATACTTGCCGCCTCGTCCCGCAGATTGCCCATGCCGATTTCGTTACCACCGTCCCCTATTCCTACACTGTAAGGATGCTGATCAAACAGATGATCAATCTTGGCGTTGTACGCGGAGATATCGGTGCCGTGCATATTCCGGAACGTGCCGTCGCCAACCAGACCGGCGCGCTCGATGGCAATCACGACCGACGGGTTTTCCGTCTCCAGGATCTTTCGCGCCGCCGCCGCCGAGTCCATGTGATCGGTTATCGGGAATTCGATCACCCGCTTGTCTCCTGCGACCGACTTCATGACGTCCATAGAGTACTTGTCGGTCACGTACGCGACCTCGTATCCGATCGCTCCCAGCGCTTCGCCTATCGCCGCGGCTCCGGGAGGCCCATCAGTCTCGGGGGCATTTGCGTAGACGATGTAGAACCCGGTGACGATCAACACCTTGCCCGGGTGCTCAAGGATCAAGTCCGCAGCTTCTTCGACGTAGTTTGACGGCAGGTAAGGACGGAGCGCCGAAATGTTGCGGCCGTCTTTCTGGAGGATGATGTCCTCGATGGTGGTCATCTCAGGTTTGCTCCGTAATGACTATGGGGTTATTCGTCTTGAATTCTCGAGGAAGCTCAGCGATGAGTGGTGCTAGACGGCCTTCTACTGCCATCATTTGTGTGCGGGTGCAACTAACCCTTCTACCTCGCCAGTGAGTACTCCGTGCTGTTTCCGGTAATCCACTAAAGGACAGCCAGATCTTCATCTTTTAGGTCCGTGAGAAACATATGCCCAGGCGCGTGGGTGATCATCAGCGGCGGTTTGGACGCCATCGCCACGGCTTGCGGAGTCACGCCACAGGCCCAGAACACGGGAACGTCAGATGGATGGGCTGGCTCCCAGGCGTCTCCGAAGTCTGGCTTCATGGGGTCAGCCACGCCGATCGCCTCAGGGTTACCGACGTGTACCGGGGCGCCGTGGGTGTTCGGGAACCTTGTCGTCGCCTGGACCGCCCTGACGACCTTGTCCTGCGGTATCCATCGCATAGATACGACCATCGGGCCGGCGAAAGGTCCGGCCGGGGTTGTCTGCAGGCTCGTCTTGAACATTGCGACGTTCTTGTCGGTCTCCCAGTGCGGGAGCACGATGCCGTTCTCGATAAGGGCGTGCTCAAACGAGAAACTACACCCCAGGAGGAAGCTGACGAGGTCATCCTGCCAGATTGATTTCAGATCAAGCAGTTCATCCGTCACCACACCGTCTCGATAGACGAGATACCGGGGGACGTCGGTGCGGATGTCTGCGCCCGGAGCGCTGATAACCGGCTCGACACTGCCAGCCTCAATCACGTCGATAACAGGACACGGCTTCGGGTTGCGCTGGCAGAACAACAGGAACTCGAACGCCGACTCTCGTGGCAGGATCGCTAGGTTTGCCTGCACAAACCCCGGTGCCATGCCGGAGGTCGGCTGTGCGAGTCGGTTTTCTCGAAACTCGGCACGTGCTTCTGAGGCCGTCACCGGGATTCTCGTGCTTGTGCTAGACATGAATTGGCTCCAGTGGGGGGGCTCGCCCGCCTGATCTTCAAAATGTAAACGCATGGTAGGAGGGCGTGGTTGGCCGGTCAACGAGTGAGAGCGTTAGTGGGGGCCACTCAGAGCGGATTACAGGCGCTGAGGCTGTCAGCGTGAATGTCCGTGACGTCTAGATCAGTCTGAAGACATCGCCTTCTATGAAAGTCCTTGTAACCGTAAGGGCCGGATATGCTGGCAGTGCCATAGCGCTCGAGCTAGTCCATCACGGTTCGGAGGTGCTACGGGTCGATAATATCGCCCCGCAAGAGGGGGCGCTCAAAACTGGTGGAGCGGGCGCATAGAGTTTCAAGTTCGTAAATACAACTGACGCCGAAAAGGTGATATCGGCGATGCATGGGTACGATGTCGTGATCCACATGGCGGCGGTACCGAACCCACGCATGCCATCCGAGTTCGAAGGGTTCCGCGTGAACATGCTGTCTAACCCGGAGGCTGCTAGGCGTTCTTCATCAACATCAACGCCGCAGATACCAGCTCATTGACCCCGATCATCGATCTTGTGCGAGGTGCCTACGCGGCTGCCGAGGTCAAGGGTAGTCTTGAGGGCTTCGTTACTGCTATCAGCATAGCCAAAACGCGACGCGTGCTCGGCTGGGAGCCGAAAGTTACCTGGCGCGAGGCGTCTACTTTCGGTTCGTGAAGGTAGCTGGAGAACGGGGCAGACGGCCCCGTTCTCCAGCTACCGCCTAGAGAGCTAGCGCGGTTGAGAAGTCCGGAACCCCTGCCCACCGACCGGCGTCGGTGGCACGCAACACGGCTATCGTCTTGATCACTTCGGGATTGCCGAGTCCGTGCGGTGGCCGCCCTGTGAGTACAAGCAGTACGTTCTCGGCCTGCTTGCGTCCGCCTTCGACGGCGGATGTCGGGGAAGCGCCGGCAATGTGAGGCGTGACGATCAGGTTGTCGATGCCCAGTAACGGGTCCTCGGCGTCGATCGGCTCGGTTTCAGTCACGTCTAGGCCCGCTGCCTCGATCTGCCCGCTTTGTAGCGCGATCTGAAGTGCAGCAGGATCCACGAGAGGTCCACGTGCACAGTTAACAAGGATCGCTGTCTTCTTCATCCGGGACAGCGTGTCCGAGTTGATCAGGTGGCGCGTCTCGGCTGTAGATGGCGTGTGGATCGTTATGTAGTCGGCTGTCGTTAGCAGCTCATCAAGAGACACAAGCTGCACACCATAAAGGTCTGCCGTCGTCTGCGGGACGTAAGGGTCGTGCGAGATGATTCGCTCAGGACCGAAACCACGAATTCGTGATGCAAACGCCCGTCCGATGTTGCCGAGGCCGATGATGCCGACGGTGCTGCCGGCGATCCGGCGCAGGTTTGACCGGAATGCGGCGACGGAGGCCGGGTCGTCGCTCCACTTGCCCGCTTTGACCGCCCCGTCCGTTTCTCGCACCAGCCGCGTCAGAGAAAGCAGCAACGCCATTGCGTGGTCGGCAACCTCGGAGGTGTTGATGCCAGGCGTGTTGCAGGCGAGTATTCCGAGTTCGGTCGCTGCCGCAAGGTCGATCGAGTCGACGCCCACACCGGACCGACTGACGATCTTCAGATTGGGACACGCCTCCAGGACCTCCCGATCCGTGAGCGGAAGCGTTCCGATCATTGCGCCATCGACGTCCCGGAGGATGTCGATGTAATCGGCCTTTGAGGTCGTCGAGTCGACCAGTGTCTGGGAGAACTCGATCCCCGCGGCCTCGAACATGCTGGTATCGGCCATAGGACGTGAGACGTTGACGACTTTGAGGGCCATGTGGGAAGGGTGTCCTTAATTCGTGTGTCGGGTGCAGATGAATGTGTGGGCTGTCAAGAAGGCCGAAGTATAGAGCGAACTCAGACAGGGACAAGCGACGCCGAGCGCATCTCGGGCGTGCCTAAGGTTGACGCGGCGCGAGTCGAGAAGACCAGAACGAAGGATCGCCCACTCCGGGGAATCCAACGGGATCGATCAAGCCACGTGGCGGATCACCGGCCTCGACGCGCTTCAGATTGTCAGCGACCAGTGCGGCTACGGCCTCCAAGACGACCTCGCGATCGGTCGCATCCGACAGCTCTGTGATCACCTTGTCCTGTCCGGATAGTGGGCCCGGCTGGCTATCCGGGTATGTCTCCATCACCCCCAGTGCCACCGCGCCAAGCTTCCCGGACGCAAGCGCTTGAGCCACGTCTGATTCGTCTAGCGCCTCCGGAAGGCTAGTGTTCACCAGAACGGCGCCGGATTTCATCAACTTCAACTCGCGATCGCTTATGACTCCGGGCGTGTGTGGTGTGTCGCTCACGTGGACCGACACGACATCGGCGTTTAGGAGCATTCGGTCCAGGCTGTGTCGGCGTGCCCCTACTTCAGTTGCGTAGCCCTGCACCACCGTCCGGATGTCGTGATAGACGATAGATGCGCCGACCTCGGCGAAATGACGAGCGACCTCGATACCCACGTTGCCTAGCCCGACTATCCCGATGACCAGTTCGCTTATCGGTCGGGCCCGTTGACCGGCGAGCGCCAGCGCCGCATGAATCAGAGACACAGTGTGTTCGGCTACAAATGGGGCGATTACCGGCGCGGCGTTGGCGACGGTCAATCCGTTCGCCTGCAGGGCGTTTACGGCGAGCGACGATTGCCGACACCCCGTGAACTGGACGAATTGGATTTCGCCGTCTTCTGATGCCAGTTCACAGGCTGCTTCGGCGCCCGGACCCAACACCAGTGCCTCCGAGCGGGCCGCCAACTGCGAGGTGTCGTCAGAAAGGGTCCCATAGTCGAGCGACGACAGATTAGCGTTCGGTCCGAGCGCGCCTTTAAGTGGGAGCGCCAGGTTATCGTAAGGGCCGGGAACGAACAGTGTTTTAAGGTTCAAGCCGCCTGCCTGGGAAATATGTGCTTAGCGTTGTTCATTGCTTGTTATCAGGTACGGAATCTGGATCACGGATCTGATGGCGCCAAGTTGCCAAGCGTCACAAGTACGACGCCGGTTGGCGTGGCAATGGAGTTTATGTGCGGTCGGGAACGCCGGTCAAATTGACTGGGCGGGACGAAGCGTTACACGCCATGTCATCCTGAGCCCGAAGGCGAAGAGCCGTCCTGGATTTGATTCAGGAATCTCCCGGATTTCCGTGCACCACGGTGTTTAGGTTCGATCCGGCCTTTCAAGAACCGCAGGGCGCTGTGTTACCGACTCGGAGCACAGCGCATTCCGCCATCCAAACTATCCCCGCACGCGGGTCAGGCGAAGACGGAGGCCCCGTATGCGGAACTCAGCAGGTCGTCGTCCGCAAACCGGGTGAAGCGCAACACCGACATATCGATGCTGGTCGACTTCCCATGCATAGCTAGCTCGGCGAGTCCCCGACCTATCGTTGGCGATAGCTTGAAGCCGTGGCCGGAGAAACCCGCTCCTACGACGAGGTTGTCGATGCCGGGTACTCGGTCGATTATCGGGTGGTGGTCTGGCGTGACCGTGAACAGACCAGACCAGCCGCCATCCCACCCGGCCTCGTCGAATGCCGGGTATCGGTTCACAAGGTATTCGAGCGAGTCTGCAGCGCATGATGGGTCGACCGACTGGTTGTATGTATCACGATCTGTCGGATCTTCCCTTATGCCGATGAGCGTCAGATCGCCCGCATCGGGTCGGAATGAGATGCCGTTTGAGGTGTCGGCGATGATCGGGTGTGTCGGGATTTTGTTCAGGGGTCGGTGAAGCTTTACTACCTGGTGTCGAACCCATGTGAGCGGCAATGGCGCGCCAACCGAATGCAGGAACTCCGGGATCCACGGGCCGGCTGTGAGGACGATCGCGCCTGCGTTGATGTGTCCCTGATCCGTCTCGACTCCCACCGCACGGCCTCTGTTCAAGACAATCCCGGTGACGTTGACACCGAGGCGGACTTCGGCCCCGGCCTCACGGGCGCTCAACGCGAAGCCGTTGGTAACGGCAGAGCTATCTGCATACCCCGAATCAGGTTCGAATGCGACCGCTGCAACGCTTTCAAAGTTGATCTCAGGCCACTGCGCCGCAGCTTCTTCCGACGTCATAGCGCGTGAGTCAACGCCATGTTCATTTTGAAGCGCAACGTTGGCGCGAAGCGCCTCTTCCTGCCCGGGTATAACGAGGAACACATAACCCGTGTTGACGAACCCGCCGGGATGCCCAGTCTCGGACTCGAAATCGGCGATCACATTCCGGCTTTCCTGTGCCATCCGGGTAGTGATCGCGTTCGAGTAGTGGTTCCGCAGGATCGTCATGGACCGGCCAGTAGACCCGGCTGCGAGCGTGTCCCTCTCAAGCAGGAGAGAGTTCGTAACGCCCATCTTTGCCAAGTAGTGAAGCGTAGCGCACCCCATCACACCCCCACCAATTACTACTACGTCGTACGAGTCAGTCACGGACAACTCCCTGAGTGACGATCATCAGTTCATCACCGCTCCGCCGTTGACGTTCAGCGCCTGGCCCGTGATCTCCGATGCGTCGTCTGAGGCCAGGAACGCGACCGCCTTTCCGATGTCCCGGGGCGTCTGCTCTCGACCCATCGGCATTCGTTCCTTGATGCTCAGATCGAAAATCTCCCGAGACGTGAGCTCGGCGAGTTCGGGGTTGTTGGCTTTCTGATTTTCGGCGATCGTCTCCCACATTGGCGTCCAGAGCACTCCCGGGCAAACAGCGTTTACGGTGATGTTGTGAGGAGCGAGTTCGATTGCCAGCAAATGCGTCCACTGGATCACCGCCGCCTTGGATACCGTATAAGGCGATTGCACGCTGCCGA
>JAPYSM010000088.1 GCA_029936485.1 Dehalococcoidia bacterium
ACGCCATCGGGCTTCAGATCACAAGTGAACAGATACTCCCGATGACGCGCGGAGGGGGATCTGGCGCGGAGAACCACGGCGGCATGGCGGTGCTGATTGGTATGCCGGCCAAACAGATGACCATTGACCCCGGTCTGTTCATGTATCACCAGCGTACTTACCGGGGCAGCCTGGGCGCGACGTACCCTGAAAAGGACTTTCCGATGTATCTGCGATGGTATGAGGAGGGTAAGCTCAAGTTGGATGAGTTGGTGACGCGACGATATCGACTTGAAGATATCAACCAGGCGTGCGACGACCTGCAGGCGGGCCTCATTACCGGCCGAGCGATTATTGATTACACCGATTAACGATTCTCAGGAAAACGGTCCGGCTGGTTTCGACCCGGATAAGACTTATCACGTCGACGTTCCGATAGCGGAGAAGGTGTGTGTTGTGACGGGCGGGGGGCAGGCGCGCGGACGGGCGATTGCCGAGGCTCTCGCGCGAGCTGGTGCGAAGACGGTGGCGATTACGTACTCGGGGGATCGCGATACAGCGCATGAGGTCTACGTAAATATCCAGACCCTCGGTTCAGGATGTCTGCTGGCGCACATGGATGTGATGGATCGAACGTCGGTTAGGCAGGTATTCCTGTGGATCCAGGGCCAGGTCGGCAAGATCGATGTTCTTGTTAACGCCGAAAAAGGGGAATGGCCTGATGATATAGCCTCCGCAACCGCCGGCGAGCGTTTGCAGGCCGTCGGTGTGAACATCCGAGGTCAGGCTCTGGCTGCGGATGAAGTGCTGCCGTTTATGGGCATCCAGAAAACAGGTGGCCTTATCGTCGGCGTGGCGGTTGAAGAAGAAGTAACCGTTGCACTCAAGACGTTTGATGAGCCCGGGGTCCCGGCCTCTGTGTCGGCGGCGATTATGCCGATGACCGGGCTGGCTTCCTCACGCCAGGTCACGATGAGGGTGCTGTCGTCCGGCGAACCGGACGAAATAGCCGAGGCAGTCGTGGAGCTGGCGACGGCTTAAGGGGGTCTCCCGGGAGCGGGTGGACCACGTTCTAAACGAACGTGGTGCGTCATCCTGAGCCCGAGGCTCAGGATGACAAAATACCGTGCCCGGCGGTAAGAATTGTTCTGGTGAACGCCCTAGGGCGTATTGCCATACGCCTCTACAACTATTGACGATCTGATAGACGCGACCAAGCCTGAACCACCAGCACGCCCTAAAAACAACCGCTCCTCTGGGGGGCCTTAGTTTGGGAATTCTATTGCGGCTCTTACGCCCATGAAGGGCGCTACGACTATCAGCACTATGCCGATGGCGAGCCGGAGGTTGTTGGTGTTCATCTGGCCGGTCCGTCGAGCGCCCAGATAGCTGCCGACCATGCCACTGATGCCCAGCAGCGCAATCAGCAGGATGTCCACGTCCCCGTTGATCAGCTTGCCGACGAACCCGGACGCACCGACCAGCAGCCCGATGATCGTGTTGGTGCCGATCGCTATCGCAGGGTGAAGTTTCAGTACGTTCACCAGGGCCGGCATTCGTACGGTACCGAGAACCAGCCCGACGGCTCCCCCGAGCACGCCTATGAGAAAACCGACCGTGATCTCCAGGATCAACCGGCGTGTCGACGGCAACGGGACCTGAACCGATTCGTCCCTGACCTCTTCCCTATCCATGGTGCGTAGAGCACGTGCCAGCGCTACCAGGCCGGACCACAGCAGCACGAGGGTGACGATCGCCAGTAGGATCCAGACACGTATCGAGTCAGATGCCAGGCTGCCGAAGAAGGCTCCGATAAACGAGGGCACGCCGATGAGCAGCACCACACGGAACGCTATCCGGTGGTTTTTCCAGTGCTCAAATCCGCTCGTCACCGCCGTTACAACGCTGACAGCGAGGTTCACACCGGCGGCTATCGGAACGCTGATGCCAAACGCGATCAAAAGAGGCAATCGGACGACGCCCAACGCCATGCCGACCATGCCGGATACATAAGCCACGCCAAAAGCGAGGACGGAGAGGAGAATGATCTCCACGGTCGAGAAATCAGATAACGGACTGCTGGACCAGACATCCAGGAGCGGCATCATTGGATGCCTGCCTGTGGCGGGTTCACCGGGTTCACTGGGTTGCAGGTGCTACTGGGAGCCGGGTGGAACGCGCTGAACAGTCCGGCCCCCCGCATACATGCGCAGTCGGAATCGCAACAAAGGCATGCTGCCGCGCTGGAGACGGAGTGGGAGCTTGTTTCGGATTGTTGTGTTTCGGTGTTCATAACTGAAGATACCAGTGCTCTTTAAGCTTCCGGCTCTTCGAGTTCTAGTTCGTCCAGCATCTGTTCCAGTTCGTAAATCTGAAAACGATCAGGCTTCATCGCGGGGTGACGGGCGTGGGCTGTCTTGAAGATGCCTCGCCGCACGAGGATCTCTTTATAGATCCAGTTGTCGAGACCCTGGGGTTGCTTCAGTGTCCGGATCAACGCGCCATAACGCCGGAACTCGGTCTCTGCGCCCTCTTCGTCGCCGTCCTGCCAGCGTTCCCACACGTTGACGAACACGTCAGGTATTACGGAGCCGGGCATGGTCCCGACTGACCCGCGGCGCAGCTCCTCGAACAGGAACGTGCCGCCCGCGCCGCCAAACAAAATGAGATCGCCGGCGGCATCGCCGGATTCTGCAGCCGCATCTCGGAGCGCGGCCGTTTCGGCCATTCGCGGCACCGTCGGAGTCGTTTCGACCTTGATGTAGCAAAGGTTTTCATGACGTCTGGCGATCTCTATCGCCATAGCCGGGGGTACCTGAGCCGTTGCCTGATCCTGCTGGAAAATCGGGATTCCGACCGATGCGCCGACGCGGGCGAAGAACTCGATCACCTCGCTGGCCGGCATGGCGATGAAGCTGGGCGGCCGGATCATCAGCGCGTTTGCGCCGAGTTCCTCCGCTCGTTGAGAGTAGTACACCGTCACATCCGTGCCCATGGCGCCGGTGTTCATGACGACCGGGACGCGCCCGTTGACCTGCTTTACGGCGGAGGACAGGACCTCGTCCCGCTCGGGGTCGGTGAGTTTGTATATCTCACTTGCTACGGCAATCCCGACGCCGTTCACACCCACGCCGATCATCCACTCGACCTCGCGTTCGAGGTCTTCGAAGTCGATCTGCCCCTTATCGTCGAAGGGCGTCGCGAGGATCGGGAAGATCCCGTTCATGGTGCGATCAACCAATGTTGCGCTCCCCGTAACTGCCTAGTGACATGAGGGTCATTCGACCGGTCATTTCCCGATCAGGTCAAGCTCTTCCAGCATGGCGTCGAGCTCTTTCCTAGTTTGATCGTCCGGACGGGGTGCTGGCTGCCTTGGCTGCGAGGTCTCCTGGAACACGCCACGTCGTATCAGTATCCAGTCGTTAACCCACATCGCAGCGCCCATGCCCTGTGCGATTGTGCGATTCAGCGCTGCGTAACGCCGGTACTGGATTTCGGCGTCCACCTCGTTGCCGGACTGGAAATCGTCCCACACCCGGGCGTACACGTCCGGGATTACCGCCCACGGCATCGACCCCTGCGAGCCTCTCCGGGCTTCTTCAAGAAGGAACTGGCCTCCAGACCCGCCGAACGGGATCAAGCCGGATGCGCCGGTACGTGCCACTAGGTCAGCAAATCTGGGAACGGACGGTGCCACCTCTACCTTGATGTAGCAAAGATTCTCGTGCGCTTTCGCAAGCTGTACCGCGAGCGGCGGCGGCACCGGGGAGCCGACTACGTCCTGCATGAAGATCGGAATATCGATCGCCTCTGCGATGGCGACGAAATATTTCGTGACCTCAGAGCCAGAAAGCTGTGCGAAGGATGGCGGCCTGATCATCAACGCGCTGGCGCCGAGGTCCTGCGCCGATCTGGCGTAGTCGATCGAGACGCCGGTCCCTTCGTGGCCGGTGTTCATGACCACTTTCAGGCGGCCTTTAGCGGCCTCGACAACCGTCTTCAGGACGAAAGCGCGCTCTTCGTCCGAGAGCTTGTACACCTCGCTGCCCAGAGCGATGGCGACTCCGGGGATACCATGCCCGGCTATCCAGTCGACTTCCCGCTGGAGGTCTTCGACGACGATATTGCCTTCCACGTCGAACGGCATCGCCAAGACGGGAAAGATGCCTCGCATGCTGCGATCGACCATCGGTGCTCCTAAATTGGTGGCGCCTGGTCTTATCAAGACAAAGGCGGCCACGTGATCTGTTTGTCTAAGTCACAAGTTGCGGAACGATGTTTAACAGAATTCCGGCCACTGTGGCAGTTCCAATCACACCTGCAATGTTCGGTCCCATGGCGTGCATCAGTATGAAATTGTCCGGATCTTCCTTGCTCGCCATGTCCTGAACTACCCGTGCAGCCATTGGAACGGCGGACACTCCGGCGGCCCCGATCATCGGGTTGATCGGGTTTTTACGGCTGAACAGGTTCATGCCCTTCGCCAGCAGCAATCCCGAGATTGTCGCCACGATGAACGCGAACAGTCCGAGCAGGAATATGCCGATTGTTTCGGTCTGGAGGAATATCCGCCCCGGCATGAGGGAGCCGACCGTCAGGCCAAGTAGGATGATGACGATGTTCATCAGTTCGTTCTGGGCGGTGTTGGCAAGCCGGGGCACGACCCCAGATTCACGGATCAGGTTTCCGAACATCATGATGCCGATCAACGGCACGGCCTGCGGCACGAGGACGCCGATGACGATGGTCGTCAGTATCGGGAACATGATCTTGACGCGGCGTGAGACCGGCTTGTCCGGATAGGGCATGCGGATGAGCCGCTCGCGCCTGGTCGTGAGGAGCTTGATGATTGGCGGCTGGATGATCGGGACGAGCGCCATGTAAGAGTAGGCGGCGACGGTGGTCGCGCCGACGATGTCCGAGACCGGAACGCCGTTTTCTAACCCGAACTGACGCATCTTGTTGGAGATGAAGATCGTGGTCGGTCCGTCTGCCCCGCCGATGATCCCAATAGACGCCGCTTCAAGAAGTCCGAAATCGAACACGCCGGTAAACGACAGCAAAAGCGCGCCGAGTACTGCCACGAACACGCCAAATTGAGCGCCGGCGCCAAGTAGGAGCGAGCGGGGACTTGAGAGGACCGGTTCGAAATCGGTCGCAGCGCCGAGACCCATAAAGATGAGTAGTGGCATCAGGTCGTTATTGAGCGCGTTCTCTTGGAAGAATCGGAGCAGCCCTTCTTCGCCGCCCGCGCCGGCCTCACGGGTCAATGCCTCCAGCGGCATGTTGGCGAGCAGGATGCCAGAGGCGATTGGGAGGAGTAAGAGCGGCTCTTTCTTCTGGGCGATGCCCCAGTAGAAGAGGAACCCGGCAATGCCCCACATGATGACCATGCGGGGGTCGTCGCCTATCGCCGTGAAGCCTTCCCAAAGGGATTCAAATTCCATATTTGTTGGTTACTCGAACTCGACCAAGGTCTGGCCGTGTGCGACTGAATCTCCGCCGGAAACGTGGACCGCAGATATGACGCCGTCCCTGTTTGCGCCGATCTGCTGTTCCATTTTCATGGCCTCGATGACGCATATCAGGTCGCCCCGGCTTACCGAGTCGCCGACCGAGACTGCCACTGATAACACCCGTCCCGGCATAACGGCCGTCATGGCGTTTGCGCCCGCGCCCGGGGTGGGCGCCGGTGTTGTGGGAGATGCCGGCGCGGTTGGCCTCGCTATGGGACGGGTTGGCGCAGATGGTTGTGCAGGCGTGGCGCCACGGGCCGGTTTGCCCGGGACCTCGACGTCGTAATCAACGCCGTCAACGTTCACGCGGACTGGCGATGCTACTACGTCACCCACCTCAACCTCGTGGGACGTGCCATCGACGGTGATCTTGTATCGCCGTGGACTCATCGTAGAGGCCTTCCTCGTTGGTCCATCAGGTGCCTGTGCCCGGCCTGTGCCCACGCGCCTGGCGAAGTGCCAGAGGGTGGGTTGTCAAGAACGTGACGGACCTGTGATTCATCTTCGGCGAGAGCAAGCGCTGCTGCGATAGCGGCTACGATCTCGCCGCGCGTAGTGGCTTCGCCGGCCGGAGTTTCCGGGATGGCTGTGGTGACGGATGGGGCGTCGAGCACGGCTGTGACCGACTGCCGTCTCTGAACGATACGGTCAAACAGGCCGAGTCCCTGGATTGTGAACATTAGAAGGACGAGGACGCCAACGACGACACCCATACCGATGCCGGTTACGAGTAGTCCATCCTCGAGAAGTTCAGCGTTGGACGTGGCGTGGCTCCAAGGGTGTAATCCCGGTCCGAAATAATGACGTGGTGATGCTCAGGCTACCGATTCCGGATCATGGCCGGAACAGGTCTTCCTGAACGAGGAGAATCTTATCAGGGCGCGGACGATTTCTCACCGTAATCGGTGAGATGAGGACTATTCCCCGGGATGGACGTGTACGACATACTCGACGCCGTTCACCCTGGCGATCGTCTGACCGCCATCTACGCCGGACGTGATTTCGACCCGGTAACCAGATCCATCTATCTGTAAATCGTATTCCCGACGTAAATCATTGCCCTGGACTGTTCCGGAAGCAGGCCCGTCAAATGAGATATCACGCAGCGTTGCGATGCGGTCACGGGCCAATGCCGAGGCATCCTCGGCAGAGATTCGTTCAAACCGGACCGTTGCCCCGGGCGACGCCTGTGCCACGAGGGCAAGATCGACGCTGGCGATGACGCCGATCTTTGCGTACCCGCCGGTGGTCTGTCGGTCCGCGAGAAGGATGATCGGTTGGGCATCCCCGGGAATCTGGATGGCTCCGCTGAGCACGCCGTCCGAAATGATGTCGTGCGCACCGTCTATGGCCGGAACCTGCGGGCCTTCAAGTCGGCTACCCACACGATCGCTCTTGTCGCTGACCGTATAGGCGGAGTTGTAGAAGGTGGCGGTGGCGTCTGAATCAAACAGGTCATCCTGTGGACCCGGTACGACGCGGGCGACGATGTCTCCGCCGTACTGTGGCAACAGGTCCTGTGGCACGCGTCTCCCCGGCCGCACAGCATTCGTGACCGGCCCGGTGGGGATTCCGTCGTCTGGTTCCAGCACACGGCCCTCGATTCCACCTAGACGTGCTCCGATGTGGGTGGATCGGGATCCAAGTACAGGGGGAGCGTCAAATCCTCCAGAGACGCTCAAATAAGCGCGTAGTCCAGAATCCGGTCCGGCCGGTGACATGAGCGAAAGGCGGTCGCCAGCGGCTGCGCTGACGGTCTCCCACAAGGCGATGGATGTGCCGTTCAGCGTCGGGCTGAGATCGGCGCCGGTGATCGCGAATATCGCGGGACTCGTGAACTCGAACTCTGCTCCGCCGATCGTGACCTCTATCGCTGCACCCCGCTCATCGTTTCCAACGAGCAGGTTTCCGAGCCTGAGCGCGTATCGATCTGCGGCCCCGGACACGGATACGCCGAATCGCTGGTAACCGGGACGGCCGAGGTCCTGGATTGTGGAGAGCGGCCCCGGGGATACGACTCGCAGCGCGTCCACGGTCATCCCTCGTGTTCCGTCATCTGGACCCGGTATGTGCCGTCAGAGACCTGAGCCGCAACTCTTTTCGCATCTTCTGAGGACACGGGCACGAACCTGATGAAGCTGCCGGGAAGGAAGGGCACAGGTGGATCGGCGCTGGGATCGAAAAGCGATACCGGCGTATTCCCGATCAAGCGCCAGCCACCCGGGGAGGCTATCGGGTAGACGCCGGTCTGTGTCTCGGCGATACCCACCGAGCCTGCGGGTACGCGCACGCGTGGCGATGCAAGCCGCGGTGTGGCGATGCGCTCATCCATGCCACCCAGGTAAGGGAAGCCCGGCGCGAAGCCGAGCATGTAGACACGGTAGTCGGTGCCGGAGTGGATGGAAATCACCTCATCCGCCATCATGCCGGCGTGACCTGCGACGTCATCCAGGTCTTCTCCGTGCGCGCCGCCGTACGCGACCGGCAGCTCGTAGATCCGGCGTGGAGAGTTGTTTTGATCGTCAGTTGACGGTTCGGAGCTAGTGATTAGATCGTTCAAAAACCCGGTCATTTCCTCGACCGATGACAGTTCCAGATCATAGTGGACCATCAGTGAACGGTAGGTCGGGATCAGCTCTGCTACTGATATGTTTCCCGCTGCTTCTACCGCTGCTGCGAGCGCGTAGACACGATCGTTGGTAACGGGGTCGATGCCGTTGCCGAACTCGACGACGAGAGCGTCCTCGCCACATATCAGGATGCGCGGTTCTGGATGTGTGCCGGCGGTCACGACGCCCCCGCTATGGGATGAACTCCCGCATAGGGCGAATCTGAAGGCCTTCCTTCTCGAACGCCTGCCTTAGCGCTGCCGACAGCTCTACGGCTCCGGGATTATCGCCGTGGAGACAGATCGAGTCTGCAACGAAATCGATGTCGGTGCCGTCGACGGCGGTGACACGGCCTTCGACGGCGAGACGGAGTGAACGGTCTATCACCTCGTTGATGTCGTGGAGCACCGCATTGGGCTGCGATCTTGGGGCCAGCGCACCGTCCGGCGTAACGGCCCGGTCGGCGAAGCACTCTCGTGCAACACGTGCGCCGGCGTCGCGTGCAACCTTCTCCCACTGGGAGCCGGCCAGAACTAACTGGATCATCGACGGATCGAAATCAAGCCCGGCCCTCACGATTGCCGCCGCCTGTGCGGGGTCGCGCACGGCCTTGTTGTACATAGCGCCGTGTGGCTTCAGGTGCTGGAGCTTTTTGTCGCTGGTAAACGCCGCAAGTGCGCCCATCTGGTAGGTCACGGCGTTGGCGATCTCGGACGGCGTCATGTC
>JAPYSM010000089.1 GCA_029936485.1 Dehalococcoidia bacterium
ACCGCCTTTTCGAGTGCTTCCTGAGGGGTCGTCGCTGCGTCTTCTGACATTAACTCCCAGTGCAGGTCTGCCGGGGAACTGGCCTGTCCAGTTCACCGGCGCTGAAGGGCGTCTGCTTAGACGATTAAAGCTAGCACCCGTGCTAAACTCCGTCAACGTAATTCGTTCGTGGGCATCATCGCCCGCGCCGCGCCGTGCCGCCGAACAACGGACGGAGCTTCCAATATCAGTGACGCCGGGAGCGGCACGTTGCCCAACCACGGACTTCTACTTTGAGCCGCAACACAGAGCGGGGCGCGACCGGCCCTTCCGCGGACGGATCAGTGGAGTCGGCGGCGGACGTGATAAGAAGCGGGGGAATGGTCGCTTTTCCAACCGATACCTTTTACGGACTTGGTGTCGATCCTTTTAACGCCGCCGCGGTCAGAAGGTTGTTTGCCGGCAAGGGCAGGCCCGCAAATAGCCCGGTTCCCTTGCTGATAGCGGGGCCTGAGGATCTGGGAATGATCGCTGCATCTGTGCCCACTGGAGCTACTGCGCTTGCAAGTGCGTTCTGGCCGGGCGCGCTGACTCTGGTGCTTACCGCTGTCGAAGAATTGCCGGCGGTGGTCTCGGCGGGTGCGGGCACCGTCGGAGTGCGGGTGCCAGATCACGACATTCCAAGGGCCATCGCTCGTGCCGTTGGCGGTCCAATCACCGGAACGTCGGCCAATCTATCGGGGGAACGATCTCTGAAAACGGCGACGGGAGTTAAGGACGCTTTCGGAGACGCCCTTGGATTCGTTGTAGAAGGCGTCTGCGGAGCGCACGACGCGCCCTCGACGGTCGTAGACTTCTCGGTGGACCCTCCGCTGGTTCGCCGGCATGGAGCGATCTCACTGGAAATGATCCAACGTGTGTGGACGAATGTCCTTGGCTGAGTTGCCCCGTGACAGGGCACTTTCTAATACGTATCGGTATTTACAAACGAACGGTGACGCTCACTGATGACGACGATGTCAGGCAACCCGCCGGCCGGTTTGACGCAACGTGAAGACGAGCTTGAGATGGCGCTAAAGGCGCTGGTCTCTGAACGGACTTTGCCGCTTTATCGGATGATGGGCTATCACATGGGCTGGTACGAAGCGACCGGCGAGCCCAGGATCGGATCGCCTGGTTTACGCGTCCACGGGGCACTGACTCTAATGACTTGCAGCTCCCTCGGTGGGAACTACGCCGATGCACTACCGGAGGCATGTGCCGTTGAGTATCTGTACAACCACATCCTGGTCCATGACGACATCCGCGATGGCAACTCGGAGCGGGACAATCGCGCCTCTGTGTGGTGGTCATGGGGGCCGGCGCAGGCGATCAACACGGGTGATGGCATGCACGCCCTCGCCCGCCTGTCGTTGTTTGAAGCTCGCAAGAAGGGCGTCCCGACCGAGTCCATTGCGAACGCGATTCGCGTGTTGGACCAGGCCAACCTTGATACGTGTGAGGGCCAGTACAGGGACATCGCTCTTCAGGAACGACTCGATGTCGGCGTGGACGAGTATCTTTCTATGTCGGAATCGCAAACGGGCGCTCTTCTCGCATGCGCAGTCCAGCTTGGCGCGCTTGCGAGCGGTGACGTTGATGACTCCGTTGCCGAAGGTCTGAACACGTTCGGGCGAAAGCTCGGGGCGGCGATAAGGGTGGGAGACGACTGTGACGTGTTCTGGCCGGACGGACAGCGTGATGAGACACGACAGGGTCGGCTCGTTGCCAAGAAGAAGACGCTCCCCGTGGCGTACGTGGTCGAGTCCGGGACGCCTACGGATCGGCGCCGCGTTGGCGAGATCTACATGGAGCGCGTGATCGACCCGGAGTCCGCTAAAACTCTGACCGAGGTACTGGATGCAGCCGGCAGCAGGGAGTTTTCTACGGGAACGATCTCCCGATTGCTTGATGAGGGTATATCTGCTCTTGAGACGGCGAACCTGCCTGCCGACACCATCGAACAGTTGAGCCAGGCGGCGAGATTTTTGGCGAAACCGGAAGGGTTAGATTTGCCCGAAACCACAAAGGGCAAGGACGACTAGATGCCGGCAGCAGGTAAAAAAACCGTAGAAGATATAGACCTTCAGGGAGCTCGCGTGCTCATGCGCGTGGACTTCAATGTTCCGATGTCGGGAACAGTGGTGGACGCGGATCTCCGAATTTCAGACGACTCCCGGATTCAGGCGGCACTGCCGACGA
Organism: Dehalococcoidia bacterium; assembly: GCA_029936485.1. Taxonomy (GTDB): domain Bacteria; phylum Chloroflexota; class Dehalococcoidia; order Lucifugimonadales; family Lucifugimonadaceae. Next base: position 2,221 of record JAPYSM010000089.1, read on the forward strand.
TCGAATACCTGAGAGACCACGGGTGTCGCGTGATGCTCTGCTCTCACATGGGTCGCCCGGAAGGTGAGGTTGATCCTGATCTTCGGCTAACTCCGGTACGAGAACGGCTATCGGAGTTGCTGGGCGCAGAGGTCAAAGAGGGCAAAGGGCCCGCTGGCAAGGTCCCGATGCTGGTCATGGAGTCGATGGAGCCCGGTGATGTAGCTCTCCTTGAGAACCTCCGGTTCAATAAACGAGAGGAACGGAACGACCCTGGATTCGCACGTAAGCTGGCCGGGCTGGCAGATGTTTATGTCAACGATGCGTTCGGCACTGCGCACCGTGCACATGCGTCTACAGTCGGAGTTGCCGAATACATGCCCGCGGTTGCCGGAATGTTGATGGCACGTGAACTTGAGATGCTCGGCGCATGCTTGGAAACCCCAGATCACCCGGTAGTCGCCGTTATAGGCGGCGTAAAGGTGTCTGACAAGATCGCCGTGCTCACGCATCTGGCGAGCAAGGTCGACACAGTACTGGTAGGCGGGGGGATGGTTGCGGCGTTCCTGGCCGCCGCGGGACATATGGCGGCCGACCCGGAGAGTTACGGCGAGATCGAAGTGGCGCGTTCGCTGTTGCAGGATTCGTCGGCCAGGATTGTGATCCCAATGGATGTCATCACGGCGATGGAGTTCTCCGAGGACGCTGAGCCGATTACAGTAAACGTTCCCGCTATCCCAGAGGGGGCACTGATCCTAGATATCGGCCCGGAATCGGCCGTCGCATACGCTGAAGAGTTGGCCGGGGCGAAAACGATTATCTGGAACGGACCGATGGGCGTATTTGAATGGTCATCGTTCGCCGAGGGCACAACTGCGGTGGCGCAGGCGATCGCCGCAAACAATGACTGTGTGAGCGTTGTCGGCGGCGGATCGACCGCCGAGGTCGTGGGGTCTCTTGGACTCCGGGGACGGATCACACATGTATCGACCGGCGGTGGGGCGTCCCTTGAGTTTCTCGAGGGTAAGACGCTTCCGGGCGTGGCGGCTCTACTGGATGCGGCTCAAGTGTCAGAAATTTCACAGGGCTAGTCACAAGATTAATCATATGTTTAGTCGTATCGAGGGCCTTAAATGCGCACACCGGTAGTCGCTGGTAACTGGAAGATGAACAACACGTTGGCGGAAGCCTCTGCGCTGGCACGGGCCGTGGCAAAGGGTGTATCGGGAATCAAAGGTGTCACGACCGTCGTTTGTCCGCCATCGGTGTCGTTGGTGCCCGTGTCGATGGCGCTCAGCGGAACGAACGTGTTGATCGGTGGCCAGAACGTTAGTTCAAACGCCCAGGGAGCGTATACGGGAGAACTGTCGGCGGACATGTTACTGGGGTTGTGTACCTATGTGATCGTTGGTCATTCGGAACGGCGTTCTATGCACGGTGAGGATGACGGGACAACCGCCGCCAAGGCGCGGGCCGCACTTGCCGTGGGATTGCGCCCGATCATCTGTGTTGGCGAATCATTGGAAGTACGGGATTCCGGCGATGCCGCAGCGTTTGTCGCGTCCCAGGTAGAAGGAAGCCTCGCTGGACTCTCGGACGTCTCACAGATTGAGATTGCATATGAACCTGTCTGGGCGATCGGCACCGGCCGGGCGGCGTCGCCAGAAATAGCGCAGGAGATGTCTTCTGCCATCCGGGGGGCGGTGGCGTCACTGTATTCGCCAGAAGCGGCCGAAGGTATCTCGCTCCTCTACGGCGGTAGCGTCAATGCCGATAACGCCGCTTCTTATGCGGCGTCTCCGGACGTAGACGGCGCACTGGTTGGTGGGGCGAGCCTGGACGGAGAGGCTTTCTCGCGAATCGTTGAGGCGTTTGCGGCGCCCGATTGACGGATAGAGCCGCCCATCAATCCCTATGCCTGAAATGAACTCGCCAACCTCAAAGCCCAAATTGCTCGTCGTGGTGGGCCCGACGGCTTCAGGCAAGACCGCTCTCTCCATCTCACTGGCGCAGGCGTTCAACGGTGAGGTGATTAACTCAGACTCGCGGTTGTTCTACCGGGGGGTTGATATCGGAACGGCGAAACCGTCGGAAGAAGATTTGGCAGCGGTGCCGCATCATTTGATCGACTTCCTCGAGCCCGAAGATCCGTTCGGACTGGCGGATTATCTTGACTCGGTCAGAGAAATCGCCGCCAAAGTAATGACCCGACGGGCCCTTCCAGTTCTGGCTGGCGGGGCAGGGCAGTACGTTTGGGGGTTTTTGGAGGGGTGGAACGTGCCGCGTGTGGCGCCGAACGCCGAGCTGCGGGCTGAATTGGAAGGTGTCGCGCAGGATGAGGGCATTGAGGCGGTATTTGCGCGGTTGGAGGAGCTGGACCCGGAGGCGGCTGAACGGATCGACTCCAGAAACGTGCGCAGGGTGATAAGGGCTATCGAGGTAGCTCAGGCGGGCGGAAACACTGGGCCTCGACGGGCTGAAGAGACTCCTTATGACGCCCTTATTATCGGCCTGAAATTGGGTAGAGAGCGTCTTTATGCTCGAATCGATGCCCGAATCGATGGGATGTTGATGGCTGGTTGGGTGGATGAGGTGCGTCAGATGGTGCAACGAGGCGTGCCGACGAACGCTCCGGCGATGACCGGCATAGGTTATCGGGAACTGGCCGGATACCTGGCGGGAGAGCGGACGTACTCCGATGCAGTGCATGCCACGCGGCGGGCGACGCGGAACCTAGCGCGACATCAGGACAACTGGTTTTCGGCGGACGATAACCGCATCAACTGGCTGGACGCGGCCGACCCGGAAGGCGTAGTGGCAGCGGCGACCGATCTGGTTGAGTCATGGCTACCTGAACGCGCTGCAAACGGAAAATACAGCAAAAGATAACCCTAAAACATCCATTTACGAACCTATATAGGGTCTCTAGAATGACACGCTACGGGTTGTGAAGATTCTGGATTAATGTAGCTATCGGATCTCAATCGCGACTCCAGTCTCTAACCTGTAATCAGGGGAAAGGAATCATTGTTGGTGCTGCCATTCGTCAAGTTGCACGGAGCCGGGAACGATTACATTGCCATTGATGGTCGAGGAATCGACAGGGATTGGGGCGAGCTTTCGGTCGCCATGAGTCGGCTCAACTTCGGTGTTGGATCTGACGGGATAACGCTTGTCCAGGAATCGGATCTGGCGCAGGTGCGCATGCGGATCTATAACCCGGATGGCTCCGAAGCCGAGATGAGCGGGAACGGGATCCGACTTTTCGCCAAGTTTGTGATCGACCGCAAGATCGCTGTGCCCGGTCCGGAAGGGCTGATTGTCGAGACGGGCGGAGGCGTTCGTACAGTCGTACCCACGATGGACGGCGAGGTGATGGTGGCGGCGCGTGTGGCAATGGGCGAGCCGACCCTTACGCCGGCAGATATTCCCGTAGATGCGGCGGCGATGGGCAACCCGGACCGCGTTCTCGACTACGAGATCGAGGCCGGAGGCCGGAAGCTCAAAGTCACATGCTTGTCGGTCGGCAACCCACATGCAGTCGTATTTCCGGAGGAAGACGTGGACGACTTTCCCTTGTTGGAAATAGGCCCCTACGTCGAGAGCCACTCTTTGTTCCCAAACCGGATCAACTTCGAGATCGCCAACGTTGTCGATTCCGGCACGTTGAAGGCCCGGATATTCGAGCGCGGAGCAGGGGAGACCCTGTCCTCCGGCACCGGGACGACGGCGACGGCGGTGGCGGCCAAGCTCCACGGCTTCACAGACGATACGGTTAGAGTCCAAGTTCCGGGCGGCGAGTTGCGGATCACGTGGGCGGGTGAGGGAGAAATTTACCTTGAAGGCCCAGCTGTAGAGGTGTTTGAAGGTGTCTGGCGGGACTGACAAGGCCTATCCAGTACGCCCTTCCGCCTTACAATCTCTCCCTCGCCCAGTAATCCCCGTTAATGCTTATATTCCAAAGGATCCCCAGTAACGATGCACATCGCCGACCGCGTCACACAACTGCCCGAATATCCGTTTGTCACGATCTCACGCACGATCGCGGCCAAACGGGCGCAGGGCATCGACGTGATCTCATTTGGGATCGGTGATCCTGACCGGGAGACGCCGGGTTTCATTCTAGACGCGCTGGATAAGGGGACACGCACCACCCTGAACCACCGCTACCCGGAATCTGAGGGGTTGCCGGAGTTTCGTAAATCGGTAACGGACTGGTACGAACGCAGATTCGGGATTGCGCTCGACCCGGAAACCGAGGCCATCAGCCTAATCGGCGCAAAAGAAGGAATCGGCCACGCTGCGTTGGCGTTTCTAAACCCGGGCGACATGGCGATCATGCCTGACCCGGCCTACCCGGTCTACGACGTCGGCACGATTTTTGCCGGTGGCGTCAGCTACAAAGTTCCGATGCACGAAGAGGCTGGATGGCAGTTGGACCTAGACGACATTCCGACCGATGTTGCAGACAAAGCAAAAATCCTCTGGCTCAACTACCCGAACAACCCGACGGGTGGCATCGCATCGATTGAGTACTTCCAACAGGTGGTTGAGTATGCCAAAGCCCACGACCTGATCGTTCTGCACGATAACTGCTACAGCGAAGTCACGTACGACGGCTACAGCGCCCCCAGCTTCCTGCAGGCTGACGGCGCCATGGACATCGGCATGGAGTTCCACTCCCTGTCCAAGACCTTCAACATGACCGGATGGCGTGTTGGGGCGGCCGTCGGGAACGCCGACCTCGTCGAGGCACTCCGCGTCATCAAGTCAAACCTGGACTCTGGAGTTCCACAGGCAGTTCAAGAGATGGCGATGGAGGCTCTCAATAACCACGGTGAATGGGTGGTCGAGAACAATCGCGGATATCAGGACCGGCGCGACAAAGTCGTCGATGCGTTGCGATCAATCGGATTGGCGGTTATCGCTCCGCAGGCTGGTCTGTACGTTTGGACACGAGTACTAGAGGGCTACTCGTCAGAACAGTTCGCCAATGCGCTGCTTGAAGAACGTGACATCGTAGTGACGCCGGGCAGCTCGTACGGCGAGGCCGGCGAGGGTTATATTCGATTATCGCTTACCCTTGCAGATGACAGAGTCGACGAAGGACTCTCCCGTCTGCAGAACTGGAAGATTCCGCCACCGCCCGCCAGTTAAGATTCAAGAAGAAGAGCACCATTAGGTCTGGAGTATCCGGAAAAGCTTGGCCAAATCCTCAAGAATCAGGACATCGAGGCGCCAGGAACGCGTCTTCGTTGTAAGCGCACAGGTCCGTAAACAGAAATCGGTCTGGCCGGTCGAAGACTCGCTTGATGAACTTGCGTCGCTTGCCGAGGCATGTGGAGCGGAGGTTGTGGGACGGATGTCCCAGATGCTCAACAAGTACTCGCCGACGTACATCGGTAAGGGCAAGATAGACGACCTGCGGGTGGCGATTCAGGAAGAGGGCGCGGATACGGTCATTTTTGACGACGAACTTAAGCCATCGCAACAGCTTCGCCTTGAGGATGATCTGAAGGTCAAGGTGATCGACCGCAGCACACTCATCCTCGACGTGTTCGCCCGTCGTGCACGCTCCTCTGAAGGTAAGTTGCAGATCGAGCTGGCGCAGAGCGAATACTTGCTGCCACGACTAGCGGGGCAATGGTCTCACCTCGAACGACTTGGTGGTGGAATCGGAACCCGGGGCCCGGGTGAGACGCAGATCGAGACTGACCGTAGGCTGGTCCGTAACAAAATATCGCGGATCAAGAAGGAACTCAAAAAGGTTCGGCTGCGTCGTGAAGGTCAACGAAACAACCGTCGTAAATCCGATCTCGGTGTGGCGGCATTTGTGGGCTACACAAACGCTGGAAAGAGTGCGCTGTTCAACAAACTCACGTCGTCCGAGGTTATGGAGCGCGATCAACTTTTCTCTACGCTCGACACGACGACCCGCCAGATACATCTGCCGTCCGGAGCCCCGGCGACGATCTCAGATACGGTCGGGTTCATCTACAAATTACCCCCGATAGTTGTGGAGTCATTTGGGGCGACGCTTGAAGAGCTGGAAGAGGCCGATGTGTTGGTGCACGTCGTGGATTCGAATTCCGAGTACTCGGAGCGGCAAATCGAGGTCGTGGATAAGATCCTGGACGACATGGATTTATCACATGTGCCACGAATACTGGTCCTTAACAAGATGGACCTCCTCACGGACGAAGAGCCGGATCAGCCCGCCGCCGAGTCGTACGTAAGTGTCAATGGCGATGGTGACACGGCTGCGTATAACGGTGATTTTTCTGGCGTGGGAGCCGGCCTTATAGGACGCGATCCGGCGGAATTCGGCGGAGACCTGCGAGGGGAGATTTCTTGCGTCGTGCTTGCGTCCGCAATGAAAGGCTGGGGCGTTGACAGGCTCCGGCGCGCGATCGACGATGAGCTTAAGTCGGCGGCAGAACGTGCAGGGCTGGTCGCTGAAGTGGTCGGTTAGGACAGGTTTCCCCGCTCTGCCGGTAGAGAAGGGGCACGGCCCCGTACATCAAGGTTGAGGGCGAGGCCCCCCAACCTCCGTCTTTAACGTTCCTGGTATTGATGTTCTGGGTAGGTCAAGAAACT
>JAPYSM010000090.1 GCA_029936485.1 Dehalococcoidia bacterium
AAGTCCAGGAGTGGCGAACCAGCCAGGGGTTGTCCCGGCCAACGGTAATATGCGTAGGGCGGCTCATCCCGGGAAAACGGTTAGATTTGCTTATCGAGGCGTGTCGTGAAAACGGAGACGACTGCGACCTAGTGATCGTCGGTGACGGACCGGAGCGCAGCGCGTTGGAGCAACTCGCAGCGGAGAGGTTCCCACGTACCCGTTTTCTGGGCCACCTTGAAGGCGATAGTCTTTCCATCGCATTTGGCGCGTCGGACGTGTTTGTACTTCCCGGAACGGGCGGACTCGCCATTTATGAAGCGATGGCGCACGGCAAGCCGGTTATTGTCGGACAGGGTGACGGTACCGAATCCGATTTGGTGTATAACGGGAGGAATGGTTGCCACGTCAGTCCGGGTGATGTCGGGGCGCTAACCTCAGCGATTCAAGCTTATTTACGACAACCTGAACTCGTGATAAAAGCAGGCCAGGAATCTCGAAGGATCGTCGAAGAAGAAGTCAGCATCGACAGGATGAGTTCGGCCTTTGTACACGCTCTCCAATTTGCGGAGACGGTCACCGGTGTGGAATAAGATCTACGGGGAATAACGAGATTCAGCCGCTTCGTTTGCAGAACTGTAGGAGCAAAATATCGAGTTCTTATCATCGGATCTGCATTCAATACGATCCGACATCAGTTACCACCTGAGAGTCATCTCTTGCGATCGGATATCCATTGCACGGTGTTGACGAGCCCAACGTCGAGAGGTGTGTATTTCATCCCTAAATCTCGGATGGCTTTGCTGCCGTCATAGATAGTCCCACCATGTCGAATTGCACTTAACGTTACCGGAGGTCGCCACCGTGATATTGGAGAGGCTGCCCAGGCCAGAGCCACCGCACTGATGACTGCCCATGCCGGTAACGAATAACGAGGAGGGCGTCGACCAGATGCATTTCCAAGCATCGTGATGAATTCCCGGATCGTTGTCGTCGGCCCTGCGAGGATGAATCGCTCACCACGACCACCTGACTCAAGAGCCATTCGAACTCCGATCGCGACATCGCCTGAGTACACCAGGGACAGCACTCTATTCGGTAGAGGGATAATCGGTAGTCTCCCGCGGAGGAACAGGTTGATGAGCCGACCTGAGTGCCTCGAACGCGGCCCAAATACGACCGCCGGATTTACGATTACCGCATCAAGTGGCCCTGCAGCGTAATCCAAGACTAATCCTTCAGCCTGCACTTTAGACGCGTCGTACCCGGGATGCGGTGGCGTTGAAGGTATCGATTCCTCGTCTACTGACGTTCCGGGATCGATACCGAACACGTGTGCGGTGCTTACGTGAATAAGTCGAGAAACACCGGCCTCGATCGCTGCCTCGCACACGACTTTAGTGCCTCCGGCGTTCACCCTTTCAAATTCGCTACCAGAAGCGCCGGTCCCGGGCACCAGGGCTGCGGCGTGACAGACGTATGTCTGGTTCTGCATCGCTCTGGCAACGATGTTTGAGTCTGTCACATCACCTTCAACCAAATTGATGGCCCTTCCAGAAAGGTAAGAGCGATCAGACCCCGGTCGGACCAATGCCGTAACTTGATAGCCTGAGCGTTGGAACTCGAGAGCGATCTCGCTTCCCAGGAAACCAGTCGCGCCGGTCACCAAAATCCTAGGCTGGAAATCGGATGTGAGGATACCTGAAATAAGCGGGACTCCCGGGTCAAGGACCCAGCATGTTCTGTTGGCGTTGCTCGAGCGCGGTCTATAGTGGCATATCACTGATGTGTAAATTCGAACGTTACAGTTCCTTTATTGGACTCGTCACTTTCGGGCCGAGCGACAAGTTCATCGACGTGGCCTATGAAGGGATAGGCTCCATTCGCTCTGAACTGATACGGGATCTTTTTTGCTTAAAAGAAGTTTTGATTTAATAGTAGCTACTACAGGATTCATCGTGTTGAGTCCACTGCTGATTGTCGTAGCTATTGCCGTTGTCTTAGAGTCTGGCTGGCCGATCCTTTACAGGGCTGAACGAACTGGCCTTCATCGGGTCCCGTTCCGGATACTCAAATTTCGCAGCATGAGGATCGCTCCCGCTGGGAGCCATTCACATCATTCGGGTGATGACGACCCCCGCATAACTCGTGTTGGCGGTTTCATCCGGAAGTTCAAATTTGATGAACTTCCCCAACTTCTGAATGTGATCATCGGGAAGATGAGCCTGGTTGGCCCAAGGCCTGAGACCACGGAATATACGAAGCTGTACTCAGAAGAAGAGATGGTCATCTTCTCTGTGCGTCCCGGAATTACAGACGAGGCTTCGATTGTGTTTGCGGATCTCGGATCCATCCTCAGCGGGGGAGACCCGGACCATCTCTACTTCGAGAAAGTCTGGGGCCCTAAGATGGAGCTCCGGATGAAATACGTGCGTGAACAAAGTTTCTTAGGCGATATCAAACTTATATTTCGTACGCTTGCGGCACCCTTTTCGGGGGGCGCGAAAGATGAGTGAAGTATTAACGTCACGTTTATCAACTTCGTGTGGCGGGTCAATTTCCGGTGGCAACTGTCTGTCCGATGGAATCTCGTCCCATAACCTGACGTAATCTGGGACAAGGCTGATTAAGTAGCGCAAGTTCCGCCTAGCGCTGCTCTGAAACGGACAACGAGCGCATTTCACTGAATGTTGACCAGAGTACGTAATTGGATTGCTCGGCGCCCGCTGCGAAACGGTCTCGTTCTAACAGTGGTCATCCTCGTGGTCGCCGGGACCGTCTGGACGATTCGTATCGCCGAACGGGCGGAGAACCTCGCCTCGGAGTTGCGCGCCACGGGATCTGCAGCGGAGACCGCCCTTACCGCGGCAGATCCGGACACGATTCCCGAAATATCGAACTCATTGAATTCTTCAACGGAAACGGCGCAAAATCTGGATGATGATCTATGGCCATTACGGTGGGCCGGAACCTTGGTCGGTTGGGTTCCAATTGTCGGTGACAACGTGACCGCGGTACCGAAAATCGTTGAACGACTCAACCATGATCTGGTCGCAGCTGTCTCCCTTTTGGAATCCGCTGAGATTCTGCTATCGGCGTACGTCGAATTACAAGACAACGATGAAGGACTTACGGGCACGTTGCACGCACTCCCAACGGAGAGCGAAGTCACAGACGCTGTGGGGCTCATAAGCGAGGCCAAAACGGCGTTGACCGAAGCAGATAACCGGGCAGCTGAAATGCGCCATGGCCGTCTCATTGGAAAGCTAAAGCGCGAATCGCAAGAATTACAAACCCACGAAGCCCGTCTCAGAGCGATCGTTGAGTGGGCTGGACTCGCCTCTGAGTCGCTAGTAACTCTGGCAAGGATGGGCGAAATCTCGACGCCGCTCGTAGGTCTGTTCGACGCCGAAGATTCGTCTGGGATCGCACTTGGACGGGAGGCGCTAAGCGCTATGCCCGAACTCGAGAAAGCGGCTCGGGATGCATACACCACAGTTGCATCCACAAATGCAAACACCCCGGCCGGGATCACCGGATCGCAAATTGCCGATGTTTTGGTCGATTTCGAGCCGATACTGCTGGCGTTGGCCGAGGTGTCGAAAGCTGGTGCGCGTACCTGGGCAGCCATCTCACCGGCACTGGACAAAATGGAATCATCTGAAGGCGGATTGATAGGCGAAGGAACGTCCATTTTGCCCGCCCTTGAACTTCTCAAGGAGGGTAGATCTGAGTTCCAGGGCGCGCGCCTCACTCTGGATTCATTAGCGTTGGGATTGCGGACGGAGAAATTCAAAACCAAATTTGGGGTGTCCACCGCACGTACTCTTTCAAGCGCCTCGATGGAGCTTGCTCTAGCCGCTGGTTTTTTATCTGATTTTCCTGATATAGGTACACAGGCTCTCGGGTCGAATGGCCCCAAACGTTATCTAATCCTGGGCCAGACCTCGGACGAATTACGCGGCTCCGGTGGATTTGTGTCAGGAGCCTGGATTCTTACGTTTGACGATGGTCAAATGTCCGACTTCGAGTACCACGATATCGTCGAGGTCGACGATCAAACCCGCTTAGATCTTTACCCGTTGCCTCCTGAGCTCCTGGCGCGACATATGGATGCGCCTGTGTGGCTATTACGCGATGCCATGTGGTCCCCGGAATTTCCGGCGGCTGCTCGGACGGCGTCCGAGATCTTCGAGCTTGGTCAGGGCGGACCACAGGTCGATGGCGTCATAGCGCTGACTGAGTGGGCTATCGTCGGACTTGTTAAGGCCCTGGGGTCGGTTATGACCGATGGTGGGCAGATCAATTCAGAAGAAGTGTTGCCGTTACTTGAAGCCGGGACCGATGCAGAGGGCCGGGCATTTGTGGACAAACTTTTCTGGAGTGTGTTGGATCAACTACGCTCACCCAGCGTGAACGACCGGTTGTTCGGTATCGCTCGCGCTACGTCCGACATGCTCAGCAAGAAAGACGTGATGGTTTACATGTCTGAACCGGCGTTACAGGAGATCGTTGCCCGTTCTGGATGGGACGGGTCTCTCGGGCGATCGGAGGGAGACCGCATCACGGTTATCGATTCGAACATAGGTTGGAACAAAGTCGACCGAAACATCGAACGGTCATTTGGATACCGTGTGAAACTGCAAACTTCTGGACCGATGGAAGCGCGCTTGACGCTCTCATATCACAACAACAGTGGGGCGGGCAGCAGAACATGTGACATTCAAGCCCCGATCCACGGACTGTCGTATTCCGATTTGAAGGAAGCTTGTTACTGGAATCTGGTTCGGGTGTATGTGCCGGAGGGAGAATTACTGTTATCCAATGATCCATTGCCAATTCCGGCATCGAGCGTCTTTGCCCGCAGTGCTGCAGGCCTGCCGGGGGATGACAGCGTGAACATCGGCATCGACTCCGGGGGCAAGTTCATATCCGGATTGTTGACCGTTCCCCCGGGCGAGACGGTGACCACCGGATTCAACGTCATGATCCCCCCGGATGCCCTGATCTCGGAAGAGGACATGCTCACTTACCGGCTCTCGCTGCATGCACAGTCGGGCGCACTGGGACGCGATGCCAGAGTCAACTTGGAATTACCGTCCGGGTACGAATACGTTGGGAGTTCACATGAACCGTCTTCGCTTGTAGGTACTTCCATTGAGTTCGAGTTACAGATTGAATCTGATACGTTGGTCGAAGTCATGATGCGCCGAATCCCGCCGGCGGCGGGTCACCAGATCGATTTGAACCCGAGCGAAATCCGAAGCGTTTCTTTACGGTGAACGAAGGGTCTTCGCGCGTGTCTGCCTCGATATTGCAGCAACTCTCGACAGAGCTACTGGTAGTGGCCTTTCTCGTGATGTTCACAGTGACGGCGTGCTCAAGTTCAACGCCTGACCCTGAATGGACAACGGTCACGCCGATCGTGGTTACCCCGGACCTTACATCATCTGTCATACCTACTACGTCGCCCGCACCCTCCGCAACCAGCCAGGACGACCAGCCACCATCTCCAGCGACAGCCCCGGTAACGCAGCCAACCCTGAATCCGACCGCAATTCCCATCAGTACGGCGTTACAACCTGCCCCTACGGCTACTCTGATCGCCACACCGTCGCCACCTACCCTTACTCCAGAACCTTCGCTGGATGACCGATTTGGGCTGATCGCGAGCGGCCCGGCTCGTGATTGGCAAGTTCAAAACCTGGGATCGACGTGGTTTATAGACTTCGACTCTAACCCGGGAGATGCACCGCCGGGAACGAACAAAGTGCCCTTCATCCAAGTGACTCAACGGATCGAACGGACCTCTCCAGCTGAGCTGGCGTTGCTGACCGCCGCCGCACCTGGTTCGTACTGGTACATCGGTGGTGAGCCCAACGTGCCGCAACAGGGAAACATGACACCGGAAGCGTTTGTCGACGAGTTCGACTATTACGCCACAGAGATCCGAGCCGCTGACCCGACGGCCCGGATTATGGGTCCCAGCATTCTCAATTGGGACTTCACATGTACCGGGTGTGCCGGGTTCAGGTCTGGTGAGAGTTGGATGCGGTCGTTCATAGACGCTTATGCAGTGGCTCACGGCGGGGCTTCGCCGCCGGTGGATGTCTGGTCCATAGACGCCTACCCGCTTACATGGGACACGGTCCCCATGACAAACTGGCAAATCGTTCGCGATCAGATATTAGGATTCAGGCAGTATCTAGCCGATGAGGTTCCGGGTCACTCCACCACGCCAATATGGGTTACCGAACTAGCGTCACACTGGGCGTTCTCTGACTGGATCATAGATAACAACGCTCTGGCAATTCCATCTCATCTTGATATCGAAACAAATTACCTCTGGGATGAGATGGAAGGCTATATGGACGGAATTCTTGGCTGGTTGAAGGACGAAGGCCCTGCGATCAATGTGGACCGCTGGTTTTTTTTCAAGGGGCACGTAGATATAGAGTCTTTGAGTACAGAGGGATACGCGGGCATCTACTTCTATGAGAACGGCGATGAGGGCTCACCCTTGAACCACTTGGGAGAGGTGTACAACGACTACATCTCCGGGAGAAGATAGCGCGTGAACCTGTTGCGCAGGTTGGTAACAGCGGCACCCGTCATTGTTGTTATCGCAGTGGCATGCGGAGGCAACCAACTGGTTGATCCGACCGTTGTCACACCGGTTACCGTTGAACCGTCCGGTACGGTCCAGCCTAGTCCGACCGCGAATATCTTGCCGACCGCGGTTCCTCCCGCCAGAGAGTCACTCGATGATCTCGCCAGCCTGAGCATTCCGGTATGCCGCACTGATCCATTTGCCGGCGACTTATCCGGATTCGGAACCATTCCCCGTGTTTCTGAAGATGGAACAACATTCTCATCAGATTTTGCGAATTCCGATGCCGAAATAATTGCGGCGGTTGCACCGATTATCCGTTGGATGAATCACTTCACCACAAAAGCGGATACCGCATGGGAACTCGCCGATTCCGAGCAAGAATTCGCAGATGTCTTGTCTGAGGAAGGCCGCAGACTTTGGCTGTCATGTAATGCCGTTGCGCTGGTAGCTCCCGCTATCGAAACAACACATCCACTGCTTATTTCGTTCAAATCCCTTCTGGCACACCGTCAGGCATGGCTTACAGAACGGCTCGAAATTCTTCGTACGGCCCCGGACTCGATTCGGGACGATAACGTAAACCGGGCCGTTACGTCCAAAGCGATTAAGGAACTACCCGGGAGTCTGGATGTACTCGGCAAAGAAGCCAGAGTCGAGAATAGGGCGACGCCTGAGGCCTTTACCGTTCCGAATCCGCTACTTGGGGTGTCGCTTGATTTTCCCGGCGGGTGGATGTTGATCCGTAATCGGATCGACATCGTCCTAGCAGCTCCGCCTGAGCATCAGATGGATGGTGTTACCGGACTGGGCGTCTCCGGCTGGAACTTTGGGACTGCATTACGGATGAAGCGTTTGCGGCATGAAGCCCCATGGACGCTGACAGACACAGCAAATCTCATGGATTCTTTGCTTTTCAGATTCGGTGAGCGTGTAATCGAAGATCAACGCAAGATTGATGGACTCGAAGCGGTCATCAGGGTGTACGACTCGTCGGATGCAGACTGGGTCATGATTGCGGCCGCAACTGTCCGCGATCTTCATACCTACCTGTTTGAATTTGGTTGTCCGGCTGAAGACCAAGTATCGTGCGAAGTGCTCTTCCAAGATCTATTGGACAACGTCCGTTTCAACGAAGGTTGACGGTGACGCAGGGAGTGGTTCCCATGAAGGACGCAGCCACTTGAATTGCCCCGGAATGCGAGGGCTTACGCTAACCCTGATACGGCAGATCCGATTGTCGTGCGCGTTATACCGGATTGGTGAATACGGGAGTGCAGATATCGCCTGATGAAAACTCTTGCAGTGATGGGCTAGCCGCGTCGTAACATCATGGTCAGTAGGAACCAGACACAACGATAATTATTGCCACCGTGCTGATTGTCTTCAAGACGTCTAATGACAACGAACGCTCGCGATCGGTGGATATCGAGTTGCGAAACCACACGGCCTGTGGAGGGTCGCCCGCTCTATGAGAGCTCTGATCACGGGAATTACCGGCTTCGTCGGCAGCCATCTAGCGGAGATGATCCTGGAGGAACACCCGGATTGGGAGGTCCACGGGACGAAGCGCTGGCGCAGCCCTCGGGAGAACCTTGCGCACATTGAAGATAGGATTCAACTCCACGATTGCGATCTTACGGACCTTTCATCGCTTATCCGCATGCTGGACAAGGTGAAGCCGGATCGGATTTTCCACCTCGCGGCGCAGTCGTACGTCATGATGAGCTACCGGGCTCCGACCGCCACGATAGATTCCAACGTCAACGGCACGATCAACCTCTTCGAGGCGATACGCATCCTGGGCCAGGATCCACTGATTCATGCATGTAGCTCGTCCGAGGTCTACGGCCAGGTCCGGGATGAAGACATCCCGATCCGGGAGGACACGCCGTTCCGTCCGGCCAGCCCTTACGCCGTAAGCAAAGTCGGCGAAGATATGGCGGGGTACATGTACCACCACGCCTACGGCCTCAAGATCATCCGGACCCGCATGTTCACGCATAGCGGACCGCGCCGGGGAGAGGTGTTCGTTGACTCGGCTTTTGCCAGACAGGTCGCTCGGATAGAAGCCGGTGTGCAGGATCCCGTTCTGGTGGTAGGGAATCTGGACTCGGTTCGGACTTTTGCGGACGTCAGAGATGTGGTTCACGCTTACTG
>JAPYSM010000091.1 GCA_029936485.1 Dehalococcoidia bacterium
CATATACCGTTACGCGTCAACTCGGCGGGCATGATTCCGTTGATCTTCGCGTTCTCAATTTTAATCCTTCCTCCGACCCTCGCCAGTTACTTTGCGGACCCGGCGAGCGACAGCGTCGTGGCGAACATGTCGCAGTTCTTTACAAACGCTATGAGTCCCACAAGCCTGTTCTACTGGATCATGGTGTTTGTGCTAGTAGTGGTGTTCACATTCTTCTATGCGCTCGTCACGTTCAACCAGCAGAACCTGGCGGAAAACTTGCAGAAAAACGGTGGCTTTGTGCCCGGGATCAGACCCGGTAAACCGACGCACGACTACCTCATGCGCGTGATCTTCCGTATCACGTGGGGAGGTGCGTTATTCCTAGGATTCATCGCCATTATGCCGTACCTGTCCGGCCAAATAACGAGCATTGCCGCATCCACGAGCATCCTCAGCGCGACCAGTCTTTTGATCATGGTCGGCGTAGCTCTGGACACGATGAGGCAACTTGAGGCCCAGTTGCTGATGCGTAACTACGAAGGTTTCATCCGCTAAATCAACCCGATCCGTTAACCAGTTAAAGGCACAGAGGCAAACTTACTCGTTGCTCATCGTATTTCTTGGCGCGCCCGGAGCAGGCAAGGGCACGCAGGCCAAAACTCTCGCACAAAAGAAGAACCTGACGCACCTGGCGACAGGTGATCTACTTCGCGCAGAAGTGGCCGCCGCTACTGAACTGGGCCTGGCCGCCAAATTGTTCATGGATCGCGGCGATCTGGTCCCGGACGATGTGATGATCGGGATGATCAAGGGCCGACTGGAAGGCCCTGATTCTGATGGGATCCTGTTAGACGGTTTTCCGCGCACGGTCGCGCAAGCGGCGGCCCTCGACGAGGCGCTCACTGCGGCCAACACGAGCGTGGACCGATCAATCTTTTTTAAGGTCTCGGAGGAGGAGCTGGTCCGCCGCCTTGCAGGGCGTGCTACCTGCCCAAATTGTCAGCGGCCGTATCACGATGCTTTTAATAAACCGCAGAATGCTGACAAGTGCGATGACTGCGGCAGCGATCTGGTCCGACGAGAGGACGACAAGCCTGAAGCGGTGCTAAACCGTCTCAAGGTATACGCAACACAAACGACGCCCGTACTCGATCATTACCACAAGATTGGCAATCTGGTGGAGGTCGATGGAGAACAGTCGATCGACGCCGTACAGGAAGACCTGGCCGCTGCGGTCGGCTAGCTTGCGCGCAATCCCATCCGGCAGGTGCGGCAAAATCAGGCATCAGCTATAATCTTCAGGAGCTTTCTTGAACCACGGCACAAATCTCGGCTCAGAATCGGATCCAATGTTTCGGGTACCGACTATTAAGTCTGCCCGTGAACTGGATTCGATGCGTGCTGCCGGGAGAGTTGTCGCGGCGGTCAGGGAACGGCTCATAAATATACTGGAACCCGGAATGACTACGGGTCACCTGGATCAAGAAGCCCGGAAGGTCATCTCGGATAGCGGCGCCGAACCGTCCTTTCTAGGCTACGCGCCAATCCCGGGGGCGATTCCGTTCCCGGGTGTGATCTGTACCTCTTTGAACGAGGAGATAGTCCACGGGATTCCGGGCAACCGGGTGATCCACGACGGTGATCTGGTGAAGTTGGACATCGGCGCTGTCGTCGATGGCTTCCACGGGGACTCAGCGGTAACGCTAATAGCCGGGGACGGGGACGAAGGAAAGAAGGAACTCGTCGAGGTAACTCGGCGAGCACTGGAACAGGGAATTTTGGCGGCCATGCCAGGCGCCAGGGTCGGAGACATTTCCGCCGCAGTGGAAGGGTACGTAAGGCCTCTTGGATTTGAACTAGTCAGGGAGTACACGGGCCACGGAATAGGCCGGCGGTTGCATGAAGCGCCGCAAATCCCAAACGTAGGAGTTGGTGGGCAGGGACCGCAACTTCGTGAGGGGATGGTCATCTGTATAGAGCCGATGGTAAATCTGGGCACGTGGAGGACTGAGAGCCTCGGCGATGGCTGGACGGTGGTAACGGCAGACAGAAAACTATCGGCACATTTCGAACACACTCTGGCGATAACACCAGAAGGTCCTGAAGTTTTGACGGTCCTTTAAACGGTTTACGGGAAACGGAGACAATTTGGCTAAGAAGGAAGGCATCGAAGTAGAGGGCACGGTCACGGAGGCGCTTCCAAACGCGAACTTCCGCGTGGAGCTCCCGACCGGGCACAAAGTACTGGCACACGCATCCGGAAAGATCCGGTTGAACTTCATCCGGGTTCTCCCGGGCGACAGGGTGCTGGTGGAGCTCTCTCCTTACGACCTCACCCGTGGCCGGATCACCTACCGGTTCAAGTAAACCGGTCTGTAGTTAACCGTCAGGGGCGGGATTTAGACATATGAAAGTAAGAGCATCTGTTAAACCTCGATGCACCAACTGCAAGGTGATCCGACGAAAGGGCGTCATTCGCGTGCTGTGCAGCAATGGACGGCACAAGCAACGCCAGGGTTAGTCACCCATGGCCGGCATCAGGGCCGACTGTACCGGGATTGCAAAAGTTTCAGGATATTAAGGAACATCGTATATGGCGCTCGTCGCTGGAGTGAACATACCGGACAACAAACGGGTTGATATTTCAATTCAGACCGTTTACGGCGTAGGTCCGTCCGTGGCCAAACGCGTCGTGGAGGAAGCAGCGCTTCCCGGAAACCCACGTGTCCGTGAGCTCAGCGAAGAGGAGCTCAATCGGCTCCGTGGCGCCCTTGACCGTAGCGGAGCAATCATCGAAGGAGACCTCAGGCGAGAGGTCCAGATGAACGTCCGCCGTTTGATCGACATTGGAAGTTACCGTGGTCTGCGCCACCGCCGCGGCCTGCCCGCACGTGGGCAGCGCACAAAGACCAATGCCAGGACCAAGCGCGGTCGTAGGCGTGCAATTGCTAACAAGAAGCAGGTCGGCCACTAGGCCACTTGTCATAGCCCGGCCATTACGAGCCGGATATCCAGATGTCAAAACGTCATCGCAAACTGTGGATGGCACAGGCCAGTGATTAACCCGCCCGGAGGCGGAGTCGAAACAAAGAATGCCGAGAAGAGTTCGTACACGACGTCGTGAAAGGAAGTTTGTCCCGCAGGGGCACGCGTTCGTCTCCGCCACGTTTAACAACACAATCGTGACCCTTACCGAGCCAAACGGCAATGTGCTGTCCTGGGCGAGCGCCGGAACCGTAGGGTTCCGTGGATCGCGCAAAGGGACGGCCTTCGCTGCGCAGCGCGCCGGGGAAGCAGCCGCGCGAAAGGCGATGGACCACGGTCTGCGTACCGTGGACGTTATGGTCAAAGGTCCCGGATCCGGCCGTGAAGCGGCGATCCGGTCCCTTCAGGCTACGGGTCTGCGAATCACCAGTATCAAAGACGTAACCCCGGTGCCCCATAACGGGTGTCGGCCACCGAAAAAGCGACGGGTTTAGTCCCCGACGTTACGAGGCTCGTCACCACACCGATGACGAGTTGTTAAAGCCGAATCCGGGCTCAACTGTCCTCAACCGGATCCGCCCCAGCACGCCCACTTCACGGGCGAAAGGAAAAAACAGGCTTCAATGGCGAGGTATAACGGTCCGGCTTGCAGACTCTGCAGGCGGGTGGGAGAAAAGCTCTTCCTAAAAGGCGAACGCTGCTACACGCCGCGCTGCGCCGTTGACAAGCGGCGGTCGCCTCCGGGCGAGCAGGCCGCAAACGCAGGGATGCAGCGACGTCGCCGGATTTCCGAGCACGGTACGCAACTGCGTGAAAAACAAAAGGCTCGATTCGTGTACGGCACGCTTGAACGCCAGTTCAGCAACTACATGAAAGAGGCGACGCGCGCTTCCGGTGTAACCGGTGACCGACTCATGCAACTGCTTGAGCGTCGACTGGACAACGTGGTCTACAGGCTTGCTTTCGGTGAGTCAAGAAATCAGTCACGACAGCTAGTCAACCACGGCCACCTTGAGGTCAACGGGCGACGGGTAAACATCCCGTCATACATGGTCAAGCCCGGCGATGTGATCTCGTGGCGTGAGCAGTCGCGTTCAAATAACTACTTCAAGACGATGAAAGAAACATTGCCAAAGCGCACGGTTCCCGGCTGGCTACAGCTGAACGCCGAGAACGCCACAGGCACTGTTGCAGCCTTGCCTGCCCCATCCGAGATCGACACAAAAGTCGACACCCGGATGATCGTCGAGTTCTACTCCAAGCGGTAAGGGGTTTCCTCGATGCTAGATAACCTATATGGGCTCCCCACAACAGAAGAGCTACAACCTGCGGCTCCTGAAGTCCCGCAGCTCGCCCTCTCGATCATAGAGATGGACGACACCTACGGGATGTTTTCGGCAGAGCCGCTCGAACGGGGCTGGGCGACCACCCTTGGTAACGCTCTCCGGCGGGTGCTTTTGAGCTCGCTGCCGGGCACAGCAGTTACCTGGGTCAAGATTGACGGCGTAAATCACGAATACTCGGTAATCCCGCACGTGAAGGAAGAGGTCCCCGAGCTCATGATGAACATCAAGAGCATACGGCTTCGCTCCCTCGCGGATCGGCCGGGCCGCTTGCGGCTTGAGGTGGATGGCGAGGGCGAAGTGAAGGCCGGAGATGTTATGGCGTCGTCCGACTTTGAGATCGTCAATCCTGAACTCCACCTGTTGTCGTTGGACTCGGCAGAGGCTCGTGTCTCTATCGAGATGAACGTCGAACAGGGAACAGGTTACATTCCTGCGGCGCACGAGACCGGTCTTCCGATCGGCGTGCTCCCCGTGGACGCTGTGTACACCCCTGTGCGCAAGGCTGGATTCAAAGTCGAATCGACCCGTGTCGGTCAGAAGACCGACCTGGAACGCCTCGTCATTGAGGTCTGGACCGACGCAACTCTGACCCCGATGGAGGCGGTACGTAACGCTGCAGCGCAACTGAATGATCGCTTCCTCCTCTTTGCCAATCTTGCGGTTGGTCGGAGCGATGAAGACCCACTTAGTGCCGATCCCGCAGTGTCGAGCGAGGCTCTCACACCTGTTGAGTCACTCGACCTCTCGGCGCGCACACTTAACTGCCTGAAGCGAGCCGGTGTTCACCGGGTCGGTGAAGTTCTCAAGATGCCAAAACGTGACCTGCTCAGGATCAGGAATTTCGGGCAGAAGTCTCTCGACGAGCTGTATGAACGACTTGAGGAGAAGGGCTTCTGGTCGCCTGACCCGCCGACCGAGAGCGCCGAGGGTGACTCCGCTGGATCCAGTACCTCGGGAGAAGCCAGCTCGGACGGTGCAGAAGAAGTCGCAGCGGTAACCGCCGGGGAGGCCGAGAATGAGGCATAAGGTTTCGGGCCGAGCATTCGGTCGGCCCGGTCACATCAGGCGAGCAATGTTCCGCAGCATGGTTACGGACCTGCTCCGACACGGAAGAATCAAGACAACCCTGCAGAAGGCGAAAGAGTCACGCATCTTTGCTGAGCGCATGATTACGCACGGCAAAGAAGGCTCAATCCACTCCCGCAGACAGGCGGCCGCCTTCATCACCGATACTAGTGTCGTGAAGCGGTTGTTTGACGAGATCGCCCCGGAGTTCGCAGATCGCCAGGGTGGCTACACACGAGTGATCAAGCTTGGTCCCCGTAAAGGCGACGGAGCCGAGATGGTCATACTTGAGTTGGTTTCCTAGCCAGATTCGCAACTCCGGTACCCTCCGGAGCTTCGATTTATCGATAATGCGAATCGGGCTTGTAATTGAATATGATGGAACGAACTTGCACGGTTCACAACTGCAAGCCACGGACCGGACAGTACAGGGAGAGATAGAAAGCGTCCTGCCAACTATATTCGGCAAGCCGATCAGGTTGTACCTCGCCAGCCGCACCGATGCCGGCGTGCATGGAACAGGACAGGTCGGGGCTTTCAACGTCGAGACCGAACTGAACGACCAGAAGATCCGGGACGCGATAAATCACTACCTACCCGACGACGTCGCAATCGTCTGCGCCTCAAGAGTCGCAGACGATTTTGATCCGAGACGGGATGCAACTAGCAGGGAGTACAGATACATAATCAAAGACCGGCGTCCCCGATCGCCGTTCTCTCGATTCCGAACGGCACACGTTAGGCATCGGTTGGACGATTCAGCGATGAACGAGGCCGCCTCCCGCTTGAATGGTGAACATGACTTTGCGTCGTTCGCCGGTCCGGCAACTCCATCGGATGCGATCACGATCAGGCGGGTGGAGAAATCAGGGGTCAACCGGAACGGGGACGAGGTCGAGTTCAATATCCGAGGGAATGCGTTTGTGCACCAGCAGGTGCGGCGCATCGTCGGAGCACTGGTCCGTGTGGGCCGCGCTCGGATGGACGGCAATCAGTTCCAAGAATTGATTGACCGGGCAGAGCGTGGATTTGCAAAAGACCTTGCTCCGGCTCGCGGACTGTGTTTGACGAAGGTAAACTATCCAGGTGCGGACGGGACCGGACTTCCCCGCACCACAAGAGATCGAGCAACGATTAGATGACCACTAGGCTCAAGCCATATAACCCAAGCGCCAGCGATCTTGAATCAGACTGGCAAGTAATCGATGCCGATGGACAGACGCTTGGTCGTCTGTGCACGGGGATCGCCATGTCTTTGATGGGCAAGCACAAGCCGGGCTACGTCCCGCACTTGCTCAGCGGAGATTTCGTTGTGGTGATTAACGCCGAGAAGGTGAAGATCACTGGCAACAAGGCAACGCAAAAAGAGTACCTGCGGCACAGCCAGTACCCGGGCAATCTGAAGCGAATTTCGTACGAGACGATGCAGGACAAACATCCTGATCGGATTATCCAGCACTCCGTCAAAGGAATGCTGCCGAAAACAAAACTCGGTGCCCGGATGTTGTCCCGGCTTAAGATATACGCCGGACCGGAACACCCGCATGAGGCGCAGATCACGGGCGCAGAAGTTGCGCGCTCCAAAAAAGGGGATGCCTAGTTGACGGACCAGCACTACTACTACGGAACGGGTCGCCGAAAGAGCGCAGTTGCGCGCGTTCGTCTGTTCCCGACGCCAGGCGGAATTACCGTTAACGGCAGGCCCGCCAATGAGGTGCTTCCGGCCGAGAAGATGATCTTCGAGGCGACCGCTCCTCTTCGAGCGACCGAGATGATAGATAACGTCACTGTTGTCGCCAAGATCACCGGTGGCGGTACGTCCGGCCAGTCCGGTGCACTTGCACACGGCATCGCCCGTGCGCTTCTCGTGATGGACCCCAACCTGCGCGCGCCCCTGCGTGCCGGCGGCCACCTGACGCGAGATGCCCGAGTCAAGGAAAGCAAGAAGTACGGCCTCAAGAAGGCCCGTAAGGCGCCTCAGTACACCAAGCGCTAGGCCCGGCTTAGCTACGCTCTGCGGGACGGATCCGATTGGGCGCTTATCAAGATCAAAAGGAACACCCCAGGCGACCATCGCCTGGGGTGTTTCGCGTTCTGGTTCCGGCATTACCGGTTGTCAGCCGAGTTCGGCGACCACGCAGCGTTCCAGTCCGGCAAGGTCCAGTTCCACCCTGACTCTGGCGCTTGGAAGCGCTTCCGATAGCGCTTCTACGGCCCCTACATAGGTCAGAGGATCAACTTCGAAGAGCACGATGCTGCCGGATGCATCCATGATGGGTTCCAGCATCGGCGCAAGGCGACGCACGACATCGAGACCGCCTTCTCCTCCCAACAGTGCTAACACAGGCTCCCGACGCACTTCCTGCTGTGCTGACTCAAACGTGTCAGATCTCACGTATGGCAGGTTGGCAACGACGATCTGATAGTTTCGACCAGCTAACGGAGCGGCGAGGTCGCCCTCGAAGTACTCGATGCGATCGACGACGCCAAATCGGCTGGCGTTGGCTCTCGCCACCACCAACGCCGGCGGAGACAGGTCCACGGCGTCCACAGAGGCATGAGGAAGCTCAGCGGCCAGCGTGACCGCCAGTGTGCCGCTTCCGGTCCCGATATCGGCGATGCGAACACCAGACCGAAACTCTGGATACTTGGTAACCCAGCCCAGCACTAGCCCTACCAGCAACTCTGTCTCTGTACGCGGAATAAGAACATCCGGAGTGACTTCAAATTCACGGCCGTAGAAGGCCTTTCTGCCTGTAATGTATGCGAGCGGCTGGCGAGATTCACGGTGCACGGTCAATCGGTGCAGCTGCGTTTCGACCTCAGGATCGACCCGGTCGGTCAGCGCGGCGAACATACGAGCGGAGTCGATATTCAACACATGCTGAAGCAGGAGTTCGCCTTCAAGCTGATACTCCTCGATGCCGACAGCCTTCAGTCGAGCGCGGGTCCGCGCCAAAAGATCTTTTAAAGACGCGCCAACAGGTTCCCCGGTGCGGTCCGCAGAACATTCCAAGGCCTCGTTAATCCCCGGAGCCGACCGCCGCCAGCTTTCGGGCCTGTTCGTCCCGTCGAAGGGCGTCGATAAACTCGTCCAGGCCACCTTCAAGCACACGTGGAAGATTGTGGCTGGTCAGGTTGATACGATGATCCGTGATTCTGCTCTGCGGGAAGTTGTAGGTACGGATTTTCTCAGAGCGATCTCCCGTCCCCACCTGCGCCTTGCGATCTCCAGCGATCTCCTCCTGCTGCTTTCGCAGTTGAAGATCCCACACACGGGCACTCAGGATGCCCATGGCATGTTGGCGGTTTTGAAGCTGAGATCGCTCTTTCTG
Organism: Dehalococcoidia bacterium; assembly: GCA_029936485.1. GTDB lineage: Bacteria > Chloroflexota > Dehalococcoidia > Lucifugimonadales > Lucifugimonadaceae. Next base: position 8,714 of record JAPYSM010000091.1, read on the forward strand.
AGATGTGACGACGAGTCCCGTCT
>JAPYSM010000092.1 GCA_029936485.1 Dehalococcoidia bacterium
CAAAGAACTCGCCCGTACCCAGGGCGCGCAGTTCAATCTCGGCGCAATACTGCGGGGCGTTCAGGAAGCAAAGGTTGATGGCGACACACTCAGTCTTTCTTTCCGTCAGCAATCGATGGACAACCGCGTGGCCCACGAACTGGCCGATCCACGCGGCCGGGGCCCTATCGAGATGGCCGTAGAAAAGGCGTATGCCGTAAAGTTGAAGGTCGTCATCGCCGGTCGGGACTCGAATGGAGCCGCCAAAAGAGCGTCGATGGCGATGGACAGCGATATCGTACGGCTGGCGATAACGATGGGCGCTCGCATCGTCGACGAAGGAACCGTCAACAACACAAATGCTGCAACCCCGGAACCCGCCAATCAGCCCGCTCCGGATCAACCGGAAATAAGCCCGCCCGAAACGAATCCAAGAGAGACAGATCCAGACCCGGCGGGATAATTCACCGAACCCGGAGTTGAGAACTCAGCACAGGGAGACATTAACTTGAACAAAAACATGCTCCGACAGGCCCAGCAGATGCAGGCCCAGATGGCGAAGATCCAGGAAGAGCTCGCCGAGGCGCGCACCGAGGCTACGGCCGGCGGCGGTGTCGTCAAAGTAACTATCATCGGTGGTTCCAAGGTTGAATCGATCGAGATCGCACCCGAGGTCGTCGATCCGGAAGATATCGAGATGCTCCAGGACCTTGTGATGGCCGCAGTTAACGAGGCTATGGACACCGCACAGGCGGAGGCGGCGAAGAAGATGTCCGCCATCACGGGCGGATTGAACATTCCCGGCCTTATGTAACGACCCTTCCCAGATCCCATTCCCAGAACGCTTAAAGAAGGTCAGGGCGACCGGACCGATGAACTCCAACTCCACCCCATCGGCGGCTCCACCCGTCGCACGTCTCATTGAGGCATTCAGCCGGCTCCCCGGCGTTGGGCCCAAATCTGCGCAACGATTGACATACTTCATGATCCGCATGCCGCGTGAAGAGGCAGAAGCGCTGGCCGAAGCATTGATATCAGTCAAGGACCGAATCGTCCTCTGTTCAAAGTGCCTCAACATCACTGAAGATCCGGTCTGTGCGGTCTGTTCGAACGAACGGCGTGACCGCACCCGGATATGCGTCGTGGAAGAGCCCCTAGACGTGCTGGCGCTGGAACGCACAAGAGCCTACGAAGGGCTGTATCACGTCCTCCACGGCTCGATATCGCCGGTCAACGGCATCGGAGCTGAGCAACTGAAGATACGGGAGTTGCTTGACCGGCTCCGGGACGAGACGGTAACGGAGTTGATACTCGCCACAAACCCCAATCTTGAAGGCGAGGCGACGTCGATGTACCTGCAACGCCTGATCTCTCCACTCGGGATAAAAGTGACGCGACTCGCACGTGGCCTGTCGTCCGGCGCAGACCTGGAGTACGCCGACGAGATGACGCTCGCCAATGCCCTAGAAGGTCGCGCAGAGGTCGCGGTCGATAAAGAAACTTCGACCGAGTAACTTCGACAAGATCATGCAACCCTGCTACCGGACTAATCTCGATCCCAACTCCACTGAGACGCACGTATGACCTCGGGCAGGCCAAACCTGTTCACAACCGAGGCCGTGGTACTTCGTCACTCAGACCTCGGCGAGGCCGACCGCCTACTGTGGCTGCTAACTCCCCAGCGCGGCGTCATACGGGCCACCGCACGAGGAGCGCGCAAGCCCGGCAGCAAACTCGGCGGCCACATCGACCTGCTGTGCTACGTGAAGCTGTCCATACGAGAGGGACGTGAGCTCCACGGCATCAGCCAGGCGGACACGATCGACGCCTTCCGTAACGTGCGTACCGATCTCGGCCGACTATCCCGCGGGTTAAACATAGGCGAGCTTGCGCAACGAATAAGCGTAGAAGACGCGCCGGCGCCGGAGGTATTCCGGCTGCTCGTCAACAGCCTCGGGTGGTTGGCCACGACCGAGAACGCAGACACACTTGTGCGCTGGTTCGCGCTGCGGCTGATGACCATCACCGGATTCAAGCCAGAACTGGGTGCCTGTGTCGATTGCGGGAATGAACTGGAACCCGACGATCACGTGTTTTCCGCCGAGCGCGGTGGCCTCCTTTGTCCAAGTTGCCGTTCCCAGGGAAGCGACGCGCTCCATCCCGCAAGCCTGGGGACGATCAAAGTACTGAGGCACCTGGCCCGCAGCGACTTCCCTGCTGTGGAGTCGCTCAATATCGGGGCCGAGGAACGGCGGCAGATCGAACGCATTCTTCGGTCTCACACGAACTCCGTGATCGGCCGGGGCGTGCTTTCGTCGGCATTCCTGGACGAAGTTCGGGACTGGCCGGAAGTGGGGCCTGTTCCGGGCGGAATTCGAGCGGATTAAGGACAAAATCGAGCATCGGGAATGCTTGATATGTGTAGGTTCGTAACATCGGGTTGCCCCGCAACCCAACAGGCTCGGTACAATCGAGTCACGATATCCGGAAGCAGGTACCGTACGCGCACTAGTGCCGAACCCCTGCAGCCTGCCCGAAAGAGTTCATGGCTGAAGAATTTATAAGCGTTCGCGGCGCCCGCGAGCACAACCTGCAGAACGTCGATGTCGATGTGCCAAGGGGTCAACTCGTGGTGATCACGGGCGTATCCGGTTCTGGCAAAAGCTCGCTCGCCTTCGACACGATCTACGCAGAGGGGCAACGGCGCTACGTCGAGTCGTTATCTGCATACGCTCGCCAGTTCCTGGGCCGCATGGACAAGCCGGACGTCGATCACATCGACGGGCTAAGCCCTGCCATCTCGATCGACCAGAAGGGCGTCTCCCGTAATCCGAGGTCCACCGTTGGCACGGTGACCGAGGTGTACGACTACCTGCGATTGCTGTTCTCCCGCGGGGGACGGCCTCACTGCCACAACTGTGGACGACCTGTGGCGAGACAGTCAGTCCAGCAGATCACCGATTCCGTAATGCGACTGGACGCTGGCGCACGCATTCTGATCCTCGCCCCGATCATCACCCACAAGAAGGGTGAGCACATCGCCGTATTCGAAAATACGCGGAACGAGGGGTTCGTTCGTGTGCGAGTTGACGGCGAAGTGAAGTTACTTGAGGAAGAGATCAAGCTCGCCAAAACACGCTGGCACGATATCGAGGTCGTTGTGGACCGGCTTGTAACCGGCTCCGAAGCCGACGTCGGCCGTCTATCTGAATCAATCGAGACATCGCTCAGGCTTTCCGGCGGGACCGTCATCATCTCCGTGATCGATGGTGAGGACATCATCTACTCGGAGAAGTTCGCCTGCGTTCACTGCGATCTGAGTATCGGAGAGCTTGAACCACGCAACTTCTCTTTCAACACGCCTTACGGCGCATGCCCCACCTGCACTGGCCTCGGTTTCCGGCTCGAGGTGGACCCGGACCTCGTGGTCCCGAACCAGAATCTCTCGATCCGCACCGGCGCCATAGAACCATGGTCCCGTGCCGGAGAGCTGCTCCCGGAACGCTTGTCTGTAATGGAAGCTGTATCGGACCATTACGGATTCTCGCTGGACATACCGTTTCGCGAATTGGCCGAAGAACAACAGAACACCGTGCTTTACGGTGAGGACAACAAGCGAATCGACGTTCTCCACACAACACAGTCCGGGCGTTCATATCGCTGGCGGATGCGTAACGAGGGCGTGATCCCACACCTAGAACGTCGGCACGAGAACACCGAATCTCAGAACGTTCGGGACGAAGTCGGCCGATATATGGCGCAACGTCCGTGTACGGCCTGTTCCGGTTTCAGGCTCAAGCCGGAGTCACTCGCCGTGACCGTACTTGGCATGAATATCATCGAGGTGACGCAGCAGTCGGTGGAACGGGCGCTTCAGTGGATCGAAGCCTCACGAAGCGGTGTGTGGCCGAAAGAGTCAGAACACGCAGGATCAGCTACGGAGCCATTATCAGTGCGTGAACAGGCGATCGCCGACCAGATATTAAAGGAAATCGAGGCACGTCTCAGATTCCTCGAAAGGGTCGGACTTGAGTACCTGAGCCTGGACCGCACGGCATCGACACTGTCCGGCGGCGAGGGGCAACGTATCCGGCTGGCAACACAGATCGGCTCCGGGTTGATGGGTGTGCTGTACGTCTGCGACGAGCCGTCAATCGGCCTGCACCCGCTGGACGATCACAGATTAATCGCAACACTGAAACGACTGCGGGACGTAGGCAATACGGTACTCGTCGTGGAGCACGATGAAGCCGTGATGCGGGCGTCTGACCACATCATCGACCTTGGGCCCGGCGCGGGCGAGCACGGCGGCCACATCATCGCCCAGGGCGATGCAGCAGCCATCGAGGCGTCCGAGGCTTCTCTCACAGGCGCCTACCTGTCTGGACGCAAGAAGATCCCGATCCCCGAGAAGCGACGCAAAGGCAGCAAATCTTTCATCGAGATCAGAGGCGCGGCCGCGAACAACTTGAAGGACATCGACGTCAAGATCCCGCTCGGCAAGCTGGTGTGCATCACCGGCGTGTCCGGCTCCGGCAAGAGCAGCCTCATAAACGAGATCCTGCAAAAGAAGCTGGCCCAGACCTTTTACCGATCGAAGGATCGGCCCGGCAAGCATGAAGAAGTTCTCGGGCTTGAGCACGTGGACAAGGTCGTCAACATCGACCAGTCTGCGATCGGTAGAACTCCGCGCTCAAACCCCGCCACCTACACCGGCGCATACACGCCGATACGTGAGCTGTTTGCGACCATGCCGGAGGCACGTGCACGTGGCTACAAGCCGGGCCGATTCTCCTTCAACGTAAAGGGTGGAAGGTGCGAATCCTGTAGCGGCGCAGGGTATGTCCAGATTTCGATGCAGTTCCTCCCGGATGTAACCGTCCCGTGCGAAATCTGCGATGGCGCCAGGTACAACCGTGAAGCCCTGGAGATCAAGTTCAAGGGTTCGAGCATCGCTGAAGTCCTCGACATGACGATCACGGAGGCGTGCGAACTTTTCGAGAACATCCCGCCCGTCATGAATCGGCTCCGGACGCTGGTCGACGTAGGGCTCGGCTACATGCGTCTGGGTCAGCCGGCGACAACACTGTCTGGTGGCGAGGCGCAGCGGGTCAAGCTGGCGACCGAACTGTCGAAACGGTCGACGGGGCAGACAATCTACATCCTGGATGAGCCTACGACCGGTTTGTCGTTCGAGGACTGCGCTGCGCTCATGCGCGTCCTCCATCGACTGGTCGATGCCGGCAACACCGTGATTTTGATCGAGCACCATCTGGACCTGATCAAGAACGCTGACTGGATACTCGATCTCGGCCCGGGCGCAGGCGAGCGCGGCGGGGAACTGGTGGCGCAGGGCACTCCTGAGTTCATCGCATCGGTAGATGCCTCTCATACGGGGACGTACCTGGCCGAAGTGCCGGGCATCTATGCCGACAAGAAGGCGCCCGGATCCGCGCGACCAGCGCGCAAGCGCAAACAAGCCGTAACAAAGATCCCTGAGGCATCGCCATCCCTGGCCGGCCTCTCCCGACCCAACGGAAGGAACCGGACGCGAACCCTCGCCCCGGACCCGACATCAGGTCGAGACCCCAGACGACGGCGGCGACGTAGGCGCCGGGTAGCCGGGTAATACATAGCAGGGACTCCCGATTGATCAAACTCGGAATGCGCTGATGGGGTCAATGGTGAGTAATTTCCGTACCCCCGCGTGCAGAACGATCAGACAACTCCCCATGATGCTTGTCCCGGCTTCGCGAGTTTGGGCCGACGAGATCTAGTTCGAACACGAGAGCGCCGAGCGGCCCATACGGTCCTGCACATCAAGTAGTCCTTCCGAAGTTCGGAATGGCCGGAAATCTGCCCGGTCTGGCAGGCGGGATGACGGCTGAACTGAGTTTCGACGTCTGCGTATATTCTTGACGAGTAAGTCGCAATGGCAGGTCAGCGCCAGCACTGTTGAGAACGCGGCTGCACTCAGTTATCTCGGCTCCGTGGCATCTTTTTGGGTCCGATACGAGATATATCGACGTCGGGCCGCACATTGAGCCGAGCATCACACTCCGTTAGCCTTCCTGTTGTATGGCTGAATCACGCGCGATACCTGAACAAGCCTCAAAAGAACAATCGGCAACTTCGTTGGTCGATATTCCTTACCGGCAAAAACTGCTCGTTGTAGCCGGCCTCACGGTCACGCTATTCGTGGCGACAATGAACCAAACCGTGGTGGCAACGGCCGCCCAGAACATCGTCGCTGACATCGGTGGCTTCGATCGCTTCGTGTGGCTGTTCGCTGGTTTCTCGCTCGCGGCGACGGCTAGCGTCCCAATCGTCGGAAAACTCTCCGACATCGCTGGCCGCAAGCTAATCCTCATCGGTTCCGTCATCTTTTTCATGGCAACTTCGGCCGCCGCTGGGTTTTCCACGGACATGACCCAGTTGATCGTGGCCCGGGTTCTTCAGGGCGCTGCATTTGCCGGAGTGATGGGTAGCGTGTGGATCATCATGGCCGCACTGTGGGCGCCATCCGAACGCGCAAAATGGATGGGTGTCGCAACCGCCGGGTTCACATTGTCTGGTGTCATGGGACCTATATTTGGCGGAATCGTGAGCGACACACTGAGCTGGCGCTGGGTGTTCTTCATAAATATCCCGACCGGCGCATTCAGCCTGTTACTACTGTGGATCTGGTTCCCGAACGTGCATCGCGACGAACGTAAAGGCCGTCTAGACCTGATGGGCGCCGTGCTTTTTGTGGGAGCGGCGACGGCATTGCTTCTCGCCCTTACATGGGGTGGTCGCGACTACGCATGGGATTCGCCGAGAATTCTGGGCCTTATCGGCGGCTCACTGGTGGCGTTCCTCGTCTTCGCTCGTGTCGAATTGAAGGCGGACGACCCGATGCTCCCGCTCAACTTGTTTACACACCGGATATTCGCCTTCGGCTGGCTCGCCTCTCTCACGACCACAAGCACATTCATCGCTGTCACTGCGTTCCAACCGCTGTTTGTGCAGGGCGTCATGGGGAAATCAGCCACATCGGCCGCAATTCCATTGATCGCACTGGCCATCGGGGTCGCTGGCGGCGCCAACGTTGCCGGCCAGATCCTTTCACGACGAGGCCACGCGAGAGAACTCGGCATATCTGGACTCTCTATGACCGCTGTCTCACTGATCTTCGTGAGCACGCTTGATAGCGAATCTTCCATCTGGTCCCTGTTCGTAGTGACTGGATTCATCGGATTCGGCATGTCGTTCGGCTTCACCTCCTTCACGGTGCCTGTCCAGAACGCCATGCCTATATCGATACTAGGCGTTGTCACGTCGACCCTCCAGTTCGGGAGGCTGTTCGGTCAGGCGGCTGGAAGTGCGGTGTTCGGAGCGGTGTTATTCGCGTCCGTCGCCGGGAGTTTTGTTGGCTTGGACGAAGACAGCCCTCAGGTTCGGATCGCAGATCCCGGGATAATCGTCGCTGTGGACGAACTTGCGGAAGTCCGGTCTGAATATCTGGCAGACCCGAAACTTGGAGAACAACGTTACGAGTCAGACCTCGCGACTTCCCGAAATAATCTGAGTGCAGGCCTCTCCACGGTGTTCCTAGTCGCCGCAGCGTTCAGCATTACCGGCGTCGTTCTCGCATGGTTCACGTTCTCAGGTGGGGCAAGGACCGTCATAGCCCGAAGAGAAACGGAGATCGCCGACACAACGGGCTGAATGTTCTCGTAGAATCGCACCGTTAAACCTGCGACTGGCCCTCGAACAACGGGTCGAATCGTGATCGCCTGAACTTGAATCCCCGAAATCCCGGATACCCTCAAAATCAGGGAAAGGCTCTCAATTGGCAGAACTACGCGTCAATAAAGCAAAGCAGAAGCTGGCAAATGGTGAAGTCGCCGTGGCGTTTGCCTCATGGGGCTACGGTGGAGCAGACGCCCTTGAGCGGCTGGTTGATCTGGAGCCAGACGCAATCTGGCTTGAAGGTGAGCATGGCGGTGTCGATTTCTCCAACATCGGCGAACTGACACGTGCAATTGACCTAATCGGGGCGTCACCGATCGTTCGGATTCACCAGAACGAACCCGGCGTCCTATACAGAACGTTGGACCTTGGCGCGCAGGGCATTGTCGTACCGCATGTCAACACACGTGAAGAAGCGGAAGCCGTCGTTCACGCCGGGAAGTTCGCCCCGATCGGGCTCCGGGGTTCATTCACGAGCCGCCAGGGTATCGGCGTAGCGAACTATCAGTCGCTGGCAAACGACCAGACGATGTTGATCATCCTGATCGAAGACATCGTGGCCGTTAACAACCTTGATGAGATCCTCAAGGTGGACAACATCGATGTGTTCTTCGTGGCGCCAGGTGACCTTGCGCAAACCATGGGCCACATTGGCGAGCCACATCATCCAGAGGTGCAGGCGGTCGTCGACGAATCACTACGCAAAATCGTGGCCGCAGGCCGGACGGCCGGGGCCCTAGTATCTAACGATAACGCAGCCCATCACCTCGAACAGGGCGTCAAATTCTTCCTCGGCGGCCCGCCTGCATGGATAGAGAGCGGATTGATCGAAATGAACCAAAGGGCGGAGGCTTAGCCATGACCGGATTCAGCCATTCCATTCGAACACTTCGCACGAACATGGCAAAAGCAAGGCTCGCGGCAGGCCAGCACGTCATCGCACTGGAAGGCCTCAACGACGCCGACACAATCGAGCGACTCGGCCCTATGAACCCGCACGCTGTATGGCTT
>JAPYSM010000093.1 GCA_029936485.1 Dehalococcoidia bacterium
AGCATGGGCACCCAATCGATAGCTCCGCGGGCTACTTCGTCGAGTTTTTCTTCCATTCCCGCTGTGAACCCGGTATCCATGATGTCCGGGAACCATTCGATCAGGAAGTCGTTGACGGCGAAGCCAAGCTTCGTGGGCTTGAATCGCGCCCTTTCTCGGGAGACGTAATCGCGTGACTCGATTGTGGCGACGATGCTGGCAAAGGTGCTAGGCCTACCGATACCGGCTTCTTCCAGAGTTCGGATGAGCATGGCCTCAGAAAATCTTGCGGGCGGCTGTGTAAATTTCTGTTCAGACTTCAGGTCATCCAGATTTACGACGTCACCCTCATCAAGAGGCACAAGGGCGCGAGAGGTGTCCGATTCTTCATCCTCGTCATCGTCGGCGTCGCTGGTCGTATCTTTGGCCTCTACGTATACCGCCCGGAATCCCGGGAACTTGAGAACTGAACCCGTGGCCCTCAGGGTGTAGGAAGTACCTGACGGGCCTCCTGTGGCGTCGATATCTACGGTCGTGGCGTCCGAAATCGAGTCCGTCATCTGGCTTGCGACCATGCGCTTCCAGATCAGATCGTACAATGACTTCTGATCAGCGCTCAGGTGGCTTGCTACGCTCTCCGGTGTGCGCAGTACAGACGTGGCGCGTATCGCCTCGTGCGCTTCCTGCGCGTTTTTACTTCGTGTCCGGTAGACACGTGCCTTCGTAAAGTATTCGGCGCCGTACTGGCTCTTGATGAAATCGCCGATCTCTGCAACCGCCGTGGTTGCGAGGTTCGTCGAGTCGGTCCGCATGTAAGTGATTAAACCGACCGGGTCACCTGAGCCGAGCGGGATGCCCTCATACAGACCCTGGGCGGCGCGCATCGTCCGCTGTGCGCCGAAGCGCAATCGTCGGGCTGCTTCCTGCTGAAGCGTACTGGTAGTAAACGGGGCCGCCGGACGTGATTTGACTTCACGTTTGACGACCTTGCCGACCAGGAAGGCTGAAGCCTCAAGGTCTGCGACAATTTTCACCGATGCTTCAGCGTTAGGAATGAGGTGGCGACCGGTTTTGCCATCAATGGCGTGCAGGGTCGCACGGAATGTTTGAGACTCATCTACGGCTTTCGCAAGCCGGGTGACTAGAGACCAGTACTCGACCGGGTTGAACGCCTCGATCTCCCGTTCCCGGTCCACGATCAATCGTAGAGCTATTGATTGGACACGACCGGCCGAAAGGCCACGTCGGATCTTGCTCCAGAGCACAGGCGAGAGCTTGTAACCGACGATGCGGTCCAAGACTCGACGGGCCTGCTGGGCGTTCACGAGCTGCATATCGATATCTCGATAGTCGGCAAACGCCTCCTGGACAGCTGAACGAGTGATTTCGTGAAACACGACACGGCGCAGTTCCACATCCTTCATCTCGTTGAGTTCGAGAGCTTCAACAAGGTGCCATGAAATAGCCTCGCCTTCCCTGTCGGGGTCGGTCGCGAGGTAGACAATCTTGGCTGCGGCCAAGGACTTCTTGATGTCCTTGAGGACGGATTCCTTACCGTCGGCAATCACATACTCCGGTTCAAAGTCGTTGTCGACGTCGACTCCGAGCTTTCCCTTCGGCAGATCACGGACGTGGCCGATCGAGGCGACAACCTCGTACTCTGGTCCCAAGAAACGTCCTACCGTCCGCGCCTTTGCGGGCGACTCAACAACGACGAGGTCTTTAGATTTCATTTTCGTTTTGGCCAATTTCTACCTAACTGTATTATTTTCTTGCGCTGCCGTTGGCGTCCTGCCATTTTGAGAAAAGGCAATATACATCATGTGCCAGAAGAAGTTTATCCCGTACTGGCTCACGCCACAGACATGGTCAACCATAGGTGACGTCCACCGAAAATCGGCAAGAGCAACTGCGTCAACGAGACCTGATCCCGCGCACACAAGAGCTTCGCTCCACGCGGCTGCGCGGGTCTCGTACCGCGAGTATGCGGGCAACCGGCTCATCACTTCATTTAACGAGATCCCGGTATGGCGGAGAGGGCGGGATTCGAACCCGCGGTACCGTTGCCGGCACACACGCTTTCCAGGCGTGCCGATTAAGCCACTCTCGCACCTCTCCGCAGAAATACCGGACGCCATTCATTACCGTCCATGCAGGAACACTACCAGGTGCAAAAAACGGGAACGAGTGGCGGAGAGGGCGGGATTCGAACCCGCGGTACGTTGCCGTACACCGCTTTTCGAGAGCGGCGCCTTAAGCCACTCAGCCACCTCTCCAACAGCAAAGTATAGCAACGGAACCCGCGTTTTGATTGCGCTGGAGGCACCAAAAATAACGTCATTGCCGGATATCGTATGCCTTGACCTGATACAAACCGGCCTCATACCATGATTACGATCGAACCGGTCAATAGTGCGCCACAAGATATCAGTCCGTTCACATGAGTCATCATTTACGTCGAATCTCGACGCCCGGGTGGCTTGTCTGTTTTTTTATCGCTTTTCAAGTTCTGCGCACCCCCCGGCTGTCACATGAAAAGTAACTTATGGGTGGGCGTAATCCTAGCGGCCGGTATCGGCTCCCGGATGCGATCTTCCACCCCCAAGCCGCTGCACGCGCTGTGCGGTCGTACGCTGATCGAGCAGACGGTTCGCACGCTGCGCGAAGCTGGTATCGAGCGCGTTGTAATCGTAGCTTCGCCGCTGCTCGCATCCAATCCTCAACTACTTGAGATAGTCGATGGAGACATCGGCGAGGGTGTATCCGTCGCCATCCAGACCGAACCAAGAGGGACAGGACACGCCCTGCTCTCGGCCTCAGACGCGGCGAGCCAGACGACACACATCCTCGTAGCCAACGCAGATATGCCGCTCATCACGGCTGACACTGTTCGATCGATGCTCACCACTCACACCGACCTGGACGCATCGATCACGCTATTGACGGGGAGGGGCGAAGTGCCGGCAGGGTTTGGGAGAGTCGTACGTGACTCAGATGATCACGTGATTGAGATCGTGGAAGAAGCAGATGCCGATGAAGCAGCGCTCACCATCAACGAGTTCAATGCCGGTTACTACTGCATGGATACAGACCTTGCATGGAACTTGCTTGCGAGTTTGGAACCGTCAGCAACGGGCGAGATTTACATTACAGACGTCGTATCCACTGCGGTGCAAACCGGCGCTCCGGTTGAAGCGGTGCTGGTATCCGATCTCTCAGAAGTTGCCGGTATTAACGATCGTACGGAACTCGCTGCCGCAGAAGCGGTGATGCGGGCCAGGATTCTGCGACACTGGATGTTTGAAGGGGTGACGATGATCGACCCCGACACCACTTATATAGATTCAGGCGTGACCGTCGGGCGGGACACGACCATAAAGCCCGGAAGTCACTTGCTAGGTGAAACTCAGATTGGCATCAATGCCGTTATAGGTCCGGGCACGGTCCTGAAAGACACCACGGTGGACGACGGGGCGGTCATTATCTCCTCTCACGCCGAGTCAGCTCATATAGGTGAGAGGGCGACCGTCGGCCCGTTCAGTCATCTGCGACCCGGTTCGGTGATCGGGCCGGACGCGCATATCGGTAATTACGCAGAGGTAAAGGACAGCGTGATAGGCCCCGGCGCTAAGATCGGTCACTTCAGCTATGTGGGAGATACGACGGTAGGAGCCGGGGCAAACATTGGTGCGGGAACGGTTACCTGCAATTACGATGGTGATGCAAAACACCAGACGGTCATCGGCGAGAACGCATTCATAGGCTCCGGTTCCATGCTTGTGGCGCCGGTATCGATAGGACCCGGAGCAAGTACAGGAGCGGGTTCAGTAGTGACACATGACGTGCCGGCCGGGGCACGTGTCGCTGGGGTGCCGGCACGATCTATTGCAGACCCGGATTCGAGTTAAGGAGGCGGTGACTAGTTGATCGATCTGCTTGATTCACCAATCAGACGAATTCAGATCAACCCAGGAGCCCAGAACACAGGACATGAGTCATTGCGAAGACCCCGGCGATAGAAGCCGTAATAGACGACCAGGAACCGCGATCGTGCACGGACATATTTCCGGCATGAAGAACGGTGCAGTCTGCGAGGATGAACCTCCCAGTACGAGCTTGAGGCGGAATTGCTTGCGACCGGGCGACGGCTCTACAGGAACAGGCCGATGAGTGACGAAACATTGATCGGATGGGTGGTGTTCGGCATCGCTATTGCGGTATATATCGTCGCTTCTCTGGTCGCTGGAGTGGCCGCCAGACGTGCTCCGGGCATCCGTCTCTTGAGAACACCAGTTGAGGGCGAAAACGCCGGGAACGGCGGTAACGGTCGCGTTACTCCATACAACGCGGCTGTGCCAGTCGCGTCACGTGCGGTCGTGTATCTATCACTCGTGGTGTCTGCAGCCGCGTTGTTCGTGGCGCTTGGGGGGACCGTATTTACGGAGATGCAACGCGGGGTGATCGTAGCCGGTGGTATCGCCAGCGGCCTCGCCACGATCCACATTCTCTCCGGCGCCATGCGGTTCGCCGACCGCAGCAGTATCGAAAGAGCAGTTCGGCCTATCGAGAAATTTTTTGAAACGATAACGCGCATTCGTGGTTTGAGTTCGTTGCTCCTGAGAATTTCAGGTCCGGGTGGGTTTATCGACAAGTCAGAAGACGTGGTCACGGTGGCGTTCGAGCAAAATTTGGACCTCCTTGAGGCGGCCGGTATGGCTACGGACGTGGAAGAGTTGAGGATGATCCGGGGCGTACTAGACCTGGACACTACACGCGTTCGAGAGATCATGCGCCCACGGGTGGACATGGTTGTTGCGGAGGCGGAGGCGACCCGCCGTGAAGTCGCTGATCTCATGATCAGTGCTGGTTATTCAAAGATTCCGGTATACCAGGGCCGGATTGATGACATCCTTGGAATAGTTTTCGCACGCGATTTGCTGAGAGCACAGCTCGCTGAGCCAGACAGCAATGAAAGCATCCTTGATCTGGTCAGAACCGCAATTTTCGTCCCAGAATCTCAGTTCCTCGAACACCTTTTACAAGAGTTTCAGCGCAATCGAGTCAACGTGGCGATCGTCGTGGACGAATACGGCGGCGTGTCGGGACTGGTGACGCACGAGGATCTCGTAGAGGAGATTGTGGGCGAGCTCGAGGATGAGTTCGACCAAGAAGAGCCGGAGCTTCAGAAGGTCAACAACGACGAGTCGTTGGTAGACGCGCGATTGACGTTAATCTCGTTGAACGAGACGTTCGATACCGATATCGAAGGCGATGGCTTCGATACTGTTGGTGGATTGATCTATCTCGAACTTGGCCGCATGCCTGTCGTCGGAGACCGTGTGTCCGTGGCCAATCTGGTGATGACAGTGGAGTCGACAACTGGTCGTCGTATCCGGCAGGTAAGGGTTATCCGAGAAGCGGGCGCATCCAAGAGCGCCTGAGATCCCGGCGTCACAGGTAGTTCCAGCCCTCTAAGGGGGCGCTATCGTGACAGCATGCCATCACCATTTGACTAGGCGTTTGCGCTGCCCCGTCACCCCCAGACACCATCGCGGTATGGGACATCTTCTAGATGTAGACCCCAGTTTACCGGGGGTCATTCATGCAAAAGTCGGTCCCACACCAGACAACACCGCCGATATTGAGCCCTATTTGGATGCACGTCAGGCCACGATGCATGCGAGTCTGGCTCCCGGGAGCGCGCCAGACCCGGATGCCAGTGCCCGGCGTTTCTGCCTGAACGCAAAACAGGCCCCGGCAGATGCCGGGGCCTGTTTAAGGTCTCTGCTTAAGTCCAGAGTTAGTCGGTCGCTACCTTGTCTACGATAGCGAAAGCTCCGGCCGCATTGTTGTCCTCACCCATTGCGTCAAGGGTGTGAACCGAACCGGCGGAGAACGCCGCGTTATCAAGGGTAACGGTGGTCGAGAATGCACCCGCACCGTTTGCGGTTACTTCGCCCAGAACGACGGTGCCGAAGCGACCATCAGCCCCGACCGTGGTTACACGGAGGGTGACAATTTCTGTGCCAAGGAAACCTGCGCCGATAACATCGGCTGAGGTATCGGTAAGCGCCTTCAACTCTACGAATCCGCCGACAACGATCAGCGACGTGTTGTTGGCGTTAGCACCAGAACTACCAGTGGGTCCGGCTGGTCCGGCTATGCCCTGTGCTCCGTTAGCGCCATTTGCGCCCGCATTACCAGGTGCGCCAGGTGCGCCAGGTTCGCCAGGTGCGCCGGGTTCGCCAGGTGCACCAGAGTTACCAGGGTTACCGGGTGCGCCAGGTAGTCCTGGTGCACCAGATAGGCCTGCGTTACCAGGGAAACCAGGTTCCCCCGCAGGACCTTGCACTCCTTGAGCGCCAGGGTCACCCGCGCAGGCGGCAAGCGCCACAACGGCAACCGACGAAAGCATAAGGAAGATTAGTTTTCCTCTTCCGCGCTTGAGTAAATTCATTGAGCCCGTCCTCCATCCTTGATGGTGTTTCGGCGCTAGCCCGGGCGGGTACGCCATTCTTCTTTTTTGGAATGGCGGGTCTTGTGGCCGGCCACACTTAGAAAATTTTTGCGCTTGGACGCGGGACTGTAGCCCTCGCGAGCGCTCGCCAAACATTATCTCAGGCGCTTCGCGGGTGTCAAGGTAGATTTAGAGTGTCGAGCCGCCCGGTACAGGACTAGATACGGCTCAAGTAAGGTGTTGCAGCTTTTACACGGTAAACGCGGGACCAAATCCGGTCGCGTGATTCGCCCCCGGTCGTTTGAGTCTTGGGCACACCCAACAGAACTTCATGACTTCGGCAATACGATCAGGGCGGTTTCCATAAGCTCCCACGAATCGTCAACGTGTTTTACATTAGAGTAATCGTAGTGCCCCGCATGCTATACTTTGTCGGCCTTCGCGCATGATGGGCTACGCCACGCGGAATTCATCTTAATTAGCGCCCGAAAAGGTCCGGCGTCCAGCGAAGCGTCCCTTATACAGAGCTATTCGGCATTCGAATTGCGCAATCTCTAGGAGATACCCACCACTTGGACCAAGCGACAAAAGCGGCGATAGTCGAGGAACACCAACGACACGATACCGACAAAGGCTCGGTAGAAGTCCAGGTGGCGATCCTGACGGGACGGATCACCGAACTAACGGAACACCTGAGGGAGCACAAGCACGACCACTCGACACAACGTGGCCTCTTGAAGCTTGTCGGTCAACGACGAAGGCTCTTAGGTTATCTAAACGGCAATGACGTGGGGCGTTATCGCTCCATCATTGAAAAGCTCGGCCTGCGCAGGTAAGCGCAGATAGCACCCTTCTAACAGTTTGTTGGGTGCTTTTTATTGGACTGTCCTGACGTCAGGACAGTCCAAAACCGGAACGGATACGTAAATTTGTCCCGGGCGAACACATGGAGCCGGTTCAGAGTCCGGCCGGTCCCGCCGCAGAAATTATTCTGAAGTTGGGCCAGAAGATGGGATTAGACAGTTCATG
Source organism: Dehalococcoidia bacterium (assembly GCA_029936485.1). Taxonomy (GTDB): domain Bacteria; phylum Chloroflexota; class Dehalococcoidia; order Lucifugimonadales; family Lucifugimonadaceae. Next base: position 7,466 of record JAPYSM010000093.1, read on the forward strand.
ATTTCCAATTTTGAGATCGAATTTGGAGCGCGCACGCTCAAGTTCGAAATCGGTCGAATAGCCAACCTTGCCGGGGGTGCGGTAACACTGCGCTACGGCGACACGATGATGCTTATTACGGCTTGCGGGTCAAAACGACCCCGGCCAGGGCAAGATTTCTTCCCGCTCACCGTGGATTACGAAGAGAAAATGTACGCCCGGGGCAAGATCCCTGGCAGTTTCTTCAAACGCGAGGGTCGGCCGAGCAGCGACGCTACTCTGATGGCTCGCATCACGGACCGCCCACTTCGTCCGCTGTTCCCTAAGGGATACAAGAACGAGGTCCAGATCATCGCGAGCACGCTCTCCGTTGATATGGAGAACCCGACCGACATCCTCGGGATCATTGGCGCGTCCACCGCATTGACGATCTCCGAAATTCCGTACGACGATCCGATCGGCGCCTGTCGTATCGGACTCATTGAAGACGAACTCGTGGTCAACCCGACCTACGCCGAGCAGGAGGAAAGCCTCCTGGACCTAGTCGTAGCGGGAACCGCAGACGCCATCATGATGGTGGAGGCCGGAGCCAAAGAGGTCTCAGAGGGCGTGATCGTCGAGGCCCTAAGACTCGCGCAGGAGGTCAACGGTGAGATCGTTGACCTGATCCGCGAGATTCAGGCCAAAGTGGGCAAAACAAAGTGGGTGGTCGAGCCCGACACCGCAGCCGACGAAGCGGAGTCTGCCGCCCGTGAATGGGTCGGGACCAAGATTTCTGACGCCCTTGCGGCGCCGGGTGACAAAGCTTCCCGAGAGGATGCCTTTGAAGAGATCAACCACAACTTGAAGGAAGCCCTCAAGGATTCTCACGACGAGAAGAATCTCCAGTCCGCGTTCTACACGCTCGAGACCGAAGCGGTGAGGTCAGCAATCCTTAAAGACGGTCGCAGGCCTGACGGCCGGGCCCTCACGGACCTGCGGGGCCTCTCCTCGGAGGTCGGTTACCTTCCACGGACGCATGGCAGCGCAATCTTTACCCGCGGCGAGACGCAGGCGCTATCTATCGTGACTCTGGGCTCGCCCGGCGAACGCCAGCGAATGGACACACTCGGGCCTGTTAGCGAAAAGCGCTACATGCACCATTACAACTTCCCGCCCTACTCGACCGGCGAGACCGGCCGGATGTTCACCGGGCGCCGGGAGATCGGCCATGGCATGCTGGCCGAGCGTGCTCTTA
>JAPYSM010000094.1 GCA_029936485.1 Dehalococcoidia bacterium
GTGAGGGGAAAGGAGGATCCGATGCGCACAGTGCTACGCCGGTGTCCCGGCTCATTAACACGCCGACGCGATCGGGTCCTCATTGTTCCCGATGCGCCGCGCGGACGAGACATTCTCAAGCTCTCATAGGCCGTATCGGTAGCCAATCCGGTCAGGTGAACCTGGAATCTTCAACGGATCACAGGACACCTTCCGCACCACCATTTCAAATTGACCGAGTTCCCGACCGTACGGAAGCCATACCTTTTAACAGACCTCAGTTCACATACAGGATTCGCGAATGAGCACGGACACGACCCGCAACGGACACAGCAGCGCCAAGGCAACAACCGAGATGCTGACGGCTCTGAAAGAGCGAGGCCTCATACAGGACATAACCGAGGCCGCAACCGTGCTCGGTATCGGCGGAAGCGCTGATAACGGTCCGGCGGACGACTCATCTGAAGAATTCGCTCCTGCGGTAATCACAGACAACGCTCTCATCGTGCTCGAGAAGCGTTATCTGGACAAGGACACGAACGACAAGGTCAAAGAAGACCCGCAGGGCATGTTCCGGCGGGTGGCCAGGGCGGTCGCGGCTCCTGATCGTGCGTACGGGCGGTCTGACGAACAAATAGGCGAAACGGCCGAAGAGTTCTATCGGATGATGGCGAAGCTGGAGTTCCTTCCGAACTCGCCCACGATGATGAATGCCGGAACAGGCGCGGGAACTCTGTCTGCATGTTTTGTGCTTCCTCTTCTGGATAGCATGGAAGGGATCATGAACGCAGCACACGATGCTGCGATGGTCCAGAAATTTGGCGGAGGGACCGGTTTTGCGCTGACCGAGATCAGGTCAAAGGGCACGCCGATCCAGTCAACCCATGGCAAGGCCTGTGGGCCGATCGCCGTTCTGCGGCACCTGTCCTCACTATCCACGCTTGTAACCCAGGGCGGAAAGCGTGACGGCGCAAACATGGCCGTCATGAACGTCCATCACCCGGACATCCTCGAGTTCATCGACTGCAAAACGGTCGAGGGTGAGATCCACAACTTCAACATCTCTGTCGATGCAACGGATGAGTTCATGCAGGCCGTCAAGGACGGTACCGACTACGCGCTCCGATCCAAGGTCAAGGCATCCGACCCGGACAGCCAGATGATGGAGGTCGGACGTCTAGATGCCCGTGAGGTCTTCTCGAAGATCGTGTACGGCGCATGGAGGAACGGCGAGCCAGGAATGATCTTTATGGATGAGGTGAACCGGAACAGCCCGGTACTTCACCTTGGCGAGATCACGGCGACCAACCCCTGCGGCGAGCAGCCACTTCTGCCGAACGAGTCCTGCAACCTCGGCTCTATCGACGTGTCCAAGTTCATCGTCGAGGACGCAGACGGCGTCAAGTCGGTCGACTACGGCCACCTGCGTAAAGTAACCCGGTTGAGCGTCCACCTCCTGGACAACGTCATCGACGCCAACAAGTACGCAGTGCCGGCCATCGAAGAGATGGCGCACTTCACCCGCAAGATCGGCCTCGGAGTGATGGGCTTCGCCGACATGCTGGTGACGCTCGGCGTGCCGTACGACAGCGACCAGGCGATCGAGATTGGCCGGACGCTGATGGCGTTCATCCGGGACGAGTCAGACCAAGCGTCCATTGATCTGGCAACACAGCGCGGGCCGTTCCCGGCTTTCGCAGGCAGCAAGTATGAGACAGACGGCGACCCTGACATCCGCAACGCCTGCCGGCTCACGGTGGCGCCAACCGGCACGATCTCGATGATCGCCGGTTGCTCAAGCGGTATCGAGCCGATCTTCTCCCTTGCCTTCAGGAAGCAGAACATCCTTGAAGGCAAGACCCTCTTCTACGTAGACAGCAACTTTGAACGGATCGCCCGGGAGCGAGGCTTCTACAGCGAGGAGCTGCTGGAGCACCTGTCTGACGGCGGTTCGCTGCAGGTCAGGGAGGACGTTCCGGAGGACGTGAAGCGTCTTTTCCACGTAGCCACCGACATCAGCCCGGAGTATCACGTCAAGATGCAGGCGGCGTTCCAGGAGAGCGTTGACGCCGGTATTTCAAAGACGATCAACTTCCCGAACGATGCGACGATCGAGGATGTCGAGGAGACCTACCTTATGGCGTGGGAGCTGAAGTGCAAGGGCATTACGGTTTACCGCTCAGGCAGCCGTGACAAGGAAGTCCTGGCGACCGGTACATCCGATAACGCGAACCCCGGCGAAGTCGAAGACGGATCGAGCCTAAAGGTAATTCCGCAGTTCTCGGTCCCCCGTGACCGGCCAGCGTCGTTGCAGGGCGTAACCAATCGGATTCGCACCGGACGAGGTCCTCTGTACGTGACGGTCAATGTCGCATCGGACGGGCGCCCATTCGAGATGTTTGCAACGCTTGGCAAGGCTGGCGGAAACGACGCCGCCATGTCAGAAGGCATGTCACGCCTAGCGTCACTCGCACTCCGGTCCGGCGTGGATCCGAACGAGATCATCACGCAACTTCGCGGTATCACTGATGTGCCAGTGTGGGACAACGGAGACCTGATTCGTTCGGTTCCGGACGCAATCTCTCTGGTTCTGGATCGTGTTTCGAGTACTGGTCTTATGCCGTCCGGCCCAATCAGCGACTCCGAAACAGCACAGATCGGGATGTTCGAAGCACCAGAGCCGGACGACATCGGGTTGATCTCGACCCGATCGGCAAAGGCGACCGCAATCACAAGTAACGCGAACCAGACCATGGTGGAAGCCCTATCCACTGAGTTGTGCCCGGATTGCAATGCAAGCCTCGCCCACGAAGAAGGCTGCGCAAAGTGCTACTCCTGCGGCTACAGCAGGTGCTAGAGGCCTGAGAGCAGATGCCCTCCAGTAGAATCCGCTCCCCCCAAAAGGCCACAACTCCTGAGCCGCAACGCAAAAGCCCCGGCGGAACCCACCGTCCGCCGGGGCTTTTTCTTTTCCACGGCATGGCGTAGAGGCGTATCTATTTTTCTTAATGCACCCGGGGAACCTGTAGCCTCTGATTTCAGATTTACTCTTGCTGCCCGGAGACTAGATGCCAACAAATATGCCAGGTACTAGCCGCCCCAAACGCCCCAACGTTGTCCTGATCCTCGCGGATGACCTTGGCTGGGGCGATATCGGCGCTTACGGTTCAGAGATCCGGACTTCTAACCTGGACCGCCTTGCGAAGGAAGGGGTCCGGTTCTCGCAGATGTACAACTCCGCCCGTTGCTGCCCAACCCGGGCGTCACTCCTGACGGGCCTCAACCCGCAACAGGCCGGTATCGGCCACATGGTCGTCAATCTGGGTGTTCCGTCGTACCAGGGCTACCTGAATGACAACTGTGTCACCATTGCCGAGGTGCTGAAGGACGCCGGATACAGGACCTTAATGGCCGGCAAGTGGCACATCGGCGGCGAGCAAGCCACACTCCCTGATGACTGGTACCCGGACATGCAAGGCTACCCAACTCCCATGGGCCGCGGGTTTGATCGTTTTTACGGAATCCTCTCGGGCGGTGGGAGTTACTACAACCCGAACATGCTGATGGATGACCTGACCCGAATCAGCGTGGATACGACCGATTACCACTTCACGGACTCGATCAGCCAGCATGCCGCCGATTTTGTGGATGACGCCCTGCATCGGGACGATCCCTTTTTCTTGTACATGGCATTCACCGCGCCGCACTGGCCCCTGCACGCGCACCCAAACGACATCGAAAAGTACCGGGGAAGCTACATGGGCGGATGGGATGCCCTTCGTACTTCGCGGCACGAGCAGCAAAAAGGTCTAGGAGTTCTGGACTCGAAGTGGGCGATATCTCCACGCGAACGAGGCATTTCAGCCTGGGAGGACGCCGATAACCAGGAATGGCGGGATGTCCAGATGGCGACATATGCGGCGCAGATCGAGCAGCTCGATCGCGGCGTTGGCAAGGTCCTCGACACCCTCAAGGAACACGACGCCGAAGACGACACGATCATCATGTTCATGTCCGACAACGGCGGCTGCGCCGAGTTCCTCCAGGAAGACACGAACTACCCGGATCCGTCGCGCTACATCCACCCGACCGTCGATGGCCGGATGGTACGAGTCGGCAATACGCCGAGTATCGAGCCGGGCCCGGCCGACACCTTTGCGAGCATCGATATCAGCTGGGCCAACGCCAGCAACGCCCCGTTTCGACTGTTCAAGCGCTACACGCACGAAGGCGGCATCTCCACCCCTTTCATCGCCCACTGGCCGGGCCAGATACCCGGCGGCGAGATCGTTCACGAGCCCGCGCACGTCATGGACGTGATGGCGACGCTTGTAGATGCCACGGGGGCAAAGTATCCGACCAAGCGTGGCGGCCACGATATCCAGCCCATGGCAGGCGAATCGTTCCTGCCGGCTCTGAAGGGCCGAAAATGGCATCGGGAACAGCCCATAATGTGGGAGCATGAAGGCAATCGCGCCGTGCGTATCGGCCCATGGAAACTGGTGAGTGAAGTCGGAGCGCCACCAAACCCAGATCCGCGTGATCCCGGGTCGACAGATGCCTGGGAGCTTTACAACATCGATGACGACCGCACGGAACTAACTGATCTGATCTCAGGTGAGCGTGATCGTGCGTCCACAATGATGCGCCAGTACGCTGAATGGGCGTATGCGAGCGGGGTTCAACCCTGGCCCATCCCGTCGTCGCCAAGACCGATGGGCATGGACACGATTACAAGACACAATCACACCGTACAGGTTCCAAGCGTCCGGCTCGGCCCGCCGAAACGGGTCGCAACGCTGAACGATACTCGCAACGCAGGCCACGATGGAACAATGAATTGACCAATCAACCTGAATCCCGGCCCAACATCATCGTGATCCTGGCGGACGATATGGGTTTCGCCGATCTCGGATGTTGGGGCTCAGAAATCCGCACGCCGAATATCGACAAACTTGCTGCGGGCGGCCTCAAATACACACAGATGTACAACTCGGCCCGTTGCTGCCCATCGCGCGCCGCCGTGCTCACCGGCCTCAACCCACAGCAGGCGGGCGTCGGCCACATGGTCGATGACTACGGCACGCGGGAATACCAGGGCTACCTGAACGACAACTGCGTGACAATCGCCGAGGCACTATCGTCAGCCGGTTACGAGACGTTCATGTCCGGCAAATGGCACGTCGGTGGCCCTCACAACCTTCAAAAGCCCGAAACGTGGACGCCCGGCGAACCCGGCTCCCCGACGCCGCGCCAACGCGGGTTCGACAAGTTCTTTGGCACACTGACCGGCGCCGGCAGCTTCTGGAACCCGATGACGCTGATGGAAGATCAGACCCTTATCCAGCCGGACTCGCCCGATTTCTACTACACGGATGCCATCTCAGATCATGCAATCGAGATGATCTCCGGCAACACCGATTCTGAAAATCCGTTCTTCCTCTACCTGGCGTACACCTCGCCGCACTGGCCCTTGCACGCCTTTGAAGAAGATATCGCTCGTTACGAGGGCAAATACCGCGACGGCTGGGATGCACTGCGGACCTCGCGCCACGAGGGTATGCGATCTCTCGGGCTTGTCGATCCTAAATGGGAGATCAGCAAGCGCGACCCCGACTCCCCGGCATGGGACGAAACGCCGAATCACGATTGGGAAGATCTCAGAATGGCAGTCTACGCGGCCCAGATAGACCGCATGGACCAGGGCATCGGCCGCGTTCTGGCACAGATCGAGGCGCAGGGCCAAACTGACAACACACTGATAATGTTCATGGCAGACAACGGAGGGTGCGCCGAGTTCTGCGCAGAAGACTCAAACCGGCCAAACTACACCAACTTCAACACCCCGAACCTCGACGGATCACGCGCCACCGTCGGGAACATCCCGGACCTGCGCCCCGGCGGATCAGACACCTTTCAGAGCTATGACCTTCCCTGGGCCAATACGTCGAACACCCCGTTCCGTCTATTCAAACGCTGGACACACGAGGGCGGAATTTCGACCCCGCTCGTCGTCAACTGGCCGGACAAAATCAAATCTCCTGAGACGATCCACTCCCCGGCGCACCTGATCGACATCATGCCCACCTGTTTGCAGGCAGCTGGCGCCAGTTACCCGACGGAGAACAACGGCCACTCGATCAAGTCTCTTGAGGGCGAGAGCCTGGTCCCGTCCTTCCAAAACCCGGATTGGAAACGAGAGGCTCCGATCCATTGGGAACATGAAGGCAATCGGGCGATTAGGGACGGTGACTGGAAGCTGGTTTCTGAGTACCCGGGCGCATGGGAGCTTTACAACATCTCGGACGATCGAACGGAGCTGAACAACCGGGCGGATGGAGAGAAAGATCGTTTGGCGAGGATGTCACGGGAGTACAACGCCTGGGGTGAGAGGGTCGGCGTCGTCAACTGGGTGGATCGATGGGACGCCATCAGGCGTGGTCCAATCGGCAAAAGGAACCACCGGGTCGGGTAGGCCTGCGGGAGGTCTGATGGTAACGTGAACCGGTGCACGATGCGCTGACCACACGGACTTTTATACAACTTCGGGGGCGGTAACACCGCCTGATGTCCACGCCGAACAAAACGACGAAAGTCTTGACGATGCGCAGCACCGCCATATCCAGGCCCCGCAATCGGAGCCAGGGCCACGATAAGGACCGTCACTGATGCCGGTTCGCATTCGCTGGATCGCGCTCGGCGCCATTGGTATTCCGGCAATCGTAATCATCGTCACCGTTGTACTCATGAGCGGCAACGATGCTCCCAGCGTGATCACCTTGCCCCCGCCTTCAACCGCGGACGGTGAATTCGTACCGCTCACTCCATTCCAGGCGCGCGTGCTCGGATTCGACGTGCTGGACGAGGTCAACCTTCCCCAGGACAACCCCTTTAGCGAGGCGAAAGTTGCCCTTGGACGGTTACTGTTCTTCGATCCTAGGCTCTCAGCGAACTCGGCCGTCAGTTGCGCCTCCTGCCACCAGCCGGGCCAGGGCTGGACAGACGGTCTGCCGCTTAGTTTCGGGTACGCCGGGTCGGTCCACTGGCGCAACACACCTACGATCATCAACTCCGCTTTCCATCCGAAGCTGGACTGGGACGGAAAAGCGCTCAGGCTGGACATCCAGGCGCAGGGGGCGATGAAGGGCGCCGTGGCAATGAACATGGATCCGGTCATGGTGGAGGAGCGACTGCGACAGATCCCCGAGTACGTGAAACGCTTCGACGATGTATTCGGCCCCGGGGGTCCGTGGTTTGACGACGCCTCACGCGCCATCGCAATATTCCAATCGACAATCCTTTCCAGCAACGTCCCGTTCGATCGTTTCATGGAAGGCGATGAATCGGCCCTGTCGGAGTCAGAAAAGCGCGGCTTCAAGTTGTTCACGACAACCGCGGGCTGCTCAGCATGTCACCGCGGGAGATTATTCACGGATGAGGACTTCCACGGGCTGGGGGTGCCGACCCCGGAACAGTTCTCGACCAATGCGATTCGCCAGATTACGTTCAATTATCAGCTTCGTTCACGGGGCGTCTCGGAAGAGGTGTATCGGACCGCTACCGACGACCCGGGACTGTATCTGGTGACCAAGGTCGACACAGATTTCGGGCAGTTCCGTACCCCGATGCTCAGGGAACTTGGCCAAACCGCACCCTACATGCATAACGGGGCATTCGCGACACTGGAAGAGGTGATCGAATTTTACAACTCGGGCGGAGGAGAATCCCCTAATCTTGACCCACTTCTCCGGCCACTCGGTCTTACTGATCAGAACAAATCGGATCTAGTGGCATTTCTGATGTCCCTGACCGGCGACCCGATCATCGTAGAGGAACCGCAACTCCCACCGTACAAGGTGATCAAGTGAAAATCCTCGCTGGAGATCGAACGTAGATGGCAAAATACATTCCACAGACAAGCGTTCCGCTGCCGCCGCTGGACGCCAAGATCACCAACACGGCGTGTGACTATTGCGTCGTCGGTTGCGGGTATCGCGTCTTCACGTGGCCGGACGGCGTGGAAGGTGGGCCTCGGGCTTCTGAGAACGCGCTTGGCGAGGACTTCCCTCTCGGGGTCGGAGCGGGATGGATCAGCCCTAACGAGCACAACTTCACGTTGATCGACGGCGTTCGCCACCACGTGGTCGTACAGCCGGACCCGTTCGCCACAGTCGTCAACCGCGCGGGCAACCACAGCATTCGCGGTGGAACTCTCGCCGGGAAGGTCTACAACCCGGACGGGCCGACATCGGATCGCCTCAAGACGCCCATGATGCGCGTTAACGGCGAGTTGGTTCCGGTCTCGTGGGAAGACGCTATCGAGGTCATGCAGCGCGTCTCAAGCCACGTGATCTCAAAGTACGGCGCGCCCGCGTGGGGGATGAAAACCTACTCATACAACTACTTCGAAAACACCTATGCAATCTCCAAACTCGCCTTCAGATCCGTCCACACCCCCGCATACGCCCCGCACGACAAGCCAGGGCCAGGTTCCGATACTCCGGGCCTGAGCGACTCCGGGATCATCGCGTTTAGCGCCAGCTACAAGGACTGGGGCGAGGCTGAGGTGATCTTCTTTTCGGGGACCGACCCCTTCGAGACGAAGACGGTGCTGTTCACGGAATGGGTCATGACCGGTCCGCAAAAGAAGCTGATCTTCGCCACCCCCAGACGCA
>JAPYSM010000095.1 GCA_029936485.1 Dehalococcoidia bacterium
CGCGTCGGGTCCGGAAGGAGCTTTCGGCCTGTCCGAACAGCGTCGTGCCTGAGCCACGTACCTGGAGAAGGATCACCACCACAAGGGTGACCGCAATGATGATTTCTAGGACGCTGAGAAGATTGCTATTCATCGGTACTCCGCTGTTCCCTCGAGGCCGTGGCACCCCGCATAAGACATCGGGAAGCATGCACTGCGCGCAGGGGTGTTAATCAACGTTAACGTGCGGCCTTCACTTCATCAAGAGTTTTGGTTAACAGGTCCGCGGCCACGCCAGCGTCTGCCCGCCCGCGTGTTGCCTTCATGACTTGGCCGACGAGGAACCGGACGGCGGCCTCTTTGCCTCCGATAAAGTCCTCTACGGCGTTAGGGTTGTTGTCTATCGCTTCCTGAACGACCGGGAGAAGCTCGTCCGCCCCGCTCACCTTCAACAGCCCACGGTCTGCGACCACCGCATCCGGGTCTGCTCCCGACGACCACATTTCCTCAAGAACTTCACGTGCCGCGGCGTTACTGATCTTCCGCGCCTGGAACAATGCTACGAGCGCCGCCAGGTGTTCGGGTTTGATCTTCGTGTCGTTGATATCGGACGGACCTTCGGGTGCGTTCAGCAGCCGGGCTAACTCGCCGTTGATCCAGTTGGCTGCTTCCTTGGCGAATACAGCGCGTTCATCACCTGTCATGTCTTGGGAGATGACGACAGCCTCGAAATAATCGGCCGTTGGCCGGGACGCCGTGAGCAGGGCGGCGTCGTACTCATTGAGATCGTATTCGTCTTCAAATCGGGTCCTGCGGTCGTCTGCGAACTCTGGCAGCGACGCGGTTATCTCCTCAACCCAGGCGCGATCGATTTCGAGCGGTGGGATGTCAGGCTCGGGGAAGTAGCGGTAGTCGTGCGCCTCTTCTTTGCTGCGCTGAACAATGGTGACGCCTGCGATATCGTCCCACCCGCGGGTCTCCATCTGAACTCGACCACCGGATTCCCACACTCCAGGCTGTCGCTGTATTTCGTACTCGATGGCACGTACGACGGCGCGCACACGGTTCATGTTCTTGACTTCCACGCGCTCTCGAAGCTCGTCGGAACCGATCGGACGGACGCTCACGTTCGCATCGACCCGGAAGCTGCCCTCTTCCATGTTGGCGGTGCCGACGCCGAGGTATCGGATGATGTTCTGGAGCTTGAGGATGTACGCCTCGGCCTGCCCGGGTGTGTGGATATCCGGCTCGGAGACGACCTCCATCAGTGGGACTCCGGCGCGGTTGATGTCCATGAGCGTGTGGGAGTGACCGGATTTGCCGGGAGCGTTATCGATGTGGGTGAGCCGAGCGACGTCCTCTTCCATGTGGACGCGCGTAATACCGATGTGGGCGTCTGGCTCGCCTTCTGGCTGGACATCCATCCATCCACCGATGCAGATCGGCTGGTCGAACTGGGAGATTTGGTACCCCTTCATAAGGTCCGGATAGGGGTAATTTTTGCGGTCGAACTTCGTGATCTCCGCGATGCCACAGTTGAGGGCGAGGCCGATCTTGATGGCCGATTCGACGGCGGCGATGTTGACCACCGGAAGCACGCCCGGAAGCGCCATGCAGACCGGGCAAACACGTGTGTTCGGCTCGGCCGATTGGTAGTCCGCGCCGCACGAACAGAACATCTTGCTCTTCGTGTGCAGCTGGACGTGGACCTCAAGTCCAATTACGGCCTCGTATTCCACTATCGGATCGGCTCCTGACGCGTAAAACCGGTTGATTTCCTGGAGGGATGCAGGCGTGCGCAAATACGCCGAAACTGAGGGTCCGATTATACCTCAGCGTCGGACTGATCCCCGAACTTATTTTGGCTTTGTGGACCGAACTTGGAATGTGTAGTCGTGGTGTAGCCCAATTCGGGCGGCCACGCGTCACGTCCGATGAGTGGAACAAAGGCGCCGGCGCCGAGATTTTCGACAAAGTGTCCTATCTCCGACTTGGTGACGAGCACGAGTTCCGGGGTTCCGATGGCCCCAATCGGAATAACCATGCGGCCGCCTATGACAAGTAGATCTAGCAGATGTAATGGGAGAGCAGGCGAGCCCGCCGTGACGATGATGCGATCAAACGGCGCTTGCTGCGGCGATCCGAGTTGTTTACCAGCGTCTTCCACGTACACGTTCTTGTAACCAATTTGCCAACCCTTTAGCGATTCCGCATGAGATAGTCGTGAAAACTTGCGAATTACGTGTGAGGCGCGACGATGTCTTTCGGCGATTTTCGTTGACACCCATACGCTGGGTGATACCCTAATGTTGACCTTTTAGGTCAACATTAGAAAATCCATGATTTCGCTACGATTGAATCGAACGTAAGAGAATGAGCGTTCCGTGACCGCCAGAGACCAGATAAACAGGCACCAGAACAACCGGAGGCGCACTGCTTGGTAACCCCTAATTCCATATCCCGAGAGAGCGATCTCTCCGGTGGCGAGTACAAATGGGGCTTCGTTACCGAAGTCGAACAGGATTTTGCTCCCAAAGGACTGAGCGAGGACATCGTTCGCCTCATCTCGGCCAAAAAGGACGAGCCGGAGTGGCTGCTCGAATGGCGGCTGAAGGCATATCACCACTGGGTGAAGATGGCGAAGGAGCAGGGCGAGCCCGAGTGGGCGAAGATCCGATATCCGCAAATCGATTACAACGACATCTACTACTACGCAGCGCCTAAGTCGTCGACAGAAGCGCCCAAGAGCCTAGCCGACGTCGATCCGGAGATGCTCGCCACCTTTGAGAAGCTTGGCATCCCCTTGCAGGAGCGAGAGAAGCTCGCAGGGGTTGCGATCGACGCCGTTTTCGACAGCGTTTCCGTTGCGACCACGTATACCGAGCAGCTTGAGAAGCTGGGGATTATCTTCTGCTCCTTTAGTGAGGCGGTTAAAAACCACCCGAATCTCATCAAGAAGTACCTCGGCTCGGTCGTTCCATACAGCGACAACTTCTTTGCGACCCTGAATTCGGCGGTCTTCAGCGACGGTTCGTTTGCGTACATCCCGCCGGGTGTGCGCTGCCCGATAGAGCTGATGACCTACTTCCGCATGAACGCAGAGGGCACCGGCCAGTTTGAGAGGACTCTCATCGTCGCCGACAAGGGCGCGTATGTGAGCTACCTGGAGGGGTGCACTGCGCCGTTCCGGAAGACCAGCCAGTTGCATGCCGCTGTTGTGGAACTGGTGACACTAGATGACGCCGAGATCAAGTACTCCACCATCCAGAACTGGTTCCCCGGAAGCAAGGAAGGCGAGGGCGGCGTCTACAACTTCGTCACGAAGCGTGGGATCTGCCGCGGCGTCAACTCAAAAATCTCATGGACGCAGGTCGAGACCGGCTCTGCGATCACCTGGAAGTACCCGAGCGTAATTCTCCAGGGCGATAACTCGACCGGAGAGTTCTATTCGGTGGCGCTGGCGAACAACCACCAGCAGGCCGACACCGGCACCAAGATGATCCACATCGGCAAAAACACGAAGAGCACTATCGTGGCCAAGGGGATCTCTGCGGGGCAGGGCCAGAACACCTACCGCGGGCAAGTCAAGATCATGCCCTCGGCAGAGAACGCCGTGAACCACACGCAGTGCGACTCACTGCTGGTGGGCGACCAGTGCGGAGCGCATACGGTGCCGTACATCGAGGTCCGGAATCCCACCGCGCGGCTCGAGCACGAGGCTTCGACCTCCAAGGTGTCGGATGACCAGCTTTTCTACCTGCGGTCAAGAGGCATCTCAGAAGAAGAGGCGCACCACATGATCATCACGGGGTGGTCCCGGGAAGTGATTAAGGAGTTGCCGTTCGAGTTCGCCATGGAGGCAGGACAACTGCTAAAGGTTTCACTAGAAGGGGCCGTTGGATAGTCAGCAGTTTCCCGGGCGGGCCTCTCACCAGACGCGCACGTCACTCTTAATTCACTTGCAACTTAACTCGATCCCCATGCGGCAATGCCGCCACTAGAGGTAATCAAAACAAAGCACGATGCTTCAAGTAACTGACTTGCACGCGTCCGTAGTGGACGCTGATGAAGAAATACTGAAAGGCCTGTCCCTTAGCATCGGGGCGGGCGAAGTCCACGCCATCATGGGCCCGAACGGAAGCGGCAAAAGCACATTCGCAAACGTGTTGTTGGGACGACCTGACTACGTGGTCAACTCGGGGGTCGTCACCTTCGAGGATGAAGACATCCTTGAACTTTTCCCGGATCAGCGGGCGCTGCGTGGGATGTTTCTGGCGTTCCAGTACCCGGCCGAAATTCCGGGCGTAAGGCCCTGGCAGTTCCTTAAGGCGGCACTGGACGCTCGACGTGAGTATGCTGGCGAAAAGCCGCTCAGCGTTCGTGACTTCTCAAAGTTGTTTGACGATAAAGTCGAGGCGGTAGGGATCGACCCTGATCTGGTGAAGCGTTCTCTTAACGAGGGCTTCTCTGGAGGCGAGAAGAAGCGCAACGAAATGCTTCAACTTGAGATGCTTGAGCCGCGACTCGCGATCCTCGACGAGACGGACTCAGGACTGGATGTTGATGCACTGCGGATCGTTGCGGAGGGCGTTAACAGTTTGCGCAGTCCGGACCGCTCTTTCCTGATTGTTACCCACTACCAACGACTGCTGAATTACATCAAACCGGACGTCGTGCACATCCTGGTCGATGGCCGGATCGTCGAGACGGGCGGCCCGGAACTTGCCATGACGGTCGAGAACTCCGGTTACGAGCAGTACATCAAGGCCGCGGTGGCTGACTAATCGGCCTGCCCGACCTGACTTTTCATTCACCATGTACTCAGAGACAGGTAAGAAATAACGATGACGCTGGCTGCCGCCACAGGCGAAAAATACGCCGCTGATTTCAAGGCGCTAACCGAGTTACGTCCCGTATCTGACTGGGTGTCGAAACTCCGGCAGAGCGGCTGGGACCATTTCGATTCGATCGGGTTTCCGACGGCGAGACGCGGAAACGAACTCTGGAAATACACCAACCTGGCTGCGCTGGACCAGGGCCAATTTGGGTTCCAATTCGATGAGTCGGACGCTGTAGAACCGGATGTCTTGCGAGAGCGTGCTCCCTGGAGCGACGACTGGAGCACTCTGGTGTTCATCGACGGCCGGTATTCCGAGTCGTTGTCCCAGGTGTCCTCTGGTGACGGGGTTCAAGTGCGGAACCTTTCTGACGTGGCTAACAGCGAATCGCTACGGACCAACCTGGGGACACATGCGGCCGTGGACGAGAACGCGTTCTCGGCGCTGAACACGGCATTCCTGGTGGACGGCGGGTTTGTACAGATCGCCGATAACCGTGAGGACACGTCGCCGATCCATTTCCTATTCGTGACGACACCTGGCGGCTCTTGGGCGATCTACCCTCGAACGCTTGTAGTCTCCGGGATCAACTCTCGGTCAACAGTGATCGAGAGCTACATCAGCCTCGGCGATGAAGGTGGATTCACAGCTCCTGTTGCAGAGTACGTTCTGAACTCAGGTGCCGGTATCGAGCACTACCGCGTGCTTGTTGAGAACGAAGAGACGTTCCACATTGGTACCACCCGTGTTTACCAGTTGGACAATTCCACCTTCACATCCACTTCGTTCGCACTCGGACCGAAGATCGGTAGAAACGACGTCCATGTCCTGCTGGACGCTCCCGGCGCCGAGTGCACCCTGAACGGTCTGTACCTGACGACCGGTGACCAGCACATGGACAACCATATCTCCACCACCCACGCCAAACCGCACGGCACGAGCCACCAGTTCTACAAGGGCGTGTTGTCCGGCAATTCACGGGCAGTGTTCAGCGGACGAGTGCTTGTTGAGAAGGACGCTCAAAAAACACAGGCGTTTCAGAAGGACCTCAACCTGGTTCTCTCGCACGGTGCCGAGATCGACACCAAGCCGAGCCTTGAGATCTACGCAGACGACGTCCAGTGTGCCCACGGCGCGACCGCCGGCCACACGGACTCGGAAGCGCTCTTCTACATGCAGGCGCGTGGCATAGACGAGGTGACCGCGCAGGCGATGCTGATGCGTGGGTTCGCGTCGGAGATCACTGACATGATCAGAGTCGACGGCCTTCAAGACTATGTACACGGAGTTGTCGAAGAGGTGATCCCACGTTTGCAGGCAGCTGCCGACTGATGTCGCCTGTCACTCACCTGGATGTCGAAAGCATCCGCGCGGACTTCCCGATTCTGACCCGGCAGGTGAACGGGAGGCTGCTCACGTACCTGGACAACGCGGCGACGTCCCAGAAGCCGACTCAGGTGATTCAGTCGCTGGTCGACTACTACGAACGCTACAACTCAAACGTCCATCGCGGCGTCCACACGCTCAGCATCGAGGCGACCGAGGCCTACGAAGATGCTCGTGGGAAGGTGCAGCGCTTCATCAACGCGCCGTCCCCGGAATCGATCATCTGGACGCGCAATACCAGCGAGTCGCTGAACCTTGTCGCCTACACATGGGCCGAGGCCAACGTCGCTGCGGGCGACGAGATAGTCACGACGGCGATGGAGCACCACTCCGACATCGTCCCATGGCAGCAACTGGCCATGCGGAAGGGCGCAACGCTCAAGATTATCCCGGAGACCGAGAACGGTCGACTGGATATGGAACAAGCAGCGTTGCTGATTACCGACCGCACGAAGATCGTCGCCACCACACACATGTCGAACGTTCTCGGGACCGTGGTCGACGTCAAGGCACTTGCGGACGCAGCTCATGCAGTGGGCGCAGTTATTCTCGTGGACGCCGCTCAATCGGTGCCGCATATGCCGGTGGATGTGCAGGCGCTGAATTGCGACTTCATGGCCTTCTCGGCGCACAAGATGCTCGGTCCCACGGGGATCGGTGTTTTGTACGGTCGGCCTGAGATTCTTGAAGTGATGCCCCCGTGGATGTTTGGCGGAGACATGATCCTTGAGGTCTCATACGAGGACGCCAGTTGGAACGACCTGCCGTACCGGTTTGAGGCTGGAACGCCCAATATCGCAGACGCCATCGCAACCGGCGCTGCTGTGGACTACCTGGAAGCCCTCGGCATGGACAACGTGTGGGCACACGAGCAAAAGATCACCGGGTACGCTCTCGGCCGCTTCGCCGAACTGGAGGGCATTAACCTGCTCGGTCCGCAGGAGATCGAAGATAAGGGCGCTGTGCTCTCTTTCTCCCATGACTCGTTGCACTCGCACGACCTCGGGACGGCGCTGGATCAACTTGGTATTGCGATCCGTACCGGCCACCACTGCGCCATGCCGCTCATCCGTAGCCACGGTATCGTGTCCGCAGCCCGGGCCAGTTTTTACATCTATAACACTGAGGCGGAAGTGGACGTCTTGATCGATGGGCTGAAAGAGGCCCAGCGCTACTTCTCGAAGGCGGGCATTGCCTGATGCAACAGGGCCTCGGAGAACTCGACGAGCTGTATCAGGAAGTGCTGCTGGATCACTACCGAAACCCGCGCAACACGGATCGGCTTGATGATCCAACGTCCGAAGTGGACGCAATAAACCCGTTCTGTGGCGACGAGATCCACATGCAGCTCGGTCTGGACGGCGACAAGGTTGCCTCGATCAGCGTAACGGGACAGGGCTGTTCGATCAGCCAGGCCGCGGGATCGCTCCTGACAGAGATAGTCGACGGCAAGACGACGACCGAGGCGCGCGCGTTACGCGAGCTGTTCCGGGAGATGATGACGGGCGAAGAGGTGTCAGACGAAGTAGCAGATCGCCTGGAAGACAGCCTGGCGCTGCAAGGCGTCCGACGGTTCCCTGTACGCATCAAGTGCGCGCTGCTGTCATGGTCGGCGCTGATAGATGCGCTGGATAAGGTGGCCCCGGCAAAGCCCTGATAGGTCGTTTATTTTCCCGGACCCTATCGTGTCCCGATCCCTCCGTGAACGGAGACGAGAGCGGCTCACTCAGTCATCCCGAGCGAATCCGAGGGATCTTTAACGTGCGACCATTAGCCCGCGGCGACCGTTCTCGGTCTAGAGACTTCTCCCTCTTCCCGGCCTTCTCCCGCTGGGAGAAGGGGCGTCGGTCTGGGGCGACGCGCTAGTGCCCCTCTTCTACCTGAACCTTCTGCCAGTCGTAGTCGACGTTGCCATCGTAGAAGCGGTCCGGGTGCTCGATGGCCCAGAGTTGCTTGCGCATGTTCCAGTGGTCAGGCTCTAGCTCCATGCCTTCGCGCCAGATCACCGCTGCTCCCTTGACGTCTCCGGAACCGTATAGCTCGAGACCGCGCTCGAAGTGATCGAGGCTGGCTACGTCGACGGCGCCCTGTACCGGGGTCTCGTCCGTCAGTTTCACTTCGCCACTCGAGAGGAAATCGGAGACGAGCTTCTTTGTGGCTGGCTTTCGGATATCGAATCCGCCGTACAGCGAGTATCGGAGGATGCCGTCTTCATCGATCAGCGCGCCATTTGGGATAGCGCGCACGCCGAAGGTCCGGGTGACGATGGTTCCCGCGTCCACGACGGTAGTGAACTCAGCGCCCGCCTTCTCATGGAAGGGGCGTGGGAGATCCGGGCCCTGGAGATCGACTGCTATCGATAGGATGTCTGAGCCCGCTGCGGTTATCTGTCCGTACATCTGCTGCCAGACCGGCAGCTGTTCACGGCAGCCTCACCACGAGGCCCA
>JAPYSM010000096.1 GCA_029936485.1 Dehalococcoidia bacterium
TCCATGTCCGATATGTTTGACATGGTGGCCTCACGGTCGATACGCCTCATCATGCTGGCGAGAACCTTGCCCTGACCAACCTCAACGAAGTCACGCACGCCATCGGCAAGCATGAATCGAATGGAGTCAGACCAGCGAACGCAGGACATGATCTGCATGCCCAGTTCTTCTTTGATCTCCGAAGCGGTCGTGATGGAGCGGGCGTCGCAGTTTGCGATCACCGGGACGGTGGGATCGTGCCAGTCAAGCGAGTCGATTACTTCCATGAGGCCGGAGCGGGCCGGCTCCATGAGGCCCGAGTGGAATGCACCACCAACAGGAAGCGGGACGCACTTGCGTGCACCACGGGCGGCCGCAAGGTCGATCGCCTTCGCGAGTGACATGTGGTCACCAGAAACGATGATCTGCTCATCGGTGTTGATATTTGAGATGTATGTGCCGGTCTCACGGCAGATCTCCTCGACGGAGAGTTCGTCGATGCCGAGAAGGGCAGCCATTCCGCCGGGTCGCTCGTCGCATGCGTGCTGCATCAAGCGGCCGCGCTCAACAACAAGCCGGGCGGTGTCTGCGACGCTGAGTGCGCCTGCGACGTGGAGTGAGCTGTACTCACCAAGACTGTGGCCGGCGACCATCGAGACGGTTGGTGCTCTGCCCATTGCCTCTTCCAGCGCCTTGTAGGCTGCCAGTGAGACGGCAGTGATGGCGGGCTGGGCGTTCTCTGTTTTGGTCAGTTCTTCCTGGGGGCCTTCGAACATGATCGAAGTGAGCGATCGTCCGAGGCTGTCATCTATCTCATCAAAGACCGCTTTTGCGGCTTCCGAGCCGTCATACAGGTCTTTACCCATCCCGACGGTTTGTGAGCCCTGGCCGGGGAAAAGATAGGCGACCTTCGCTGTCTGGGAAGCTGGTGACATCAGGTTTTAGCTGCTCCTGCTAATGCTGATCAGGGGGTCGTTCGGACCTAGTGATTGTGTCCTGCGTGTTCGTCAATTTCTGCAACCTGAACGCCAGGATCCTGAACGTCCACAACGGAGCGGCCCTTGTAGTAACCACACGTCGGGCAAACCCGGTGCGGCAACTTAACCGACCTGCATTGCTGGCAGACGGAGAGTGCTCCCTTGGACAGGAAGTGATGCGCGGCGCGTCCACCCTTCCGGGCACGGGAATGTTTTTTCTTTGGAAGCGGGGCCATGTTTCAGATTCTCCAGTGGACCGAGGCGAGATGGGAGTCTCGTCTCACCCATTCCGATACGCAAGGTACGTGCGTTGCGAAATTGGTGTGTTACGGCCCTTTCACAAGTTTTTACTAGATATTCAGGTTCAGTAGCCCTGCGAGACGGGGATCGATAACCCTTGTGTCGCACTCGCATGGCTTGGTATTCCGGTATGTGCCGCATTCGGGACAGATCCCGGCACAGTCTTGCCGGCAGAGAGGCACCATCGGTGTCTCAGATATGAATCCTTGCCTCATCGCCTCAGATGAGTCCAAGTCGTTGGCTTCGTCTATCCAGAATTCCGGTATTTCTTCTTCCTCCACGACCTCCTGTCGCAGGAGCGATGATCCGGGGCCAAGGTCTCCGTTGACGGGGAAGTACTCATCCTCGATAACGGTGGTTAGAACTATGGCCGCAGTTTCCAAACATCGAGAACATTCTTTGACGGTTGCGCCCGTAGCTTCGCCTCTCAGTAATATTCCACGATCCGTTCGAGTGAGTTTGAAGATGCCGGAAATCCCATGAAAATCTCCGTCTTCATGGATGACAGTCTCATCTTCGATCGAATAGGCACGGGTGGCTCCAAGTTCTCCAGATAGGAGTGCCGCGACATTGTAGATCATGAGGTTAGTAGGTCTAAATTGCCTGTGAATATCCGGCAAGATCCGGGGGGAGTGTCCCGGCTCGGTTCCCTTTAGTCGGGGCTATCTGAGTGATCGTTTTTACTCGGACGGGGGCAATCACGCAGGCGTTGAAATCGAATTAGCTGAGAAATTATCGCGCTACGTCTTCGGGCGCGCAAGAAACCTGGGAGTTAGGGACGGGGGGGCGGACAACTGATAACGCGCGTCTGGTTGAAGTTGGATGCGCCTTGATT
This sequence comes from Dehalococcoidia bacterium, assembly GCA_029936485.1. Classification (GTDB taxonomy): domain Bacteria; phylum Chloroflexota; class Dehalococcoidia; order Lucifugimonadales; family Lucifugimonadaceae. Next base: position 2,092 of record JAPYSM010000096.1, read on the forward strand.
GACACCGGGAGCCGTTTCAAGTGTTTGCCCCGTCGATCAGCGCTCTGGATATAACCAGACGCTGAATCTCCGATGTGCCTTCGTATATCTCAGTCACACGTTGGTCGCGGTAGATTCGTTCCACGATTGACGGCTGGAAGTATCCGGTGCCACCGTGTACTTGTAGCGCCTTGTGAGCGACTCGTCCCGCAGACTCCGAGGCGTACAGCTTCGCCATCGCCGATTCGACCCCGTGTGGCAAACCTGCGTCCACGAGAGCGGCCGCCCGGTAGGTCATAAGCCGTGCAGCGTCCACCTCCGTCGCCATGTCAGCAAGCATGAAGGCGACCGCTTGCTTCTCGGCGATAGGCCCACCGAACGCCACACGTTGCGTTGCGTAAGTCGTCGCAGCGTCCAGCGCGCCCCGCGCCAAGCCGATGCACTGCGCTGCTATCGAAACGCGGCTTGAGTCGAGCGTCTTGAGGGCTATCGAGTAACCCTGACCTTCTTCGCCAAGTCGATTAGCGACCGGAACACGACATTCATCAAATATCAGTTCCGCCGTGGAAGAGCCGCGCATGCCCATCTTTCCGTGTTGTGGAACGATGCTGAACCCGGGCGTGTCCCGCTCAACGACCAGTGCGCTGATGCCCTTGTATCGCAGCGCCTTATCGTGTGTCACGAACACAACGAATATCTCTGCGGCTTCGGCGTTCGTGATGAAGTGCTTTGTGCCGTTCAAAACGTAGTCGTCGCCGTCCTGAACCGCCGTGGTGGACAGCATCAGGGCGTCTGAGCCTGTTCCTGGCTCGGTCAGAGCAAAGGCTCCGATACGTTTGCCCGCCGCCATGTCCGGGATCCAACGTCGAAGTTGATCTTCGTTACCTGATTTGGCGATTGTCTGGGCAGAAAGCGATATGTGCGTGGCAAGTACGGTGCTCGTGGAACCGCAGACGGCTGCGATCTCTTCAAGCACCACCATCAGGTCTTTGTAGCCGCCACCCGCGCCCCCAGCTTCCTCGGCGATGCTCAGACCCAGCAGTCCCAGTCCTCCGAGACCCTCCATCTGGCGTTTAGGGAACTTCTCCTCGGTGTCTACCTCAATGGCAAGTGGAGCCACCTCGTTAGCGGCGAACCCGGCAACGGTGTTCCTGAGCAGTTCCTGTTGTTCCGTGTAGAAGGGTTGCATGGCCTGGTTCCTACATCTGGGTTCGATCGGGGTTTACCTACCTGAACATCTCAATCTTCATGAACGACTCGGCGAGTCCCATGCCGTTCTCCGCGCCGGTCTCGGCGAGTCGTTTGCGGGAGCGTTCGTCTCGCTCTTCGCTTCGTGCTCCGACCTGGCTGAAGTGTGAGTGCAAGGCGTTCTGGCGTGTCTCAAAGTAGTCCGTCACGTCCACGTACATGTTCGGCTCCTGTGGTCTGAACAGCCAGACCTCTTCGATCTTGTGTGGCTCCAGACCGGCTTCCAAGTGTTGAGGATAGGCCAGATGGTCACGTGAGTACGGAAAAACAGCGTCCAGCGTCACCCTGCCGGAATAGTAATGGTCACGGTGCCGGATGTACCGCCGGCCAGGATCGATGCACATCAACAAGTCCGGCTTGTACGTCCGGATTGCCCATACGATCCGTTCCCGGAACTCGTCGGTATCATCGAGCGCTTGGTCGGAAAACCGGAGGAACTCAACACCGGCGAGGCCGTAAACGCGGGCGGCTACCAGTGTTTCTTTCTCCCGGAGTTCCGCCAGTTCCGCCGGTACTACCGACCGGTCGCTAGATCCTTTGTCGCCATTTGTGCACACGACGAGGATCACTTTCTTGCCTTCGGCACACCATTTAGCGATCGTCCCGCCCGCCGCCGACTCGGAATCATCCGGGTGCGGCGTGACGACCATTATCGATTCAGGTTCGGCCATGTTTCCTCTTCTGTTTTATGTAACCCGCGGGGCAGGATCGCCTCGCCAAGCTGTTCATTGCGGCCCACGAAAGGCCGTTGGAAGGCCTAAGTCACTCAAGACGTCGGCTCGATTGTTTGTATGCGGCCAAGATGATAGCGCCCCGGAACACGGGTTGGTGAGTTCTGAATGACGTGGGCGCGTTGACACCCAACGCGGGCAAACAGGAGTATTGACGACGAAGCAGCAGTTTTTACGATAGCTTGGGCCATCCTCTGACCCTCGAATCCCAGACTTTGCCCTCGGAATTTATCAGGCATGCGAATAATCGGCGTGGACCCCGGACTCGTTACCACCGGATACGGTGTTATCGATGTGAACGGACGGTCGACGGTAGCTATTGAGGGGGGAGTCTCAAAGACTAAGGCGTCCGACGCGCTGGAGTTCAGGCTCGCTGCGATCTACCGCGATATCAAAGAGGTGATCGAGGAGCATCAACCAAACGTGATGGCGGTCGAAGATCTTCATTCCCGGTATCGGAACCTCAAGACGGCGATCATCATGGGACACGCTCGCGGGGTGGTCGTGCTCGTAGCGGGCGAATTCGGCATCCCGGTGTTCCACTATCAACCGACACAGGCAAAGAATCTTGTCACGGGCTCCGGGCGCGCCGATAAAGACCAGGTTCAACGGGCGGTGGCGGTCCATCTCAGACTGCCCGGTCTCGACAACGAACACGTGGCGGATGCGTTCTCCATCGCCATCTGCCATGCAATGATGGCGGACAGTCCGGCGGCAAAAGCTATTTGACCGAAACAGTCCACTTATCCGGGTCCAGTCGAAACCGGATGTTGGCATAGCGGGGCCAGAGATTTGATTAGCTATATCGAGGGCAAAGTTCATCGCTTCGACAGGTCCGCCGAGACCGTCGTAATCAACGCCGGCGGTGTTGGATACCAGATCGTGGTGCCGCAGTTCGTCATGAGCGCCCTGTCCGCACGACCAGTGATGGTCGGCGACGAACTCGCCCTCGAGGTGTACTACCACGTAACAGACCGGCAACCAAAGCCGATCCTCGTGGGGTTCCAGCGCGGGCATGAGCGTGCGTTCTTTGAGCAGTTGATACAGGTTGAGGGACTCGGGCCGGTACGCGCAGCGAAGGCCATGATCTTCTCCGTTTCTACTATCGCCCAGGCGATTGAGGCCGAGGACGTGCGTGTTCTTCAGCGAATGCCGGGCATCGGCGCACGTGCGGCGCAGAAGATGATTGCCACACTGAAGGGCAAGGTCGTTGAGACGGCAATGCTCCGGGATGAGGGTTACGACGCGCCGGTGCAGCCGGTCGTTGGCTCCGGGACCGGACGAGATGAGGCAGTCGAGGTTCTCGTGAATCTTGGTTATCGTCAGCCCGAGGCGGAGCGCGATGTTGATGAAGCGTTGAGTGCCAATCCGGAACTTGCGGGGGCGCCTGAAGAGCTGATACGTAAGATATTCAAGGCGCAGGCGATAGCCGGCTAAGGGGGCGATGATCTGCCTAAACGTCGAGCGGGAATCTTGATTTAACCCTGACCTGATAGCACGTGTGAGGTAAGTGTCCTGGCAAGAGAAACCGTCACCCTGGGCGGCGATAACGAGCATGAAGACGAGGCCAAACAGGCGGCGGACGTCGAATTGCGCATCGTGGCTGGAGAACGCGCCGAATCTGAAGATCAGGCGATTCTCAAATTACGACCGCGCGACTTCAACGAGTATGTGGGCCAGCAGAATCTAATGCACAGTCTGAAGATCGCCGTGACCGCCGCCGTGAATCGCGGCGAACCGGTCGATCACGTGTTGTTTCACGGACCGCCCGGGCTTGGCAAGACAACCCTTGCGCACATCATCGCCCGCGAGATGAATGTCCGGCTGGAACACACCTCGGGGCCAGCGCTTGAACGTCCGGCAGACATGGTGGGACTACTGTCCAATCTTGAATCCGGGGCCGTCCTGTTTATCGATGAGATCCACCGGCTGTCGAGCGCGGTGGAGGAATACTTGTACTCAGCGATGGAGGACTACAGGGTCGATTTCGTGACCGGCGCCGGTGCATACGCAAAGACACTTAGCTTCCCTCTCCAGCCGTTTACGCTTGTCGGTGCTACTACCCGGGCCGGGCTGCTTAGCTCGCCGCTCCGGGACCGTTTCGGCATGGTTTATCACATGGAGTACTACTCGAACGATGAGCTGACCTCTGTGGTCAGGCGGTCGGCCGGTATTCTTGGTATAGAGGCTGATGAAGAAGGCTCAGCGGAGATTGCACGTCGATCACGCGGCACGCCACGTGTGGCGAACCGGCTGTTACGGCGTGTCCGGGACTTTGCGCAAGTTGAGGGTGACGGGCGACTTGATCGTGAGATCGCATTGGCAGCTCTGGATATGGAAGGCGTCGATGCGATGGGGTTGGACCGGCTAGACCGGCTGTATCTGACGACACTTGCGCACCAGTACCGGGGCGGGCCCGCCGGCATCGCCGCCATTGCGGCCACGGTGAACGAGGAAACGCAGACGCTAGAGGATGTGGTGGAGCCGTTTCTGCTGAAACTGGGGTTCATTATCCGTACTCCGGGCGGGCGTCGTGTGACGGCCGAGGGATCGGTGCATGCGGGTGTGCCGCCGGGCCGCGACAACTCTGCGCAGGGGGCGCTTCTGTAGGGAGGGTGACGACCTTGTCCTCACCTCTTGGACCTTCCTCATCATTCCGGCAAGCGAAAGGATAGATTCGGGCACCCTACCTGAGCGACTTCTCCGGCTGCGAGAAGGAATAGTGAACGCGGGTAGTCTCGATTTCAGGGGCGTATGGCAATACGCCCGGTCCGGGGGGCAAGCGAACCCCCTACGGTTTGTTCCAGATCGATCTGGCGACCGCTAGCGGTTGGATTCGCCGGCTACTGAGGCTGCGACTTCCTGGATTACTTCTTCCGGAATGTCGTCGAACGAGGAGTAGTTGAGTGAGTAGAGCTTGAAGTACAGCCCCTTGTCCGCCATCAACTCGTCATGGTTGCCAATCTCGGCGATACGCCCGTCTTGAAGCACGATGATTCTGTCTGCGCCGCGGATCGTCGCCAGTCGGTGGGCGATCATGACGCCCGTCCGACCTTCCAGCAGCTTGGCAAGCGCCTTCTGGATCATCAGCTCCGTGTAGCTGTCGATGCTCGCCGTGGCCTCGTCCAATACAAGGATCTCTGTATCCGCCACGATCGCCCGGGCGAAACTGATGAGCTGGCGTTGTCCGATGGACAGGTTGGAGCCGCGCTCCTCAAGCACCGTGTTGTAGCCCTCAGGCAGCCGTTCGATGAAGTCGTGTGCGCCAACCGTCTTCGCCGCCTGAACGGCTTGTGCCATATCGACATCCGGCGTGTTGTATCGGATGTTGTCAAACACCGACTCGGAGAACAAGAACGGCTCCTGCAGGACCATCCCGACGTGGTGGCCAAGTGACTCCTGTGTGACGTCCTTAACGTCGTATCCGCCAACACGTACCACGCCTTTTTGCACATCGTAGAAACGATGCGTGAGGGCGGTAATGCTGGTCTTTCCCGAACCAGTCGGGCCTACGAGGGCGACGACTTCACCGGGTTTCACCTTGAACGAAACATTGTGCAGGATCGGATTATCAGAGTCGTATCCGAAAGTAACGTTATCGAACTCGATAGACCCGTCGATGCCCGTGAGCTCTCTGGCCCCGTCCTTGTCCTCAACCTCAGGCTGGACGTCCAACAGTTCGAAAATCCGTTCACCTGCCGCCATCGCTCGCTGCAGGATGTTGTAGTGCATCGTGAGGTTTCGGATCGGGTCGAAGAACTGCCGGACGAGCATGAGGAAGGCGATCATCGTGCCGATGGTCATCGTTTCGTCCAGGACGAAAAGTCCCCCGACCACGATTACGATCGCCCATGCGACGCCCGTGAGTAGCTCAACGATTGGCATCAGGATGGCGCTGAACGTAGCCGCCATCTTTGTCGCCCGCAGGTTGTTGGCGGTCAGGCCTTCGTAGCGAGCCAGGTTCACCGGCTCGCGGCGCATGCCCTGCACCACACGCACCCCGTTTACGTTCTGGCCGAGTGCGCCGTTGCAAATGGACTGCGTGATCCGAGCGTACAGGAAACGCATCCTAGCGCGCGGGAGCCATACGAGGCGAATCCCCAACATGATCGGGATCACGGTGAGAACCATGAGTCCGAGACGGAAATCAAGAAACAAAAGGACGGCGACGATCCCGATCAATATGGCGATGTCGCCCAGCGCCTGGACCATGGTTTCCATAAATTCCTGGAGAGCCCCGGTGTCGCCCTGTGTGCGGGACATGACGGCCCCGACCTCTGTCTTGTCCGAGAAAGACAAGCCGACGCGCTGGAGGTGATGGAACATGGCCCGTCGGATGTCGAACAACATGGCGTTGGACATGTGGCCCACGACGACCTGCTGAATATGGTTCGAGGCCCAGTTGATGGTGGCTACGGCTAGAAGAAGGCCGGTAACCCAGACGAGCGCGTTTCTGTTAGCCCCCAATTCAAGCGCGTTGTCAACCGCGTACTGGACGATGAGCGGCACGGCGAGCGTCGTCAGGCTGAACGCCAGGACGG
>JAPYSM010000097.1 GCA_029936485.1 Dehalococcoidia bacterium
CGACTTGACGGAACGTCACAAAACCGAACTTTACTAACCGGACAAAAAAGGTTATCTACCGGAACGGGGCGGGCGTCAGCCCGCCCCGTTCCGCGTCCACCATGCCGCCCCAATTCATCTCTAACAAATACGCCGCGCCCGTCATGTCACTGGCCTACGATGCCGGGCCCAATAACGGTCCCCCGGTGGTATTCCTTCACGGACTTGGCGCTAGGCGTCAGGACTGGATGGCCATACTCCCGGAGTTCGCAGTCGGTTACCACGTATTCGCACCGGATCTGCGGGGGCACGGTGATTCCGGCCGCGTTCCAGGCGAATACAGGTTCAGCCAGTATGCCGACGACATCGTGCCGTTCCTTCGGGATGTCGTCGCAGAGCCCGCGGCACTGGTCGGACATTCGCTTGGAGGCGTTATTGCAACGGTGATTGCGGCCGATCATCCGGAACTGGTCTCGACGGTGGTCGCAGTAGACCCTCCACTCTTTACCGGACGCCGTGCGCCGACCGGGAACTCTACGAGGTACCGTGAACGCTTCAAAAGGGCACAGGAGCTCGCCGCGTCTAACATCACCGAGATCGGGCTGTTCACCATGCTGCAAAAGAGGTCTCCCGATCGGCCGGTATACATAACCAGGGCGCTCGCCCGAAACCTCGTCAAGCTCGACCCTGATGTTTTCACGCTGGCGCTTGAGGGTGGGAAGCAACTCGACTTCGACGTGGAGGATCTCGTTTCGCGACTGACTCGCCCGATGCTGTTGATGCTGGCTGACCAGACGAATGGCGCGGCTACAACGGAGGAAGATGCGGCGTGGGCCTCCGAGAAAAACTCGCTCATTTCACAACTGCTGGTAAGAGACGCGGCCCACGAGATTCACCACTCCCACCGCGCCGAGTTCATCAAAGCCGTAAGAGACTTCATCGCCATAGACGACGAGGACTGACTTACGTCGGGGCGGTGCGTTGTTCACGGCCCTGACCGCTGCTAAGCTTTTCCCTCCCTCGACATTTATCACTGATCTGCATGCCGGAGCCTGAATTGGACTTCACCCTCATCGCTCACCGAGGCTACTCGTTTAGCGCGCCGGAAAATTCGTTCGAAGCCTTCGATATGGCCCTGGAACGGGGGTTCAACAACTTTGAACTGGACGCCCAGATTACGAAAGACGGACGGCTTGTCGTGTTCCACGACCAGACCGTCGACCGGGTGACCGATGGCAGTGGACAGGTCTCTGACCACACGCTTGAAGAGTTGCGGGTGCTGAAGCTGATCGGCGGGTACGAGTTCGAGAGCGACTTCCCCGACGCCTATATCATGTCGTTAGATGAATTCTTGGGTCGCTATGTCGGGCGTGCGCACCCACACCTCGAACTCAAATCACGTGAGGCGGCGCTGCCGGCGATGGTTGGGGAAGCGCTGAAGCGCCATGGCTGGCTTGACGTCGCCGACACAGGAACATTTGATGCTCCCGGCATCACGATATCGTCCTTCTGGGCGGATCAGTTGTATCGGTCCAAGCTTCGGTTGCCAAACGTCCGCCACGGTTGGCTCATCAACGAACTCACCGAGGATACGGTGGACGCTTGTGTAAAGCTCGGGTTTGACTCGGTCTACCCACGCGCGGGAGCCGCCACGAAAGAGTCAGTCTGCCACGCTTATGACCGCGGTCTCACTGTACGGGGCTGGGGCATCGATAATGACGACGACATGGCGCGAATTTACCGCTCGGGTGCAGGCGGCACGACCGTGAACTGGCCTGGCGAGGCTGATGCGTTTCTTCAAACGCTGGATGAGTAGCCATGACCGCAGGTCCTTCTCCGTAAGGGCGAGGTCCCAACATTTCAAGGGTTAGAGAGCGTCGATCGTAAGGGCGGGCAGTGGTTTCTCCCTCTTCAATCCTTAGAGAACCTCAGGACACGGCACTTTCCTCATTAGAACAGCACCTCCAGATAATCCCAGGAAAAACAAACAATGCCGACCTATGACACCGTAATCAAAAGCGGTCGCGTACTGGACCCCGCCAGTAAGACGGACGCCGTGCTTGATGTTGGCATAAATCACGGCCGGATAGATATAACGGGTGAAGGTCTGAAAGCGTCAGCTGGTGGCCGGACTATAACTGCCGCCGGACGATGGGTCATTCCGGGTCACATCGATACCCACGCCCACGTCTCATCGGCGGGCGACGAGCGCAATGTTGACCGTGCCCTTGGTTTTGCCATGCTCGCTGAATCCGGGACCACGACATGCCTGGACCTATTGGGGACACCAGAATCGCTGTCTGATGGCATACGTCGGCTGGGCGCCGGTATCAACGTGGCCGGTGTGATGGCTCTCATTCCACACCTCACAATTCCACAGGATGACCCACCGATCGCGATGATGCGAGACGTCGTTTCGGACGCGCTTACCCGTGGCGCGGTCGGCGTGAAAATGATCGGTGGATATCACCCGTTCACGCCTGAATCGACGGCCGGGGTGATCGAAGCCGCCAACGAACAGATGGCTTGGGTGGCGTTTCACCTGGCCACCAAGGACAGCAGCAGCACACTCGAAGGGCTGCGAGAAGTGCCCGCTCTGCTCGGGGACGGCCGACTCCACGTAGCACACGTAAATTCTTACTGCCGCGGCATGATCCTCACCCCCGAGCAGGAGTGCAGGGAAGCATTCGACATCCTGGAAAGTGTTCGTGGCCAGGTCATCACGGAGGCCTACCTGGCGCAGATGAACGGCACGAACGGTCTCTGCGACGAAGACGGCAACATCGTCGCGAACGTGCCACAGAACTGCCTCACAGCGCGTGGTTACTCGACGACAGAGACCGGAATGCGGCAAGCGCTGCTCGACGGTTATGGCTATGCACAGACCGTACGGGACGGAAGAGTTGTGCTGGTCACCGGACAGGAAGCGGTCGATATCTGGGAGGCGGCCAACACCGCGGCCAGCCTTAGCTTCCCGGTGAACCCGGCATCATCCGCATTCACACTCGCCACCGAGCAATACGAGCCGTCCGATAGTGGATCTCCCGACGACGCAGAGTTCCGCATCGACGCTGTCAGCACCGACGGTGGCGCGATCCCGCGGAACGTGGCCATCGAACGAACTATAGCGCTGGTCAACTTCGGCGCGCTCACACCGCTAAACGCCGTCCGGAAGCTATCGTACAACCCATCAAGAATGCTTGGCTTGCTGAACAAAGGGCACTTCTCTGAGGGCGCCGACGCCGACATCACTATTATCGACCCCGACTCCGGGCTGGCGACCATGTCTCTGGTCGCTGGAGAGGTAATCATGGAAAACCGTAAGTCGATCGCATCAGGCGGCGCATGGATTGTTACCGAGGCCGGCGAGGAGGCAGCAAAAGCCAGCGGCCTGAAGTACGACCTAATCGACCTGGAAGTATCCCAGCTATACGCAGATTGGCGCTAGCCCGCACCACCGAATCCACACGACGCATCTGCATTGGGAGCGCAGCTCTACAAACACCCGTCGCCATCACAAAGTCCGTGCATCGTGCTCATAACGACAAAGCAACCCAGCCCGTCGACACGCGCCAACTCCGAATTAACCCCCATCGAGCACCTTCATACCGGCGTTCAGCGTCTCCACAATCTTGTCCACGTCGTAGACACATCCGTTCCAGGTACCGCCGCTAGCGTGCTGCAGCGCCGCCCATAGACGGCTGTCGTCCGGCATACCGGGATGCGCGGTCAGGTCTCCGGGGTCGCCACGTCGGGCCAGCTCCTCGGCGCCCCAGTCAGAGCCGTGCTCCTCGTCCCCGTGTCCGACAAGATCGACACTGCCCTCGAGCTTGATCTGGTCCACCTCAATGTGGATGATGTCGCCGTTCTGGACCCGGCCGATGGGACCGCCCGCAAGCGCCTCAGGACCGACGTGCCCGATACATGCGCCTGTCGAGACGCCGGAGAACCGTGCGTCAGTGAGCAGGGCGATCTCCTTGCCGTACGACAGATACTTCAACGCCACAGTGACCTGGAAAACCTCTTCCATTCCGGTCCCAAGCGGTCCGCCACAGGTCATCACGATGATCTCGCCCGGTTTCACCCGATCGTCGCCGCGTGACTTGATCGCGCGGATGGTCTCGAATTCACTCCGGAATACGCGAGCATGACCGGTCTTGCGGTACACCCCATCGTTGTCAACGACCGAAGGGTCGATTGCCGTGCTTTTGATCACAGAGCCTTCCGGGGCGATGTTCCCCTTCGGGAACGTCACGGTGCTAGTCAGTCCTTTGGAACGTGCGCGATCCGGGTCCATGATCACGTTGTCCGGGTCGATCCCATCGGCGTTGGTAAGCCTTTTCCTGAGGGCGACCCGGCGTTCCGAGTTCTCCCACCAGTCGAGCGTCTCACCAAGCGTCTGGCCGGACGCCGTCAAAGCGTCCGTGTGAAGCAGCCCCATACGGCGCAGGTGGAGCATCACCTCCGGCACACCTCCGGCGGCGAAAAGCTGCACCGTCGGGTGCATCACCGGGCCGTTTGGAAGGACATCAACGATCCGGGGCACCTGAAGGTTCAGGCGATGCCAGTCGTCCACCGTCATCATCTTGCGACCGGCTGCGTGTGCGATCGCAGGCAGGTGAAGGATCAGGTTTGTCGATCCGCCGCATGCAGCGTGCACCACCATAGCGTTCTCGAAAGCGTCGTCTGTAAGGATGTCCGCCGAAGTCATACCTTGCTTCTCAAGCTGGACCAACGCCGCCGCTCCTCGCCGTGCGTTGTCCAGCCAGATGTCCTGTCCTGAAGGTGCGAGGGCAGAGTGCGTGACGGACAGGCCCAGTGCTTCAGCGATCACCTGTGACGTGCCAGCGGTTCCGAGGAACTGGCAGCCGCCTCCAGGTGTTCCGCAGGCGTGGCAACCGAGCGATGCGGCATCGACAAGGCTAAGTTCGCCCTGGGCGTGGCGTGCGCCTATCGACTGTATCTCCGCCGCGTTTTCGCCGTGGGTAGGCGGCAGAGTCACCCCGCCTGGAACGAGTACGGACGGACGGTCGCGCAGCCCCGCCATCGCCATCATCATCGCCGGTAAACCCTTGTCACATGTGGCCACGCCCAGCACGCCTTTGGTGGTGGGTACCGATCGCGCCAACCGCCTGAAAACGGTAGCCGCGTCGTTGCGATAGGGCAGAGAATCGAGCATTCCGGTCGTGCCCTGTGTGCGACCGTCACACGGGTCCGAGCAGTATGCGGCGAAAGGTAATGCACCGAGCTCGCGCAGTTCGTCGGCTGCTTCGGCGATGAGCAATCCGAGTTCGTAGTGGCCCGTGTGTATCCCGAGGGCAAGCGGCTTGCCGTCCGGTCCGCGCATCCCGCCGAGGGTGCTCAGGATCATGAACTGCGTCCGAAGCAACTCGTCCGGGTTCCAGCCCATCCCCGCGTTCTGTGTCATGCCGAAAATGTTACCGCTGGGCTCCTCGATCAGCATTTCGCTCGTAACGGGAAGGCTGCCGAGTGGGCCGTCTGCGGACAAATCAATGTCCCACATGCCGGTGTTTGTGGTCTCACCAAGGATGCGCGCCTGTCCGGAATCGGACGCCTGGTCACTGCTTGTGGTGGTCATGCAAGATCCAATCGTTCAGAGGTTGCGGTGTATCGCTAACTAGTTTTCTGAAATCTTCAAGTCAATGAAGTGGAAGGCGAGAATTCGGAATGAGGGTAAGCGAGTGACGCCCTAATCGCTACACGCCGCCGCCGAATTTGCCGTTTTCGGCAGGGTGTTGGACAAGCGCCGGGGTGGCGTACGTACGCCTGTGGTGTCATTCTTCGTCTCGGAATCAGAATGACAGTGTTCGGGGTGATTGATGAATGTTTGTAGCAGGGGGGGGCAAACGCCTGCCCGCCCATTGATCGGCTCGGGGCACAGCATCCTGTGGTGGCGTTGAAATGTTAGTGGACCAGATGATTGGAGCGGGCAGGGAAGTGGATCAATCCAACGGACAAACGGGAACTTGGCATCGCCCTAAATCATGAGATGTTCGATGAATATCTCATGGGTCTATGGGTCTATGGATCGATGCGGCACGGACGTTGCGTTAGAAAAGCCGGGGTAATAGGGCTATTGTTCCCCGTACGGGCTCCGATCCATCGCTGCGATTTCGACCTCAACCAGATCGTTACGTGAGCGATATTCTTTCGTACAGCAGAGGAGGTTGACGAGTATCTAAAGAAAGTGTTTGATAAACCCGCTCCAATAGGAGCCGCGCCGGCGTAAACTGCCCGTCGGAATCGTGTGTATAACAGATCGATGATTTCGGATGTAGTATCGAATGATCGGATCCGCGGTGACGAATTACTGCGGGTCCCGTTCCCCCCGGTAGATGTTGATGGTGTCTGACCGGTGCAATAAGCACATCGTGCAGGGCGTGACCAGGGCGTCCGACGATTGAGAGGCTAAGAAACGGCCAGTAATACGAATACCCCCAAGAGGCTTGTGAGCGTTTCAGGACGGCCCAACCGCCGCGCCGTTCCGCCTCCCGGGCAGTCCGCCAGTGTCCTCTGGCGGTTGGCTAAACTCACGGCCACGACTAGTCCGGGGCTCCTTCTCTTTGGGACCCTCGCGATCCTGGGGACATCTATCTTTTTCGTCCTGATCCCGGTCCTGCTGGGTAATGCAGTTGATTCAGCGATAGAGCTCAGCCGGGATGGTGTCGACTCGGGCGCAGCGCGGTCGGCACTTCTGGATGCGGCAATCCTCATCATTGGGGTAAGCGTGCTCAGGGGCGTATTTGCGTACGGCCAGATGTACGCCGGTGAGGTACTTGGCCAGTCGCTCGCCACGGTGCTCAGAAACCGGTACTACGAGAGACTGCAGCGCCTGAGTTTCTCGTTCCACGACATCGCCCACACCGGCAACCTGATGTCACGAGGTATCTCAGACATTGACGGCGTACGGATGTTTGCCAACACGGGTTTGCTGCGCGTTCTATACCTCCTGCTTCTGATCATCGGGAGCGCTTATCTGATGCTCACCTTGGACTGGCAGCTGGGGTTACTCACGCTGGCCTTTGTGCCGATCGTCGCCTTTCAGGGGACGATCATGCGCTTGCGGTCCCGGGCGATCTGGATCCGAATCCAGGAGCAGATGGGCGTGGTCAATACGGCTCTCCAGGAAAACCTCGGCGGGGTCCGTGTGGTCAGATCGTTCTCGGGTCAGGATCACGAGGAACGAAAATTTGCCGATTCTTCGGACGAAGTTCGGGTAATGATGGACGAGGCTGCTGAGATACGCGCGTCCAACGGCAGCTTCATGACCTTCTCCCTGTTGGTCGCCTACTCGGTACTCCTGTGGTTTGGTGGCTCCAAGGTCATCGACGGCGAAATGACCATAGGCGATATGACTCGGTTCCTCACCTTCCTCGGGTTGCTCCAGATGCCGATCAGGATGCTGCCAATGCTCATCAATTCATGGGCACGGGCGTCCTCAGCGGGCTCACGACTTTTTGAAATCCTTGACCTGGACCTCCCAATCAAAAATAGTCCGACAGCCCAACCGCTTCGCATCACAGAGGGCGTGCTCCGCTATGAGGACGTTTCGTTCGCATATGAAGACATGCCGGAAATTCCAGTCGTCAAAAATGTCAGCTTCGAGGCTCGACCCGGCCACACAATCGGAATCGTGGGCGCACCCGGTAGCGGCAAGACCACGATCGCGCAACTTGCGCCTCGCCACTACAACGTGAATGGCGGACGCATCACGATTGATGGCCAGGACATCCGCCAGGTGACGCTTGAGTCGCTAAGGCAGCGGGTCAGGCTGGTCCAGCAGGACACATTTCTCTTCCGGGACACTGTGAGCGACAACATCGCTTACGGCGAGCCGGACGCGGAGGAAGGTCGGATCATCGATTCTGCTGAAGACGCCAAGTTGCACCAGCACATCACGAGCATGCCGGAAGGCTACGACTCAATGGTGGGCGAACGCGGCGTCTCACTCTCAGGCGGTCAGCGCCAGCGCATGGCCATCGCACGGGCGATTGTCCTGCAACCCAAGATCTTCATATTCGACGACTCAACGTCCGCCGTCGACGCCGCCACAGAACGGTTGATTCGAGAACAGATCGCTCAACGGGCTGCGGACACCACGACCATCATCATTGCCCACCGCCTGAGCACACTTTTAAGCGCAGACGAGATCCTGGTCATAGACGAAGGGCGGATCATTGAGCGCGGTTCACATGAAGAGTTACTGAAGCTCGGCGGCCGCTACCGTGAGATGCACGACCTTCAAGTTCGCCCTACTGACGATCTCAACGGTGATTGGCTGGGGTTGAGTAAATCTCCAGAACCCCAGGGAGGCGACGACTAATGGCCTCCAGCATAGGCGCAAGCCAGCCACCGAAGGACACCGGGAAGCGCGAGCGCAAATCAACGCTCATGGGTGAGGGGAAACGTCTACCTCCGGGTCAGTATCTGGACATTGATGACGTATTTGGACCGTCGTTCGATGGAGAGGTGTTCAAGCGTTTCCTCGGCTTTGTGGCGCCGTATAAGAGCAAGGTGATAGTCGGCCTGATCGCCGTCCTGGCGTTCAGCCTGACGACGCTCGCCGTGCCGCTCATCGTCCAGTACGC
>JAPYSM010000098.1 GCA_029936485.1 Dehalococcoidia bacterium
AGTTTCAAGCGTGAACTTGAAGCCTGGACAGCCGATTCGGAGCTCAACTAGCCCGGGTAATTCCGGCAGTTGTTGACGTGTCTGACGCCATGCAGGCCCGATGGATTGGGACACAGGGGTACGAAGACGCGCTATCACTACAACGGGCGCTTCACGAGTCTCGAGTAGCGGGCGACATCCCAGACACGGTGCTCCTGCTTGAGCACTCCAGAGTCATCACCATGGGTCGCCGAGCTGTGGACTCACACGTTGTTTCTGACGCAGCGACCCTGGCCGCGGCCGGGGTGGAACTGAGAGAGACCGACCGCGGGGGGGAGGCCACGTATCACGGCCCGGGTCAACTCGTCGTTTATCCGATCGTCGATCTACGCGGCCTCGGCCTGGGTCCGGTCACGTACGTTGCCGCGCTGGAGCAGGCGATCATCAATACGCTGGGCATTTATTTGGTCGAGGCGCATCAGGTATCCGGTAGAACCGGTATCTGGGTAGACGGAGACGGCGTTGATCCCGGCGAGGGCAACAACCCGTCGGGACGGAAGATCGCAGCGATCGGCGTCCGGATCAGTCGGGGGGTGGCGATGCACGGCCTCGCCCTGAACGTATCAACGGACCTCTCGATGTTTAACCACATCGTGCCATGCGGCATGCCCGGACTGAACGTAACCTCCATAGAGGCAGAACAAGGCGCGGCGCCGCCTGTGAAGATCGTTGCCGAGGAACTCGCGGGCAAATTGAGCGTCGCACTAGGCATTCGCTACGATGGCGCCGTTGACGTGGCGACTGCACCACTCTAGACAGGCCGTGGCCGACTACGTGGTTAAGCTGCCGGGATCGGACCGCCGTGTCCTGGTTCAGGATTAAACAGGCCCATGTCGTTATTGAATTCACCTGTCAGTCACTATAAATGACCAACAATCCGCAAGCCGTGCGCCTGAGTGATATATCGGGGTTCGATCACAAGTTCGACCGTGGCTTCCGTATTTGGAGGGCGCTACGCGAAAGCCAGATGATACCCCTACACGGGTCGTGAACCGGGATCTAACGCTTCAAGAAAATTATTCGGGCCAGGAGCGGGATTCGATATACCGGTGCGCAGATATAGCCGCGGTAGCGCCGTCACCGGCCGAAGTCACCAGCTGCCGGGCGGATCCAGATCGAATGTCCCCGATGGCATACAAACCGGGCGACGACGTGCCCATGGATACGTCAGTTTCGACATGTCCCCCGCCATCCAAGCCAACGAATCCAGACAGATAGGACGACCGTGGTTCGGTGCCCACGAAGATGAACACACCGGCAACGTCCAACGTAGAATCCTCCCCTGTGCCAGCGTCCTTTACTCTCACACCGTTCACGCCAGCGTCGCCGCCAAGTACAGCGATCACTGTCTGGCCAAACCTGATCTCGATCTTGGCGTTGTCGCGTACGCGCTCCTGAAGGAGTGCCTGCCCGGATAATTCATCGCCCCGCACAATCATGATCACGTTGGAAACGAAAGATGTAAGCGACAACGCCTCGTCCAAGGCACTGTCACCGCCACCGACGACGGCGACTGTTTCGTCTAGGAAAAACGCTCCATCGCACGTCGCGCAATTTGAAACGCCCCGTCCGCGGAAGTCCTCCTCGCCTTCAACGCCAAGATTGGCGAAGTCAGACCCGGTGGCAGCGATCACCGCCTTGGCGCGGAACTTGCCTTCTGGCGTGGAAAGCGAAAGATAAGGCTCCTGAGACTCCAGCGACTCGACCTCGGTAAACATCCGAACCTCCGCACCCGCCGCAGAAGCCTGACGTTCGATCAACGGAGCGAGATCGGCGCCAAGAAGGCCGTCAGGAAACCCGGGGAAGTTCTCGATCTTCTCCGCGTTGATGATCTGGCCGCCGGGCATCATTCCCTCAAGCACAACGGTCTTCAGCCCCCGTCGTGCGCCGTACATGGCCGCAGTCAAACCACCGGCACCGGCCCCGATAACAACAAGATCAAATCCCTCAACCTGTTCAGTCATCCCGGTAAGCACTCCCTGAGTTGATCGCAGTATCTATTCGGCAAAATGAAGAACGGGCCAAAACCCTTTCGAACAGCCACCCGGCGGGGCTAGATCATCCCTTGTTCTCTGACCTGTTTGAGTGATGCTTCGAACGCTTCTAGGGTTTTGGCGATGTCTTCGTCGGAGTGGACCGCCATCATCAGGAAGCGCCGGCCATTGTCGACGCCGTTGTTGAACATTGCCATCTTGAACTCGTGATCGGCGTCCTTGCTGATCGGTGTTCCAGTCGGCGTGCCCTGGATGATGCCCCACTCATCGATCTCGGCGTCGATGCCGATACGGGTGTGAATCATCGATCCGATGCCGTACGCGTGCCCGGGAATTTCAACGCGGCCGAAAACTTCGTTGATTCCTTCCTTGAGCTTCTGTCCCGCCGCATCCGCTTTCTCGTTAACATCGCCATTCGCCACCATCTCCAGCGCGGCTATTCCGGCGACCGCCGATAACGGGTTTCCGTTGAACGTCCCCTGGTGAAGCATCTGACCGCGCTCGATTGTGTTCAGGATGTCCGCCTTGCCAGCGACCGCGCCTCCGGGCAGCCCGCCACCAAGGATTTTTGCGAGCGTGCACACGTCCGGGGTCACGCCCCACAGCTCCTGCGTTCCGCCTCTGGATGAACGGAATCCGGTCACAACCTCGTCTAGGATGAAGACAACGTCGTGTTTCGTCGTCACGTCTCGAATCTCCTGCAAGAAGTCTGGGTGGATCGGCGTGCCGCCCATGTGTGCGCCGGTGGATTCTATGATGACGGCGGCGACATCGTTTGCCTCAATCGCCGCCTCTACCGCGCCGATGTCCCCCGGCTGAAGTACGATCATAGTGTCCAGCACTTCGCCCGGGATGCCGCCCATACCGGTGAGATTGCCGGCGTTTGCGTAATCAGACCAGCCGTGGAAATGGTCGAAGAACTTGATGATCTTGGAACGGCCGTTGTAAGCACGCGCCATGCGCATCGCCATCATCACGGCTTCCGTGCCGGAGGACGTGAAACGAACCTTTTCGGCACAAGGGATCAACTGTTTCACAAGGTCAGCCCATCGGATTTCAAGATCTGAGGAAGCGCTCAAGTGTGTTCCCAGGGCCATCCGATCCTGGACCGCCTTGACGATGGCCGGATCCGCCTGTCCAAGAATCATGGATCCGTGTCCAGTGTTGTACTCGACGTACTCGTTGCCGTCCACGTCCCACTTGCGACTGCCGAGGCCATGCGTCATGTGCAATGGGAACGGCGTCATGTTGCGAGCCTCGTGAGTGACTCCCTTCGGGAAGTTCAACTTCGCACGTTCGTACAGCTCCGCCGATTTCGGGTGCAACTCGTAGTAGCGGTCCTCGATAGCGGTCCGAGCCATTGGTAAGGCCTCCGTATTTGCGTTCCGTATTTGATGATCCAGGTTATTCACCGGGCCCCGTAGCTCTGGGGGTACCGAATCGCTGCTATTCTATGCGCTCGAAATCACGTACTGCCACGTGTGTCCATCGGCTTTGGGTATGTGGCATCACATAACCTCCATATTCCAGATCAAATCAGGTGATAACCGTGCCAGAGAGCTTCATCACGCATCTTCAGTGCAGCAACTGCGGTGAAACCTACGACGACCGCGATCCCATGCGCACATGCCCTGCATGTGAGAAGGTACTGTTTGCCCGGTACGATCTGGAAAAGGCAGCAGGCGCAAAGGCTGAACTCAACGACCGCGACCCGAACATGTGGCGTTATCGCGAGGTGATGCCCGTCAGGGACCCGGCCAATATCATCACGCTCGGCGAGGGCATGACCCCGATGATCGACGCCGAACGCCTGGCAACAGAGGTAGGCTCCCCGGGCTTGCTTTTAAAGGACGAGGGCGTTTGCCCGACGGGGTCTTTTAAGGCACGCGGTCTGTCAGCTGCCGTTTCCAAGGCCAAAGAGCTGGGCCTCATGAAACTCACCATGCCATCAGCCGGAAACGCCGCCGGAGCGATGGCCGCATACGCCGCGGCGGGTGGGCTTGAATCCAATGTGTTCATGCCAAAGGACGCGCCCTCTGCCAACCAGGTGGAGTGTCTTGCATACGGCGCAAACCTGACACTGGTTGACGGCTTTATCAACGACGCCGGTCGCATATCCGGAGAAGCGGCCGCAGAGCGCGGTCTGTTTGATGTGTCAACCCTCAAAGAGCCGTATCGGGCTGAGGGCAAGAAGACGATGGGATACGAGATCGCTGAACAGTTGGGTTGGAAGCTGCCGGACGTGATCGTGTACCCGACAGGTGGCGGCACGGGAATTGTCGGCATGTGGAAGGCATTCAGCGAAATGGAATGCATGGGCTGGATCGGACCGGAGCGTCCACGAATGGTGATGGTCCAGGCTGAAGGCTGTGCCCCGTTCGTCAAAGCGTTCGAAGACGGCAAGCGTCATGCCGATCTGTTCCCGAACCCACACACAATTGCAGCCGGAATGAGAGTTCCGATCGGGATCGGCGACTACCTTGTGATCGACGCCGTTCGTGAAAGCAACGGAACAGGACTTACCGTCACCGACGATGAGATGGTTCGTGGCGTTAGAGACCTGTCTTCATATGAGGGAATATTCGCTGCGCCTGAGGGCGGGGCATTAGTCGGAGCACTCAGGAAGATGCTCAACGATGGGACCGTCAGCCGGGACGAGCGCGTCCTGCTCCTTGTTACGGGCTCAGGCCTCAAGTATCTGGATGTACTTACCCCTGCACTTGCTGCGCTGGCATAGACTCCCTCCGACAACCTGGCGCTCGTAGTACCCTAGCGCGGCTGCCGAAAAGCGCCGGGAATAGTCTGAGATAATCACATTGCAGATCGCACGCCAGCCATCGGCGTAGCACAGAGCGTTGGATGGGCACTACATGAGTCGTATATATAAAACGAGGGAAGCCGTATAACCAACTCCAGCCTGCTCGACTATCCCATGCCCACAGCCTTAGACCTGCCGCGCATCAACACCGAACTGATAGAGGTGCCCGCGTCAGATGGTTCGCACAGAGTGAGGGGCGCTGGCGAGGGGCCGATGAGTCCGAAAAACGTGTTCATTGCCAAACACCGAACTGAAAGAACGGACTGGCCGTCGATGGACGATGCCCCGATGGCCGGAGCAACCACGGCGGCTGGAGTCGACATACCGAACGACGAGTAACGGACTGATATCGCGATAACCAATCGGCGAGCACGGTATGCCGCGAAAACACAAGTTGAATCGGGTTTACACAAGTAAGGTCAGATCTGAAGGAGCGTCATGGAAAATACCGTCGGATTTGAGGCGCTCAGCCCAACATCGTTTCTGGACCGGAGTGCCTCCGTTTATCCGGACAAGGCCGCCGTCGTCTACGGGGACACGACCTACTCGTATGCGGAGTTTTCGGACCGCGTCAGGCGACTGGCATCGGCGCTGAAACAAGCAGGAGTCGAGTACGGCGACAAGGTCGCATTCCTCGTGCCAAACATCCCAGCGATGTTGGAAGGGCATTACGGCCCGATGCGTCTCGGCGCAGTCCTTGTGGCGATCAACATACGTCTGTCCGCTCGCGAGATCTCCTACATCCTGAACCACTCTGGCGCAAAGGTGCTGGTGTTCGATTCCGAGTACGCATCGGTCATAGGGTCCATTAAAGCCGAAGTGCCCGGCGTGACCACATTTGTGCAGGCAGTCGACACCTTTCCACGGGCTGACGATATCGAAGGTCCAGACTACGAAGACTTTCTGGCATCAGCCCCGGACGAAGACCCCTCGGTAAGACTTAATTCCGAGATGGATTCGATCGCGATCGACTACACATCCGGGACAACCGGGATGCCGAAAGGTGTCGAGTACAGCGGGCGCGGCGCGTATCTCTCGGCGCTCGGTGAAGCGCTTGAGATCGGTATCAACTGGCGCAGCGTGTATCTCTGGACCCTCCCTATGTTCCACTGCAACGGTTGGTGTTTCACATGGGCCGTAACCGCAGTCGGCGGCACCCACGTCTGCCTCCGTCGAGTGGACGCTGGAGATGTGTATGATCTCGTGTCCAACAAGAGCGTGAGTCACATGTGCGCCGCTCCGACTGTGCTCACAGCACTCTACTCCTCGCCGCTCGCCGGTGAGGGCAAGCTGGCCGATGTACGGATCATGACGGCGGGAGCACCGCCAGCTCCACAGGTCATCCGGTCTATAGAAGACATGGGCGCGGTGATCGTCCACACATACGGCCTTACGGAGACGTACGGCCCGATAACCGTTTCAGCAGAGCAACCCGACTGGGATTCGATGGAGATTCACAAGCGTGCGGATCTCAAATCACGCCAGGGCGTGCCGTTCGTCCTTGCCGAGCCAGGCTTAAGAGTGGTGGACGAGAACATGAACGACGTTCCGCGCGACGCCGAGACGATGGGTGAAGTCGTGATGCGCGGGAACATGGTCATGTCTGGTTACTACAACGACCCGGAAGCGACGGCGACGGCGTTTGCCGGTGGATGGTTCCACTCCGGGGATCTTGGCGTCTGGCACCCGGACGGATATATCGAACTCCGAGACCGCGCCAAAGACGTCATCATCTCGGGTGGAGAGAACATCTCCAGCCAGGAGGTCGAGAAGGTGATCATGGAGCATCCCTCCGTGATGGAGGTGTGCATCGTCGGTGTGCCGGACGAGCGATGGGGCGAGGTGCCAAAAGCCTTCATCGTCAAAAACGAGGGTACAGAGGCGTCTGCGGAAGAGATAATTGAGTTCTGCCGTGAGCGGATTGCGCACTTCAAATTGCCAAAGCACGTCGAGTTCGGTGAGCTGCCCAAGACGGCAACCGGGAAAATTCAAAAATTCGTTCTTCGAGACAAGGAGTGGGCCGGATATGACAGGCGTATCAACTGAGGCGCAGGACCTGATTCTGGACGAAATCCAGGATGGGGTTGCTATCCTCACGCTCAACAACCCGGCACGGCGCAACGCAGTTTCGTCACAACTTCTCACCGTTTTGAAGGCGAAGTTGGACGCGGTCGCCTTGAACGAAGAGGTGAGGGTCGTCATCATCCGGGCCGAGGGCCCGGTTTATAGCTCCGGCCATGATCTGAAAGAGCTTCTTGAGGGTGATGAGGCAAACAACGCACACGTGTTTGCCATGGCAACGATCGTCATGGAGGCGATTCGTCTCCTGCCGCAGCCTGTTATCGCCGAGGTAGGCGGACTGGCGACGGCCGCGGGATGCCAGCTTGTTGCATCGTGTGACATGGCGGTCGCGTCCGAAGACGCGCGGTTTGCGACGCCCGGCGTGCGCAACGGCCTGTTCTGCATTACTCCGGGGGTCGCTCTGGCTCGTGCGGTACCTAAGAAGAAGGCCATGGAGATGCTGCTTACCGGTCTGCCGATCTCGGCCGACGAGGCGCTCCAGTTCGGGCTGGTGAGCCGGGTCGTTCCTGCCGAGGAGCTGCAAGCGCGCACGATGGAACTGGCGCAGCACGTTTCGGCGGCAAGCTCATACACGCTGGCAATAGGCAAGCGATCCTTCTACGCACAGATCGGACTTGACTACGGACCGGCATATGAGGTCGCAGAACAACTGATGACTGAGAACATGCAGGCACACGACGCACATGAGGGCATAGACGCATTCCTCACAAAGCGGTCTCCTGAGTGGAAGAACCGCTAGCCGACGCCTGATCCGCAGCCACTCCCGTAAAAGGGTCTCGTCCGGAGATTAGACCCTGTGGCTGCCCTGGCTGATCGACTCGCTTAGGCGTGTGTACTCGTTTGCGAGCATCCCGAGGATCACCGAGTTATGGCGTGCACCATCGTGTGGACGGCTTTGCCGTAGTGTTCCTTCGTGGATGAATCCAAGGTGCTCAAACATGTCACGGGCGGAGGTGTTGTATTCCGGCACGTCTACCCACGCACGGAACAATCCAAGGTTCCGGAAGATGTGATCAAGGCAGGAGATTACGGTCGCCGTTCCGTAGCCACGATGCTGCAAATCTTTGCGCCCGATAAGGACGGATAGTTGAGCGTCGCCAAGGGCTTCGTCTATTGCCAGCTGCGCCTCGCCGATGTGATCACCGGACACGGTGCGTACAGAAAGGATCGAGCGGTGCGGCTCGTGGTGCGGGTCGTTGAAGACCTCATCCCATTCCGCCTGTGTAGCGTCGATCATCTTGAGAGGTTCGTAACCAAGGTGGGCGGGTTCGCCGTACGTATATCGTCCAAACCACATCTCAGAGATCTCTGGGTCCTCTAACCACTCGGAGATACGTGTTACGTCCTCGCGCGTGACCTCGGAAAGTACTACTTCTGATCGCAAGAGCGCCTCCTCGTGGTTTGGGGGGGGTGCGTTGGTTGGGCAATTATATGGTACTCAGGCGATTACGGTTGTGGCACCTGAAAGTTCCTGTAAGCCTCACATCTATCACTCCTACAGATTTGACAGAGGCACAGAACGCAACTAGCGTGTGCTTCAAATGTAAAGACTGGCGTGACCGGGAGAGGAGCCTTATGGCTGAAGGTAAAGTACAGGCGGAGATCACTTACTGCGTTCCTTGAGGCCAC
>JAPYSM010000099.1 GCA_029936485.1 Dehalococcoidia bacterium
TCCGGGAGGTGGATTGTCAGTCTGTGCCACGGCGAGTGCGTTAGTTACGCGCTCGTACATATATGCGCACTTCATCCGGTACGGTTCGTCGGCGTTCAATCGATTGAATTGCTCGTGCACGGACGGCATGACCTTGCGATCGCGTTCAAGGGAGGATGTCAGCTCATCGGTGACCTCTACGATGTGGGTAGACTGACTTAGCTCTGTGGCCAACCCTCGAATGCCGTCCCTGAACAGGCGTAACGCACGCACGTTCTGTAGCCTGAGTACATCGGAAGTCGTCTGTGCCGTGACATTTGGGTTACCGTCCCGGTCGCCCCCAACCCACGAGCCAAACCGAAGTAGCGTCATCCCGTCACCGGGGTTCAACTCGACTCCGACGGATGCGAATCCCTCTTCCAGGGATTCGATTACGTCCGGGACGACGTCGTTGAACAACTCCTCCAAGTAGTAGATCACGTTGCGGGCTTCATCGATCGGTTCTGGCCGCTCCTGATGTAGTTCGTCTGTCTGAACGATCCCCTCCACAAGTTCTGTGATACGACGCTCGATACGCGCTAGTTGACGTCCCGGCGTGCCTGGACGTGACCGCTCATCCAGCAACTCGTGGATCGACCGTAACTTGTCCAAAATCGACCGCCGTGCGGCCTCTGTGGGGTGCGCCGTGAAGACAGGATGTACGTCGAGTCGCCGTGCAAAGCTGGTGATTTCGTCGAGGCTCATGCCGCTGGCGCGGATACGATCAAAAGCGTCACCAAGGGGGTCATCATCACCCTGATCCTCACTCATGGTGTCGACGCGATGGAGCTGTTCGGCCGTGTTAGCCAGGTGGAAGTAGATTGTGAACGCTCGAACCAACCGGACTGCCGACCAGAGTTGGGTTCGATTTAGCTCGTCGAAAAGCTGGGCCTGAAGCGCTGGATCTGGACGTTCCCTGAGGGACCGTGTCCTCGTTCTTACGCTCTCCTCTAGTTCGTACAGCTCGTCGCCGAACTGTGAGCGCAAGACACGCCCGAGCACAGCACCGAGAAGCCTGATATCCGAACGGAGGGCGCGTTCGCCGTTCGCGTTGTGGAAGCCACTTGAGTCGTCTGTGTTTGAAATCACGGAAACAATGATATCGGTCGTTGCGACTGGACATGTCCCGGACCGCCCCCGCTATCATGCGTTTCGCCGAAATCTAGTTGAGCAGTAGGAGTCCACCAATGCCAGATCTCCCACAGGTAGTTGTCATAGCACCGTACGACGCTCCCACGGTTGAGGAACGTACCGCACTCGAGGGGATTGATTGCGAATTGATTTCTGCCTCGGTCGCTTCGCCGGGAGAGGTGTTTGAGGCGATAAAAGAAGCGACGGTAGTTTTGAACTACCACTTTGACATCCCGCGGGAGATGTTTGAGCAGATGCCTAATTGCAAGCTCATGGTGCGATACGGCCACGGCTACGACACCGTTGACCTTCAGGCCGCCAGCGACAACGGGGTGATGGTGACCAACATCGCGGGGGCGACCAGCGAAGAGGTTTCCAACCACGCGCTGGCCCTGATTCTTGCCTGTGCACGTGATCTGAAACGTAAAGACAGGGCGATGACCGAGGGTCGGTGGATTGGCAACGACTCTCGATCTGTCGCCCGTCGCATCTACGGCGAGACGCTCGGCGTCATAGGCATGGGCAACATAGGGCGGGCCACGGCGCGGAAGGGGAGGGCGCTTGGGATGAATGTGCTGGTGTACGACCCATACGTTGGCCCGTGGCTGGCCATCGAGTACGATATCGAGTTCGTGGATGACGTGGAAACGATCTTTTCCGAGTCCGACTACATTTCGCTCCACACACCGCTTAATCCGCAAACGCACCATATCGTGAACGCCACTACGCTTGCGCTCATGAAGCCAGATTCCTACCTCATCAATACCTCCCGGGGCCCGGTCGTCGACGAAACGGCACTACTGGACGCTCTGAACAGCAACAAGATCGCGGGAGCCGCGCTTGACGTGTTCGAGAAAGAGCCGCCAGACCCGGACAATCCACTGTTGCACAGAGAAGACGTCATAGTTACGCCACACATCGCCGGTTCGTCGAAGATCGGTTGGGCCACCATCTGTCGTCGTGCCGGAGAAGAAGCTGCCCGGGCACTACGTGGAGAGCGGCCTGCAGTCGTCGTAAACCCGGAGGTATTTCCCAAGCTCGGAATTTAACCGGACCGACACTTCACAGGCCGGGAACTTTCGTCTGATGGACCGGGCGTCTGGCACGCGGAATTCGGCGACAAAAGCCAGAGGCGTCAAACCCGCAGGTCAAGTCGGATTTGCCGCCTCTGCCATTGGCCGCGGCCGAGCCATTTGTCGAAATATCGGTCGAACAACCTGCGTTTGGCGCGGGGTGAACAAAGCGCTGGTTCATCGAGTGATTGAGCCCCACGGGCATAGCCGGAAATCGGCCAGGAGTCACCTGGGTAGCGTTACGGCCGGGCTGCGGTATACTCAGCCCAGCGGGACAAGAGTTCTGCGCAGTAGCTCGCACACACGGGTGACCTGCATTACTTGAATAAAAGAAGGAGGTGGTCGATTTAATGTCTGATAGTACCAGCGGGGGCAGTCTGCTTTAAGGCGCCCAAGTAGGCAGATTGCCTCCATGAGTGGGGCCACCCGGCAGGGATTTATCTCCCAGCCCGGTGGCCCCACTTTCATTTCCGGAACTTTTTAACTTCCCCGCGCAGTTTTCCCAAGCTACCTTCCTTAAATGAACCAGAAACCAGCAACAAGGCACTTCACCTCGACGACGTTCGTGGTCCGTAACGACGCCGTACTACTGCACTGGCATGCCAAAGTGCAGGCGTGGCTACCGCCCGGGGGGCATGTAGAAGCGAACGAAGACCCTCTACAGGCGGCCGTTCGAGAGGCGCTGGAAGAGACAGGCCTACATGTAGAAATTGTGCCGACTTACCCGGCCCCGACGGTGATGTCACTGCCGCACGTCCCGGTACCGCACTCGATCATTGTCGAGGATATCGAGGACCCGGTCGATGGGCCGCATAAACACATCGATTTTATTTACTTCACGGTTCCTGCCCGCTCGGACCAACAGCCCGTACACGGCTGGCACTGGTTCACCCGGACCGACCTCGAAACGAGCGCAAGTCGCTCGGCTCCAAATGGTCGGAAAGAGGTTCCCCCGGAAGACGTCCTAAACCTGGGATTGGCTGCATTAGACGCGGTGCGGGACCGGCCCACCGGGTAATTCCTCCGTCAGGTCTCGTACTAATGTAGGGGGAGGGGGAAGAGTATTCATGCGCCTGCGGTATCGCCGCTTTAACGCCGCCGGAACGGGCTGATCAGCATGAAGAAGAACCCGAATATTCCACCGATAACGCCGCCAATAAAACCGACCACTATCCCGATCAAAAGACCCGCGACGATGCCGACAATCGCCAGTAACACGAGGCTGGCGATAATGCCCTTGACGACCCCGTTTTTGATGTCACTCATGAGTCCCCTTTCGGCCCCATAGGGCGCCGCGAATCTCTATCGGAAGCGGCCACGTCCGGCGATCTCGATGATTGAATCCAACTTGTTTTTGCGGATTGCGAAGTAGTGGGAGTGCAGGTTTATCGTCGTATCACCGTGCATCGGACGGAGCTGGACCTTGTCGCCAACCTTCAGCCGCTGGGCATCGCCCTCGACCGACATGATCCCGTGCTCTTCGGAGATTTTTTCGTACTTCGCTCCCGGCTGATTCACGACTAACGGCAAACCGCGGTCGATCGACATGGACTTCATTCCGGTATCGAGCACCGCCCTGTCTGAGGTCGGTCGAGATATAACCGTCGCCAGGACGGTAAGGGCCGGCTTGAAGTCCTCAAAAACTTCCATGTAATCGCCGTCCATGAAGATGTATGAGCCGCACTGTAAGTCTGTGATGCGGTCCATCTTCCCGGTAATGTTGTAGGTACCAGTTCCGGCAGCGCTGACAACGTTCACCGGCATCCCGGCAGCTTCGATATTTTCGACCGCGGAAATAAGGTTGGCCATCGCCTCCTCCGCGTTCGACCGGCGCTCAGACTCGTCCCTGACGGCGACCGTGTGGCCCTCGTAGCCCATCACCCCGTCGAACCGGAGTCCGGGTGAGTCGGTGATGATGCGAGCCAGCGCTGTTGTGTCTTCGCCCGGCTCGGTGCCGCAGCGGTTCATGCCGACGTTGACCTCAACGATCACGCCGATCTCTTTGCCCACGCCACTTGCCGCAGCAGAAAGCTGTTCGACGTTACCGGCATCGTCCGCGGCGACAACGATGTTTGCCTCTGATGCCAGCGCTATTACACGCTTAATCTTGCTATCGCCGACAACCTGATTCGGGATCAGGATGTTTTTGACGCCACCCGCGACCATCGCCTCCGCCTCGCCGACCTTGGCGCAGCAAATACCGATCGCACCGGCCTCGATCTGCTTCCGTGCAAAGACAGGACTCTTGTGTGTCTTGGAGTGTGGGCGAATGGCCGTCCCGTTAGCATCGCCAAAATCCTGAAGCCGCTTGATGTTGGCCTCTGCGACATCCAGGTCCACGATGATGGCGGGCGTGTCAATCTCGTCGATTGACGCTCCGGGGAGGGGGAAGTACTGAAGGTCGACCAAGTGAGGCTCCTCAGACGGCGCTCATATCCGTCTCGATTGCGATTTCAGATACGTTACAGCGGTGCCGGAGTCTAGCACGGAGACGGTTGAGATATCGGCTCTCTCAAATGACATTCCCGGGTATGATTTCGGCGTGGCTGATCCACATCTCAATTCAATCGGGCAGGAACGAACAGTGACCATGCTCCACAAAGTGAACGTCTTCGTTGGCGCAGACGGACGCGGCGGAAACCCCCTCGCCGTTTTCCTTGATGGCGGTGGTTTCTCATCGGAACAACGACAATCCGTGGCGACCGACCTCGACTTCTCGGAGACCGTCTTTGTGAACGATCTTTGCGGCGGCGTCCTCCAGATATTTACGCCTGCCACTGAGCTGCCATTCGCAGGCCACCCACTGGTGGGAACTGCCTGGCTTCTCAGGCGAGAGGGGCACACCGTAGATGCTCTCAGGCCGCCGGCGGGGGTCGTGGCTGTGAGGTTTGAAGGTGATAGCACATGGATCACCGGGCGACCAGAGTGGTCGCCCAAAATGGAATTCTTGCAGTACGACGCGTCGGCGGAAATCGACGCCCTGACCGGCGCCCCGCACGGAATCGGTTTCGCGTACTGCTGGGCATGGGAGGACGAAGCACAGGAGCGCGTCCGGGCAAGGGTTTTTATTCCAGAACACAATATCCATGAGGACGAGGCCACTGGCTCCGGCGCTGTGGCGTTCGCCGCTCACATCGGACGAGGGGTGACGGTCTACCAGGGCGTCGGGTCCCTGCTAACGACCCGACTGCACGATGACGGAGCGGTGTCTGTGGGCGGCGCAGTTAAGCTGACCGATACACGCTTGTACACGATTGGAACGACGGTAGATTGATCACACCGGAACATAACGGCCACTCGGTAGAATCCATCGCCTCACACATGGACGAACACGTGCCGAAGGCGCTATCCGAGATCGGCGTCGCAGGTGCGTCAATCGCGCTCATCCGGGACGGCGAGGTGGCGTGGGCGGGAGCTTACGGGACCGCCGACCTTTCGACAGGACGACCACTCACCACGGATACCGTTTTCGAGGTCGCGTCCATCACCAAGCCGCTGTTTTCGTACGGCGTATTGAAGCTGCGTGATGCCGGGGTTATCGATCTAGATACGCCACTTAACGACTATCTCGATGAGCCTTATCTGGACGATCCGCGTATAGAGAAGGTCACGGCAAGGCATGTCCTCAGCCATACGGGTGGTTTCCCGAACTGGCAGCGCCAACGCGATGAAGGCGGCCTCAAGATGTACTTCGAGCCGGGTGAGCGTTACGCCTACTCGGGCGAAGGTTTTCAGTATCTGAAACTGGTGATCGAAAAGCTGACAGGCCGACCTCCACTGGATGTGATCACAGAACTGACACTCGAGCCGTTTGGGATGACCGAAAGCGATCTCGTATGGCCGTCACGGCGTAGCGATCCTCCACTTGCTCTTGGCCATGAGAAGGACGGTTCGCCCCGAGAGAAGCGCCATTCGCCCGAGATGAACGCCGCCGCCAGCCTGGTCGGTAGCCCAACAGAGGTGGCCCGGTTCATGACGTGGATGATGCGGGATGACGTGCACCCGGATGCGCTTGTGAGTTCCTCTTTGAATGAAATGCTGACCCCGGCCGTCCCGGTCAATAACTCGCAGTCCTGGCACACAGAGTGGCCTCGCCCGAATGCCGATTTCAGCGACACGGTCTCCTGGGGACTGGGCTGGTCGCTTGAACATGCGCCGTCAGTAGGGGAAGAGTCAGCAGCAAACACTCCCGCACCCTGGTTCTGGCACTGGGGCGACAACAGCGTCTATTTCAACTTCGCCATCGGCTCCCGTGAGTCACGCTCGGGAGTGGTGGTAATGACCAACAGCGCCTTCGGTTACCAACTCTGGGGGGACGTAGTGGATATCGCCCTGGGCGGAGATCACCCTTCGTTGGATTGGGTTGCCGATGTTTACAGTTCTCGACATCGTCGACCTGCATAATGGCTCCATGCCCTCACAATCCCGTCCCACGCCCCGCTTTGACTGGTTCGTTCCTATAGATGGAGACGGAGCGCACATCGGCACCGTGCGTGCCGAGCGACCGCCAACGTTTGAGTACCTCAAACAGGTCGTGCAGACGGCCGAGGACAACGGCTATCACAGCCTCTTAATACCGACGCGGTTCGCCAACGGTTTGTTCGAAGAGACGGCTCCTCTGGCGGAAACGTGGACCACGGCGACGGCGCTTGCAGCGGTCACCAGCCGAATCCGATTCCTGGTTGCCGTACGACCCGGCTTCATTTCGCCAGGCATGTGGGGACAGATGGCATCTGCCCTGAGCAACATTTCGAGTGGACGGATCGACGTCAACATCGTCCCAGGTGGCATCCAGGGGGACTTTGAACGACTCGGTGTCCACTCGGATCATGACCAGCGATACGCACTGGCGACCGAGTTCATAGAGGCGTCCAAGCTACTCTGGAGCGCGCCGGAGCCGGTAGATTACGACGGCAAGGTGATCAAACTTGAACAGGCGATGGTGTCGCCGTCGCCGGTGGGAGACGGGCCGCGCTGGTACCTGGGCGGCGCCTCCGACAACGCACTCGATCTCGCCGGTGCACAGGCCGATAACCTGCTCATGTGGATTCAACCTCTGGACGCCATAGCAGGCCTCATGGAACGCGCCCGATCAAGGTTTGAGGCCAATAGCAGGCCGTCCGAGTTCGGCCTGCGCACCCACGTCATCGTCCGAGACACTGAACAAGAGGCCTGGGATGCAGCCGAAGACTTGCTGTCCGAGGCGCAAATAGTGGTCGAGCAACAACGCCAGGCGTCCTTCGCAGGTACCGCAATGGTCGGTCAGCGTGCGCAGTCACGCTCCTACGAAGAACACCGCGTCGGCGATCGACTCTGGAACGGCATATCGACCGTCCGGGTCAACTGCGGCACGGCGATCGTCGGCAATCCACAGCAGGTCGCAGATGAGCTGATGGCCTACTGGCGGCTGGGTATCGATGAGTTCATCCTGTCGGGCTACCCGCATGTGGAAGAAGCACAACGAGTGGCCCAGACAGTCCTCCCGAGGGTGCGTGAGGCCGCGGATAGTGAGCGGTAGCGTTTTCGGCCCAATCCTGGAGGGGAGCAAGCCAACCCGAGGCGAACCAGCCCACCCTGAGGTTCTCCAAGGGCCCGTCAAAACCCCCCTCTCCTGGCCGGAGAGGGCAGGGGTGAGGGATAACATTCACTCGCAACAACAACGTCGGGGCGGCTGACGATCCGCCCCTGGGATGGCTTGCCCCGACACTACAATCCCCGCTGACGACCCCATGCCCCGATAAGTCATCCTGAGCGGAGCCGAAAGATCCCGCCCACAGTGCCGCATAAAGACGAATTCACAAAGTTCACCCTCAAACCTCAACCCCCGTACGACTTCGCCGCCAACGCCAACTTCGTCACACATTACAAAGGGAGTGAAGGCGCGGACACGTATGACGGTGAGACGCTGAGGCGAGCGATAGACCTCGGGGACAGGGTCGCGACCATAGCGGTCAATTCGACAGGTAGCGCGGCTAAACCGGTCCTTGAGGTAAGCATCTCCGGCCGATCAACGTCGACCGAGATCGATACCGCCAGGTGGCAGGTAGAACGCATCGTCGGTACCCGCGGCAACCCGCAGCCTTTCTATGACCTGATCGGCGACATGCCCGAGCTGTCCGTCCTGAAAGAGAACTTCCACGGTCTCCACCTGACGCAAGCGACGAGCCTGTTCGAGACCATCACGTGGGCAGTCCTGGGCCAACAGATCAGCGCCAACGTGGCGGCATCACTCCGGCGCAAAATTACCGAAAACTACGGCCGGGTCGGTGAGATAG
>JAPYSM010000100.1 GCA_029936485.1 Dehalococcoidia bacterium
TGTCCGCGCCTTCGGGATCGTCCACAAATCGGAATCGACGCTGAGACAGCCGCAGTGTCGTCTCGCCGGTCGACTCCACACCGACGACGGGGTAGCCACCCTGGTAGATCCAAGAATCCATGATTCGGCGTGCCGGCTCGCCTGTGGTCTCCTCGATGGCGTCCCACAGATCGTTCGTCTCGGTGTTGCCGTAGCTGTGCTTGGTCAGGTAGTTCCTGATGCCGTCCCGGTACGGCGTGTCGCCGAGGTACTGCTCAAGCATCCTCAGCACCGATCCGCCCTTTTCGTACGTCAACAGGTCAAACATACCCTCGGCGTCCGAAGGTGAGTTCACCTCGATCTCGATGGGGCGCGTCTTCTCCAGGGAGTCCACGTCGAAGGCCATCGAACGCTCAAACCCGAACTGCACCCAGCGCTCCCACTCAGGTCGGAACGCGTCTGTTGAGAGCGTCGCCATGAAGGTGGCGAAGGCCTCGTTTAGCCAAATCCCATTCCACCACCGCATCGTGACGAGGTCACCGAACCACATGTGGGCGATCTCGTGCGCGATGACGTCCGCTACTCGAAGAAGCTCCGGTTGCGTTGCCCTGTCCCTGTCGAGCAGCAGCAGTACCTCTCGGTACGTGATCGCCCCCAGGTTCTCCATCGCTCCGAATGCGAAGTCTGGAACGGCGACCATATCCAGCTTGTCGCCGGGATAGGGGATGCCGTAGTAGTCCTCGAAGAACGAAAGCGCGTGTTTGCCGGCCTCCAGGGAGTACTCAGTCAAGTGGCCCTTGCCGCGCGGGTAGATGATCCTGAGCGGCGTGCCGTTCACGTCGATAGGGTCTGTCGCTTCAAACGGACCGACGATGAATGCGACCAGGTAAGTGGACATCTTCATAGTGTCGGCAAACTTGACCGTCCGGACCCCGCCCGAGAGCTCGTTAGAGATCTCGGCTCCGTTGGACATGGCGAACTGATCTTCCGGCACGATCAGCGTAATGCCATAAGACGCCTTGAACTCCGGCTCGTCCCAGCAAGGGAATGCGCGGCGGGCGTCGGTGGACTCCATCTGCGTTGTTGCAATCGTGTGCTCCACTCCGGCGTCGTCTTTGAACGTGGAGCGGTAGAACCCGTGAAGCTGGTCGTTCAAGAGGCCCCGGAAGCGAGCGTGAAATGTGTGATCGCCGGGCGCAACAGCGGATGCGAGTGAAAGCGTCGCGCGTTGCAACTCCTCGTCGTACTCAATTCCAGACACGTCGGTGCGTGAACCGTCCGACACCGAGACCCACGCCTCATCGATCTCGATCTCGATCGAGTTGATGACGAACACATCGGTCGTTTCAGAGACCGAAATGCTGATCTCCTCGGTACCGGCGAACGTGAAGTTCACAAGGTCCGGTTCAAGCGTCAGATCGTAGCGCGACGGGGTAACGGTCTTTGGTAGTCGGTACCGGGACTGCGTGTCGTCTGGCATCTGGTCTCCGTGGGCGCGAGCGCCACATCACATAAGGTGTGAATCAAGTGGATTCGTGTTGATTGCGGATAGACGAGGCTACCAGCGATTCCGCCCGTTGCGCGCCTAGTCTCCGCAGCCCGCGCTTTCTGGCTGAGCGACCACACTCTGAGCTTCTCCAGGGTAGTTCAAGAGTCGCCATCCCCTGCTGGTCCCGGGATCGGCCTCGAAAGCGACCGTGACTCCGCCGAAGGAATTTTCGCAGGCTCATCAGGGCGATGCGAACGTCTCTGTGCTACTCCTTGGCCGTTGAATGCACGGAAACCTGGCGTCAGCACCAGTACCAGTAGCCCGCCCGCGACGCACACGATACCGAACGCAATCTGTGTGATCTGTACGCCGTATGCTCCCGCTAGGAATCCGCCTGCTGCACCTCCGAATGCCATCATTGACCTGTCCAAGGACACAAATGAGAGGATTCGACCCCGCATCTCGTCAGGCGCCACCTGAACCATCAAGGATCGGCTGAGTGACATAAAGGTCGTCTGAAGTGCGCCGATCGCCAGCATCAGGGCCATCGGGATTGCGAGACCCCATGTGCCCGGCAGGTACGTCGAGCCGGTGAACAGAATCAAGGCGACCCCGAACGCAGTGACATCAAGTGGGAGGATCAGCCCGAGCCTTGTCGGCTGTTTGTTTGCGACGTAAAGCGCTGCTACAAGCGCGCCGACTCCGGTAATAGACAGCATCATGCCTAGGCCGCCACGTCCGATATCCAGCACCTCGACAGCAAACAACGGTGCAAACACCTGCATGTACGACATGCCGAACGCGAAGTAGACAAGAGATATCAGCAAAACACCGCGAATCTCCGGTTTCTTGACGGCAAACTTTGCGCCCTCGGCAAGCCCGGATGTCATCGCCCGAAGCCCCGATTTGGAGGGCCGAGCGTGGTCGGCAATATGGAGCATGTGGATCGCCACGACGCCGGAGGAGTAGATGACGGCGATAAGAATGAAGGTCCCGGTTAGGCCGACGAACTCGGCGACCAACCCTGCGCCCGCTGCGCCGACGATGCGCATCACGTTCTGGGTGGAGCTAAGCAAGGCCATGCCGTTGGTTATCAAGTGACGCGGCAGGATGGTCGGAACCATTGAGAATCGGGCTGGCTGATCGAAGGCCTGTGTTGAACCCCTGGCGACGACCCACGCGTACACCATCCACAACTCCATCCAGCCGCCTATCAGCAAAACGGCGAACAGCACCGCAAGAAGGAACGCGCCCCATTTGGTGGCGATCAGGATCGAGCGACGGTCAAACCAGTCGACGATCACCCCAGCCCAGACGCCCAGGACAAGCGTGGGCAGTGTGCGGGCGGCCATGACGCCGCCAAGTTGGACAGCGCTGTTGTCGGTGATCTCAAGGACCAGCAGCGGGAGGGCGATCATCTGCGCCCATAACGCCAGCGCGTGGCTCGTCTGGCCGAGCCAGATCAAGCGGAAGTCACGGAATCGCAAAGACTCGAACATAGCGAAGCGGATCGGTTGATTTCGGTCCACTCTCGAGTTTGATTCTTGAGACTCGTCTGCCATCCGCCGGTAGGTTCCTCCCTATCGTGCCTGCACTGACGGCAGTCTACTCCCGCATTGGACGAGAGAATGTTATCGAGGATGACTTAATTTTTGTGCCCATGCGTATTCCGATTCCATCTCGAACTCGATTCAGGATCCGCTTCTGGTTCCTCGTTTGCCAGATCTCGGCACCCACGCAGAATTTTGCGAACGATGTCGCCCATCTGACAGGGTTGCGATCGTAAAAATCGATCCTGAATCAAGTTTAAGATGACCGTCTCGTGCTAATCTCCGGCCTGCAATGAAATCGCTCGGAAACAGTTCTTGATGAGACAGAGGGTCTTCAATCCGCCATGCCTAGCTTCAAAAACACCAATCCACCCATGGACCGAGCGACATTTCGTGCGAACCTTGCCGCCATCCCACGGGTCAAGATCGCCCACCTGCCGACGCCGCTCGAGGAGCTGCATCGGCTGACCGCCGAGCTTGGTGGCCCGCGCATTCTGATTAAGCGTGATGATGCCACGGGTTTGGCGATGGGTGGGAACAAAGCTCGGCATTACGAATTTGAGCTGGCGCATCTGGTTGAGCAGGGCTACGACGCCTACGTCAACATGATGGATTACCACTCCAACAACGCCCGTATGACTGCGGCGGCGGCCAACAAGTTCGGCATCAAATACTCTTGCGTCCTGCGATTTGCCGCCGGCCGGGAGATACAGGGCAATCTGCTCATAGACAAGATTCTGGGTGCGGACCTCCATCTGCTGAACGAAGAGGAGTCCGAACAGTCGAGGGCTGAAGAGTACGCACGTGAGCTGGGCCGCACACTGGAGGCTGAGGGCTACAAGCCGTACGTACGGGTCGATCACGAGTTCCCGACCATCGTCGGTACTCTGGGCTACCTGAACGGTGCGCTGGAACTACTTGGCCAACTTGAAGAGATGGGGATCCACACAGTCAAAATTATCGGCGTCGGCGGCCGCTCCACGGGCGGACTAACCCTGGCGGCCAAGAACCTGGGGTTGGACTGGGACATCACCGGCGTGATGGTCAACTACGACATGCCGATCGACTCGTATCTTTACGATGTGATACCCGGCGCAGCCCGTGTGGCAAAGCTCGCCGTGGGGTTTGAACCGGGCGACATGACCATCCTCGACCAGTACATAGGTGAAGGCTACGGAATACCCACCTCCGAGGCGCTCGACGCCATTCACCTGATGGCCAAGACCGAAGCGATTCTGACCGATCCTAACTACACCGGGACCGTCATGGCCGCGCTGATCGACCAGGTCAAACAGGGCAATCTCACAAAAGATGACACCGTGGTCATCCTGCATACGGGCGGCCTACCGGCCTTGTTTACCTTCGCAGACGAGCTCTGGAAGCACGAATACACCGGTGTGTAGTACTGCGTCATTCCCACTCAGGCGGGAATCCGGAACTACCAAATACAGGGATACGGTCGATCCGCTCTCCCCTTGCGGGTGAGGGGAGAGGTGAGGGGGTGGATGAAGCCCTTATTACGCGCCTACCCGCGTCCGGCAGCCCGCTCACGAGCATCCAGAGCACGCGCCAGAGCTGTCTCCACGTCCGGTGCGGTGACGTTGATGTGCGCCATCTTCCGACCAATCCGTGCCTCTGACTTGCCGTACAGGTGAAGCACTGCGCCGTGTACTCCGAGCGCAGCGT
Source organism: Dehalococcoidia bacterium (assembly GCA_029936485.1). Classification (GTDB taxonomy): domain Bacteria; phylum Chloroflexota; class Dehalococcoidia; order Lucifugimonadales; family Lucifugimonadaceae. The sequence goes on from JAPYSM010000100.1 coordinate 4,705, forward strand.
CCCAGTCCGGAGTGCCACCTGCATCTGTCCAGATATCGCCTAGCAAGTTCACCATCACCACCGGGCTGAGTAGCTCTGTGGAGCCAAGAGGCAAGCTGCAGATTGCCCGAATAAGCTGCTCGAACTGAGACGTAGCGCATGCGTCCTGTGTGTAGTGGCCTGAGTTGTGAGGTCGGGGCGCGATCTCGTTTACGAGAAGCTGTCCGTCCGTCGTCACGAACATCTCCACCGCCACCAGGCCAACAACGTCCAGCGCCTCCGCAATCCCTGACGCCAACTTCACGGCGGCGTCCCGAACCTCGACGGGAATACGTGCCGGGACGATGCTCACATCCAGGATGCCGTTCACATGCTGATTCTCAGACGGCGGAAAGCACACCACTTCGCCGTCTGGACCACGTGCAGCGATGACCGAAATCTCCAGATCGAAAGGAACGAACGCCTCAAGGATCAGAGCCTCACTCTGGCGCCTGAGATCCGTGTGGGCCTCTCTCATATCCACCGCGGACCGCAACACAATCTGTCCCTTGCCGTCGTATCCGGATGTAGCCGTCTTGAGCACCGCCGGCGTGCCGATTCGTTCGAACGCCTTCACCATGTCCGCCATTGTGTCGACTGCGGCGAACTCGGCGACGGGGAAGCCGTTGTCTACAAGTGCGCTTTTTTCGATCAAACGGTGCTGTGCAATTCGAAGGACGTGGCTACCCGGTCGCACGTGCCCGGAACCTTCTGCTGTGGCGACAGCATCGGCGTTCACGTTTTCAAATTCGTAGGTGACGACATCACAGCGTTCAACCAGCTGTCTCATCGCATCGGCGTCGGTATAAGACGTAACTATGCGATCGTCTGCGATCTGTCCGGTGGGCGACTTTGGGTCAGGGTCAAGCACCACCACCGTATATCCCATGCGCCTTGCGTCGAGGGCGAACATGCGCCCGAGCTGGCCTCCGCCGACTACGCCGAGCGTACTTCCGGGAAGAAACGGTCCTGCGCCGGTCACTTTTGCCCCAGTTCGGCCGACTGAGTTTCAACGTCGCGAGTTGTCTGTGCCCGATGAGCCTCTAACCTTGCTCGTAGATCGGGTCGGCTGTTCGCAAGGATCTGCGCCGCCAGCAGCCCAGCATTAGTCGCACCCGCCGTTCCGATGGCGACGGTCGCAACAGGGACCCCGCGTGGCATCTGGACAATGCTGAGCAGGGAGTCCATGCCCTTGAGCGCACGGCTCTCAACCGGAACACCGATCACAGGAACGACGGTCTTGGCCGCCACCATGCCCGGCAGATGCGCCGCGCCACCCGCTCCCGCGATTATTACCTCGATTCCTCGTCCCGCTGCCTCTTCCGCGAAACGGAACATCCGGTCGGGCGTCCGATGGGCTGACACGATGGAGGTCTCGTTCGGAATATCGAACTGATCGAGCACGTCGACGGCGTTCTGCATCGTCTCGAGGTCTGACGTGCTGCCCATGATCACGGCCACGAGGGGATCGGCCATTACTTAGTCTCCCGGTTCACACCCACGGGGTGTCTTCCTGATTTTTGGTTGAGGCAGGGGGCGTGCTGAACGATTCCCCTGTTGATTGCAGGAATTGCGACCAATTATTCCATGATGTTCGCAGCGCCCACCGCCCGTGTCACGCGATTTACCGGGGCGCTGGCCTGGATGCGCTTATGGTGAACATGAGCGGCAGGGCAATCACTTCCGGGGGAAGCCGCCAGAGGCCGTCATCGCCTCGGATCATGCCCTGGCGAGCTTTGTAGGTAACGAACGGGTACTCGTGGAACCTGTCGATCGTCAGCCCGGCATTGATCAGTGCCTCGATCACCTCGGAGACTGGGTGGAACCACTCGAACGTAGTCTCCTCGCTGGTGAACGACGCTTCTGCGTAGTCACTATCGTCGCCTTCGGGATCGAACCTCAAGGGAATGCGGTTCCCGAAGTAAGGATATTGAGGGTAGGCGGCGCTGCTGTTGGTGATCGGGCTCGATTGTTGCAGGGTGTCCATCACCGGATGGAACTCGGCGATGTAGAACATGCCGCCGGGCTTTAACGCCCGGGCGATGGCCCGGCCCCAAGCGGCTAGATCGCCGATCCAGCAAAGTGCGCCGATCGACGTGAAGACACGGTCAAACTGGCCGTCGAACCGGTCACCCATCTCAAGCACGTTCGCCCGAACAAAGGTCGCCGGGATATCCAGCTCTGACGAAAGCCCAGTCGCCCGTTCGATCGAAGCGCCAGATATGTCGATGCCGGTCACTGCCGCGCCCATGCGCGCCCAGTTCAAACTGTCCAATCCGAAATGACACTGGAGGTGGAGCATCGAAAGGCCCGATACGTCTCCAACCTCCGCCACAATGAAATCGTGTAGAACATCGTCACCACGTTTGAATTCGGACAGCCTGTAGTAATCAGACGCGGCGTGTACCGGCGTCACCTCATCCCAGAACGCCTCGTTGTGGGCGTATGGGTTGCCCAAGTCATCTGAGAACTCGGCATCGTGAGGTCGTACCGGGGGCATCTACTCGACCTCTATCAGGACCTCAGTGTTGTGAGTCGCCGCGAGGAGGGGATAGATCTGGTCAAACACCTTTGTGATCGCCGAGGTGGCTCGGACACGATCTCGAGATCCATCGTAATCTGCCAGAGAGTTCCAGGGCTGCTCCGTAATCAGCGTGCCGTGGTCCCCGAACGCTGTACGCAGGATGCGCGGCTTGCCGAATCCGGCGTTCGCCATCTCGTCTGACGCCTGTTTGACGAGAGTAGTTAACTTGCCCCCGGCGCCGGGGTTGGGGATATAAGTGCGGCGTACGACGATCAAGATGCAGCCCTTTTCGTTGCTTAGAGTGTCGCCAGATGTAGGCAGATCGCCCCATCTCTCACAGATTGTCGCGCTAGGGGCGAGATCACTTCCTTACAGGAGACGCCGACGTGCGGTGGAGGCAAAGCAGGCCGGGACATTCGTCTGAAAGGCCATACCGCGTAGCCGACAGGTGTTCTGGTGCCGCGTCTGTCGCAACTGCCCGCCCGGTGCTCGTAGTACACGGGCGGGCGATTCTGGTACCCCGTACGGGATTCGAACCCGTGATCTCCAGCTTGAAAGGCTGGCGTGCTAGGCCGCTGCACCAACGGGGCGCTAGATGCGGTCGTTTGGCCAAAGGCCGTCGTCAATCATATCAAGCGAATCGGATGATTCCGAGAGCGATTGTTGATGAATCTGCCAGTGTTTCAACTACATCTGGCTCATACCGGCCGACGGTCCGATGATCGAGATCCTCTAGAGCGTCTGACCCGCGCGAACGGGTCTTCGATATTTCTCCGCCTGAAACGCCTTCTCAAAAACCGGTTTCGCCGCGCACAAATCGGCCATCGGGCATTCCCCGCACAACGGGCGTTGCGCCTTGCAAACCTGCCTCCCGTGTGTGATTAGGAGCGTGTGATACCGAAATATCTCATCCGGCGGGATCTGTATCTCCATGATGTCGTGTGCTTTATCTACGTTCGTTTTCAGACCTATTAGCCCGAGCCTTCGCGCCACACGATAGATGTGTGTGTCCACCGGCATCGCCGGCATCCCGAGGGCAAAGTTGAGCACGATTCCAGTCGTCTTCTTTCCGACTCCGGGCAAAGAGATCAACCACGCCCGGGCCTGTTCCAGCGGCATCGATGCCAGGAATTCGAGCTCGAGCCGACCGGTTCGCTCAAGGATGATGCGTAATATCTCTCG
>JAPYSM010000101.1 GCA_029936485.1 Dehalococcoidia bacterium
GCCAGGTACAGACTCATCACCGGGTCACGCGGGTCGTATACGTATGAATCCGGACCCTCCGGGTTAGATCCTTCCAGAGAAAGCTCGCCATCGCCAGACGGCGTATTCGCTCCGCCACTCGAGTGTAAAAAGAAGTCAGTATCCACGGCACGTGCCGGTGGCCACGTCTCTTCAAGACGCCACCTGTTCGCGCCCATCACGAAGATGTTGACCGGAGCGCCGTCCATCACGCCGTTCTGCTGGCCCTTGAGCCAGTAATCGAACCACGGCGTCGCAAGCTCCACCCAGTCGATCTCGGCATCCGGCCCGAAGTCCATGTCACCGGTGACTCGGTTCATTTCATTTGCGTGCGTGTACGGCCCGACAAACAGTCGCTGGTTGGCACGGGCGTGCTCCGTCGGCGCCTCATCGACCATGTGGTTGTACATATCGGTCGTCGCCACAAGACGGTCGTACCAGCCGGTGCGGTGATGCACCGGGAGATCAATCTTCGAAAAGTTGCCGATAAAGCCGAACCGATCCTTGTGATGGTTCCGCAGCCAGTCATGGAAGCTCTCGCGAAGCCCCCCGACCGCCTCAAGCGGCAACTCGCTCCACGGTAGGAACCAGAGCCACTTCTCCCGGTTCGCGACCCGCGTGATGGCGTCGTAATCCTCGATCGTCGTCGGACCCTGCGCATCATCCAACCACTTCTGCGTGTCCGGCGCGATCAACCCGAGCAGCCACTGAAGCGCACGACCCGGCCGGAACACGCCACCCATCTCCCAGTCCGTCGTCTTCGGACCCATACCACCTGCGAACATCGTCACCAGGTGTGGCGGCATGAGCGGTGCAAGCATCCACTGCGTCCATGCCGGATACGAGTAGCCAAAGGTCCCGATCTTTCCGTTAGACCACGGCTGCGCCGCGGCCCACTCGATCGTGTCGTATCCGTCCTCGGCATCGTCGAATTGCGACCCGTACATAGGCCGATACAGCCCGTCCGACTCCCACCGTCCACGCTTGTCCTGCACCACAACGGCGTACCCGTTCGACGCCAGCCCCCGGTAGCGTTCAGCGTCCCGTTCTCGGGACTTGTCGTACGGCGTCCGGCAGACGAGCGTCGGAAAGCCGCCACTTCCGCTGGTCGCGCCCATGGCGCCTATCGGGATTACCTTATCGGGCAGATACACATCGGCACGCAATAGAGTGCCGTCCCGCATCGGGGTCACTACGTTGTGTTCGACGGTGATCTCGGTCTTAACCAACGGCAACGGGCGGCCTTTCTTCGGGTCTTGGCGATGGGAGAGGATGCACTTAGGGGCACCATAGGATATCGTGCCCCCGCAGCAGGCTAGAGAGAGCGGCCCCACCGATTCCAACGAATCCACTTTTCAGGGGAGCCCCGTCCTACCGACCATAAGAAAGGCAGCCATCACCTGTGACTGAGCGCAAGACCCGAATCTCCATCGACGGCGAAGACTGGCTGATCAACGGCCAGATCACATACGCGGGTCGAGAATACCGGGGCTGGCGCATCGAAGGCCTACTCATGAATAGCCGGATGGCGAGCGGGATTTTCGACGATGAAAACCCGCTCACCCGGGACCTGTGGAAGTACCCGGATACCGGCGTATGGGATGCCGACCGCAACACCAACGAGCTGATCGCCATGCTGCCGGAGTACGCCGCGCACGGCATCAACGCCCTGCCCTTCAACCTTCAGAACAGCTCGCCACTCGGCTACTACCGCCGTGACCGGGAGCACCTGAAGGAGCTGCGGGAGCGAATCCACGCCGATCACCCGGGCGCAACCGACGACGACATCTGGAAGGGACTGCTGCTCGAGATCGAGTCACAACCCTGGGTCTCGGGAGCGTTCAACGCCGACGGCACTCTGAAACCGGCCTTTATGGACCGTGCGGCCCGTTTGATAGACGCGGCGGACGATAACGGGATGGTCGTGATCCTCGGGCTTTTCTACCAGGGGCAGGATGAACGACTGACCGATACAAGAGCAGTCAAAACCGCCGTGACGAACGCCTGTACATGGGTCCTCGAGAAAGGCTACACGAACGTCCTGATCGAGATCAATAATGAGGTGAACGTTTCGACGTATGAGCATCCGATTCTCCACGAGGACCGAATTCACGAGTTGATCGATCTGGCGAAGGGCGTGACGCGGGACGGGGTCCGACTGCTGGTAAGCACGAGCTGGACGCGACGCAGCACCGCTTCTGCTGAGGCAGTGGAGTCGTCCGACTACATCCTGTTGCACGGCAACGGCCTGGTCGATCCGGACGATGTGTCGGAGGTCGTGGACAACACGCGCGCCGTCTCCACCTACTCTCCGATGCCGATCCTGTTCAACGAGGACGACCACTATCACTTCGATCGGCCGTTGAACAACCTCACGGCGGCGATCTCACGACACGCCGGATGGGGCTACTTCGACCCTGCAGAAGGCGCAGGCGGAACACCTTTCTACGGCGACTACGAAAACGGCTATCAGTGCCCGCCAGTCAACTGGGGCATCAACACCCCCCGCAAGATAGCGTTCTACGATTTCCTCAAGGAAGTGACGGGGGTTTAGGAACGTTGTAGGGGCGGCGCTTGCCCCGCCTCAGGGTGGGCCTACCGCATCATCTGTCCGCTGAACAACGGGTGAGTCGGCCCGAAGGCGTCTATCGACGTACCTGTGACCGCTGAACTTTCGTCTGAAGCCAGGTAGAGCACCACGTTTGCCATCTCGTCCGGCGTCATGAGCTGGCGGTCCAGCGATGCGCCGATTACCCGCAGCATCTCCGTTTCGACACCGCCCGGGCAGACGCAGTTCACGCGGACGCCGTGAGGGAAGTTCTCGGCGGCGAGCGTCTCGGTCAGGTTGATAAGCCCGGCCTTCGCGGCACGGTACGGTCCCCTGCCCTTGCCACCGTGACGACCGCCGATGCTTGAGATGTTGACGATCGCGCCAGAGCCCTGCTCGATCATCTTCGGCAGCACAGCGCGAGCGCACAAAAACGGCCCTGTCAGGTTGACGTCGACCACCCGACGCCACGCGTCCGGCTCCATGTCCACTACATCGATATTCGGCAGATTGGTGGCGGCGTTGTTGACCAGGATGTCGATCCGACCCCATTGAGAAATCGCCTCATCCACCATCTGCTGAACGTTCCCCTCGTCAGACACATCGCAAACAACGCCAATCGCCTCGCCACCGGCAAGCACGATCTCATGCGCAACATCAGCGATCTCGTCCGCAGTCCGAGCCGTCACAACAACCCGAGCACCCTCACGAGCAACCCCCTGAGCAATAGCCCTGCCAATCCCACGTCCACCACCGGTAACGATTGCAACGCGGTCGGTGAATCTGTCTTCTGCCATGCCCGCGTTACCCGCTGACCCGCGCCCACTTGCGCAGGCTCACGAACTCGCGCGGCGGGTCCTGGTGTCTGCCCACTTCCACGTAACTCACCTCGGCGGCGTAGATGTTGCCCCCCGAATCCACCGCCACCGAGTGCAGCCAATTGAATTGGTCTGGGCGCTCGCCCGGCAGATCAGCTCCGATCTTCTGGATCACGTTCCCGTCGCGGTCGTAAATGCCGATCTTGTGGCCGAGGTTCGCCACGCCGGACTGAACGGGCGGCGGACCTTGCTCGGCGATATACACGTTCGTGTCGTCGCCCTTGCCACTGAACGCCGCCACCGCCTTGTGGACGTGCCAGCCCTTTACGTACTCGCCGTCCGTGGTGAACACCTGCACCCGATGATTTTCCCGATCGCACACGATCACGTGTGCCTCGCCGAACATCGCCACGTTATGCGGCAGCGAGAACTGGCCGGGGTCGGTCCCTGATCGTCCCCAGGACAAAAGGTGGTTCCCGTCCTTGTCGAACCGATGAACCCGGGAGTTGCCGTATCCGTCCGAGACGAAGATGTCGCCGTTTGAAGGATCGACCGCCACGGAAGTAGGCCGGTTGAACATTTCGCCCGATTCACGCGGCTTCGGCACGCCGGTGCCGATCGTCATCAGGGTGTGACCCTTCTTGTCGGTCTTAGACATCCGATTCCCGGAATCGTCCGTCAGCCACAGGTTGTCCTCGTGATCGACCGTGATGGCGTGGGCGCGGGTGAAGCGGGTGCCGAGCCAGCGAGGCACCATGTTCCCGTACGGATCCTCCATGAGGGTGACGCCCTCGTATGGAGTCTCATTGCCCCAGCTATCGACCATATTGCCGTCAGAATCGAACACTAGCACCGGCATGTTGCCGCGGTTGAAGACGTACACGCGGTCGTCTGAGTCCACCGCTACCGATGTCGCTTCCTTCATCCAGATGCCGTGCGGGATCTTCGCCCAGCCCTCGACTGGCTCGTAGACGGTGGTAGACGTAGCGGGTGCGGGCATGGGCCGGTGGTCCTTCGCTGGCAGAGGTTGTATGAGGATGGAGGCCGCATGGTACCTCCAGATGGGGGTACGAAAGACAGATAGAAACTTTCTTTCCCCTTCCGCAACTGACGAACACCGAAAGACAACACAGTAGTCGCTAACAGTGGCCTCGCTAACTCCATGAAGCCATTGCTCGACTCGTCGTACTTCGGCCAGATCACGACCGACAATCAGGTGGCAACCCTCGAAGCCTACTGGGAGGGTATCCGGCGGTCGATACCGGACGCCTTCGTGGAGCCCAGCGACTTCGTGATTCAGAAGTCGCGCGGAGCGACGACCATGCACTTGGTACTGCCCACGGTACTGAGGTAATTCGGTCTCGTAATGGTTCCGTCTTGGACGGTGACGAGTATCGCGAAGTTCTTGAGGAATCCTTGACCGAACTGGAGGAATTTACCCTTTCAGGGAACCGGATTTCAGGCGCTGGATTCTGGCGATCTGGTAGCGAAGGTGCAGCCGGTTCATTCAGCAGCAACGCTAGACGCCGGGTTCTCGCGCAAGAATCAAGCAGCGACTGCCGGCAATCTCGGTCTTGTAAGCCATCGAAGGTGCGTTCAAAATTGCCCGGAGCGGTCATACGCCACTCCGGGCAATTTCACGTGAGGACAGCAATGAGAGATGACGCCAACATCCTCGCCGCGTCGCTATGGCGGATCCCCAAATAAGGGTCATCTGCGACGGAGAGGGAATTCACACCGTGCCGGCTCGTCCACGCGCAGCCAACAGCCTGTCCCTCGCGCTCGCATACACGATGCTCACCAAAAAGAACCCGGACGCGACGAGCACGACTGATGCACCAGACGACACGTCTATGAACCAGCTGAGATAGATGCCGATCGCGCCCGCAGATGCGCCGATCAGCGGCGATAGCACCATCATCCTAGTAAAGCTGCCCGTGAACTGGCGCGCCACAATAGGCGGCACGACCAGTGCGGCGGCGATCATGGTCACGCCGAGCACCTGCATCGACACCACAACCGTCCCCGCAAGGACCAGAGCAAACGCCGTATCGACCCAGCGCACCGGCACTCCATAGGATGCCGCAACTTCGGTATCAAACGTGGCAAACAGCAGGTACTTGTAGCCGATGATCACTGCAATCAAAACAGCGCCCGTCACAAGAGCGATAGCAAGGAGGTCGGGTCCGGTAACGCCCAGGATGTTGCCAAATAGCGCCGCCTCGAAGCTCCGTGTAAAAGTCTGTGTCCGGCTGATCAGGGCGATACCTAGGGCGAACGATGCCGTGGTGATGATGCCGATTGCGGCGTCTGATGAGATGCTTCGACGGCGTGATGTCCACTGGATAAGGACGGCCGATAGGAAGCCCCAGATCGATGCGCCGACGTAGAAGTTGATCGACATGATGAAGCTGACGACTGCGCCGCCAAAAATGGCGTGCGATAGTCCGTGTCCGATGTATGACATACGCCGCAGCACGATGTAGACACCCATCATCCCGGCCAGCCCACCGACCATCGTGGCAGCAATCAAACCGCGCACAAAAAACTCGAACTCAAACGGCTCAGTCATCTGCCGGTACCTCAGCCACAATATCCTCGTGTACGTGTCCGTTCTCGCCGTGCCCATGCCCGTTTCCAACATGAACGTTGCCAGAATTCCCCCCGTTGGGGGCGGCGGCGCCAAACCGGTGCGGCGTCTCCGCCACCAGTGTCATGCCCCGATACTCGGTCACCGGCATCTCGGCTCCGTAGGTGGCCTTCAGGACTTCGGGCGTCAACACATCCCGGGGCGTACCGTCGGCAAGGATTCGGCCGTTCATACAGATGACACGCGGCAGGTGCGCGGCGACGGCGTTAATTTCGTGCGTGCTCATCAGGATTGCGATGCCCTGGTGATTCAGCTCGTCCAGCAGGTGCAATACGTTATCCCGGGTCTTGATATCGACTCCCGCAGTTGGCTCGTCCAACAGCAAGATCTCCGGCTCGCTCACAAGCGCTCGGCCCAGGAACACCCGCTGCTGCTGTCCCCCGGACAGCTCTCGAATTTGCCGGTTCGCCAGACCGTCCAATCCCAAACGCTCCAGCACCAAGCCCGCTCTTAAACGGTCCTTCCGCCGGAACCACGGGAATAGCGGCGCGTTACGGGTCGCTCCCATCAAGACGACCTGCTCAACAGTTACCGGGAAGTTCCAGTCGATCGCCTCCAGTTGAGGCACGTACCCGATGCGTGGGCGTGATTTACGGACCGATTCGCCGTTGAATAGCACGTCGCCGGCGTAGACATCGGCAGCTCCCACGATAGCCCGCAACACCGTCGTCTTGCCGGACCCGCTCGGGCCGAGTAACGCGGCGAAGTCGTTCCGCATGATGTCCAGCGAAACGTCCTCGATCACGCGGGTGCCGTGATACCCGGAAGCGAGGCCGCGGATCTGGACTAGCGGCGATTCATGAAGATCTGGGTGCGGAGTGGTGTGAAGCATAGTTATTGGCCCGAAAGGGCCTCCGCGGGCGACCGGCCATCGAACACAAGGCTGGAATCGACCGCGCCCAGCGCAGACGCATCACCGCCAAGCGCGCTGACCATTGTCACCATGTTCTTTGTCATCAATCCGAGGTAGCTATGGTCGGCGTCACCGGGTTCTCCCGGCAGGTCATCGTCGGCGAGCTGGTCGATGAAGATGGCCCCGCTCTCGGCCGCGATCTGCTCCATGACCGGACTCGGGAACACCTCTGAACCGAAGATCGCTGGCACACCGAGGTCGCGCACTTGGACGATCAGATTCGCCATGTCCCTCGGGGACGGTTCCGTGAAGTCGGCCGGTTGGACCGCGCCAAGGACCTCAAACCCGTATCGTCTTGCGAAGTAGGCCCAGGAGTCGTGGTATGTCAGCAATCGACGCTGACCCTCCGGAACGGTGGCCACAGTGGTCTTGATAGCAGCATCCAACGCCTCGATCCGAAGCCGAAACTCTTCATAGTTGGCCCCGTAATAAGCGGTCCCGTCGGGATCCGATGTTGTCAGCGCGTCCCGCACGATCTCGGCGTATTTAAGGGCGAGGATCGGGTCCGGCCACAGGTGCGGGTTCGGCTGGCCGTTAGCCGCCGGGAATGAGAAGTCGAACTGCCACTCTTCGGGTGCGATCGCCAGCTCACCCAGCAACACGGCACGCGCTCCGTCGCCATGGTTGGCGTTGAACATATCGATGGCCGGCTCTTCCAGGAAAAGCCCGTTAGCGATGAACAGATCAGCGTCGGCGAGCACGCGGGCGGTCGACGGCGGCGGGTCGAAGGTGTGGGAGTTGGCGCCTTCCGGGACGATGCCACGAACGAGGATGCGCGCGCCGCCGATGTTCTCGACGATGGACGTGATCGGTGAAACGGTCGTCACGACGTTGAGCAGGCCGGACTCTTCAGCCTCCTCAATCTTGTTGCCGCCGCAAGCAAGTATCACCAGGGCCAGCAGCGCAACTGCCATAACTTGAAACTTCATTCCCCGGCAGCCTCAGAATCACGAGAGCACCGGGCGCAGATGCCGGGCACGGCAAGGTGTTGCAGATCAGCATTGAATCCGTGGGCGTCAGAGAGCTGTTTCGCGAACCCGGCCACTACCTCATCCGACAGCTCATCTACGGCGCCGCACTGGCTGCACACGAGGTGATGGTGCGACCGCTCCTCCAACCATTCATACGCAACTTCTCCATGCCCGAAAGTCGTCTCCGAGATCAATCGCGAATCACGAAGAGCACCGAGAGTGCGATATACGGTCGACTCGCTGACGTGTGGAGCGTCTCTACGGACCTGGTCGATGACCGAGGTCGCGCTGAGATGGTCGCCGGCGTGACGCAGCGCCTCCATGACGAGGAGCTTGGCGGAGGTCACCCTGTGACCGGCGCGGCGGAGCGTTTCGGCAGATTCTTCACGGGACGTCATATTGCAATCTCCAGCAAATGCAACAACTTGCAAGAGCGAGCAGTGACAATACACCCGTCCCCGGTT
>JAPYSM010000102.1 GCA_029936485.1 Dehalococcoidia bacterium
GACCTACTCCGGACGGATACCGCATGGCGACCGTGCTCGCGACGCTTCCCGCGAACGCCAAAACCCGCAACGAGGTAGAGGCGAATGCGTGGCAGGTGCGACATGTTCTTTCGGCTGGCATCCACGGGATTCTTCACACGCACGCCAGGCAGGCAGACGCCGTGCAGGCATTTGTGGAGCAGGTGCGGTGGCCGTTCCAGACCATCGGCGTCGGCCGTGACGGCGGGCTGGGGCAGGGTCAACGCGGCGCAGGCGGGCAGGCAAAGCCGGCCGCTCTATGGGGCATGACGCCGCAGGAGTACACCCGGGCGTCTGATCCGTGGCCGCTCAACCCGGATGGTGAGTTGATTCTTGGCCTGAAATTGGAAGACCGTGAGTGCGTAGCCAACGCCGAGTTCACGGCGGCCGTTCCCGGGATCTCGTTCGCCGAGTGGGGGCCGGGCGATATGGGCATGTCTTACGGTTTCTCGGACGCTCACGATCCTCCTTACCCGGAAGAGATGGATCAGGCGCGCCTCAAGGTACGCGCTGCGTGTGATAAGGCGGGGATCGGATTCCTGTGCAGCTGGCACGATCCGAATATGTCGGAAGAAGAGAACCTCAAATACATGCTCGACTGGGGTGTGAAGGTGATCTCGGGCGGCAACTCAGCTGTTAAGGAGATGGGCCTCAAGATCATGCCCCGGACGTAATGCGGGAAGCCAGATAACCGAAGTAACTCAAGCACTCAGGGGGCGATCGCTATGGTGATCGCCCCTGCTGTGACCAGCGCTGCGCCAAAAATCCGCCCCCCCGGAAATGGCTCCTTTAAGACAAACACACCAAGGCCTACTCCAACGAGTAACCCGATCTCACGAAACGGCCCGACGTAGCTGACGGGTGACACGGTGAGGGCTGTAAGGATCATCCCGTACGCGGCGAACTGAAACATGCCTCCGGCGACGATAGCTCTTGCATGTCGATGCCATTCGTTGGCGAAAACGGCGCGGGTTCGGCCACGCATGATGAACGGCAGTAACCCGAACGTAGCCGACGTTGTCATCAGGTACATGTAGAGCAGGGGAGTGACGTGTTGCACACCCTGTTTGTCCACCGTTGAGTAGCCGGCGATTATTAACCCGGTCAGCAGCGCGTACACGATTCCTGGAGATCGCAAAACAGCCATGGGATCGGAAAGCATCGATCTGACTCGGCCCCACCAGGAGAGTGTGAAGATTCCGGCCGCCACGCCGGCCACTCCGATGACGGCAAGAACCGACATCGATTCGTTCAAAAGCAAAACGCCAGATACCGGGATCAGCATGAGGCCGGTGCCCCGGGCGATCGGATAGACCAGCGAGAGGTCGCCATCGCGATAGGCGCGACTGAGCGTGAAGAAGTAACCCAGGTGCAGGATCCAGGTGGCGGCGAGGAATATCCAGCCCCTTGAGTCCGGCGGATTTGTCCAGAACAGCACGACTGCAAGCGGCAGTAAAATCACGTTGATGCTCACCGCCATCCACCAGGTGAACACTTCGGCGTCATCGGCACGCTTTATGAGGAAGTTCCATGAGGCGTGCGCGAACGCTGACAGTATTACGAGTGCGATTGTTGCGCCGGTCATTCCCGGGAGGATAACCGTGAATGACTCGGTAGCGTCAGCGGATTTCGCCTTCGTTTTGCCGAGTGTACGGCCGGTGTACGTTTGTATGCGGTGGGACGCAAATCGCCCGCAGCTGAAGGCGGCAGGTTAATTGGCATAGGTAGCGGCGAGTGCTGGACCCGTCACGCCGCCGAGAGCGCCCGGTCCACTCGCATCTCAACTTCGCCTTCCGTCGAGTTGCTCACGTGAGCCTTCAAAACTTCCGGCGATGTCGTCAGGGATTGATCTGATGCGGTTCCGTTAGTCGATGTTTGTCTCAATCTAGTCACGCCCCAACAAATCCTTGCCACGCCATAATGTGTCCTGAAAACGCATCGGGCGTAATTGCATGCTCCACCGGAAGGGATCCTCCTCGTTGGTTGATATTAAGATCGTTAACGGCCAAGTGATTGATGGCACTGGAAGCCCCGGGTTCTACGCCACGGTGCTTGTCGAGGGAGATACGGTCTCGATACACCGGGGTGAGCATGATCATATTGAGGCGATGCGGACGATCGACGCTACGGGGCATGTGGTGTCGCCGGGTTTCATCGACGTACATTCACATGCCGGTCTGACGATCCTGGGTGAGCCTCATCACGATCCAAAAATTAGGCAGGGCGTGACGACCGAATTGATCGGCATAGACGGCAACTCGTGGACGCCCTTTCGCACACACGATGAATTACGGCAGTTCATAGAACTCGACAGTGGCCTTAACGGCTATCCACCGGAGCCGGCTGATTGGCTGACCCTGACCGAGTTCCTGGCGAAGTTTTACGAGCGAGTTGCCGTCAATATCTGTTACATCCTAGGCAACTCGCCGGTACGTATCTGGGGTGTCGGCTGGGACGACAGACCGGCAACACGAGACGAGATGGCCAATATGCGGGCGGCTGTCAGGGAGACGATGGAGGAGGGCGCATGGGGGTTGTCGACGGGACTCGACTACCCACCCGGCTCGTACGCGTCGACTGAAGAGTTGATCGAGCTGAGCGCTGAAGCGGCAAGGCTGGGCGGTTTTTATCACACGCACACACGCGCCTCTTTACTAAAAGAAGGGTTACTTGCACCCTGGGAAGAGGCGCTCGAAATCGGCCGTAAGAGCGGAATTCCGGTGCATCTGACGCATTACCGGCAGGGTGCACAGGGCGTTGGCAGTCATCTCGACTACCTGGGGCTGGTGGAAGACGCGGTTGATGAAGGCATGGACGTGACGTTTGACTGCTATACCTACCCGTATTCAGGGACCCGGGTCACGATAGCGTTGCCGCAGTGGACGATGGACGGTGGAGTGGCGCGCCTTAAGAGGGCGCTCACGGATGGTGCCGATCGTGAGCGGATCACCTCGGAGATGACGGACGGTGGATCAGCCTGGCGAGATCTGAGTGCGAACTGGCTTACGAACTTCAGGCAGCCGCAGAATCACGGTTACGACGGGCACTCGATTACAGAGATAGCGATAATGCGGGGCCAGGAGCCGATCGAGGCGCTCATGGACCTGTTGGTAGAAGAAAACCTCGGCATCTCCACCGTTGCTCTAGGAACCAACCCGCACACGCTTTCGGAGTTCGTTTCGCACCCTTATGGAATGATCGGGAGCGATGCACTCTTGTTTGGCGAATACCCGAGTCCGAGATCGTACGGCTGTTTCCCACTGGTGCTTGCAGAGTTTGTACGTGCCGAGAAGAATCTGCGGCTTCCTGAGGCCATACGCAAAATGACCTCGTTCCCGGCGCAGCGAATGGGCATCCCGGATCGAGGGATTCTTCGGGACGGGTTTCGGGCGGACATCGTCATTTTTGACGCGCAGAACGTGAAGACTCGCGCGACGAAGGCGAACCCGAAGGTGTACCCGGAAGGCATTCCGTATGTGATCGTCAACGGGAAGGTCGTGATCGATGAAGGCGAGAACACCGGTAATCTGGCCGGTCGGCCACTCAAGCGCGGTAGGGCGAGGACTTAATTAATGCCATTGGATTTGATCTACGAGGCACGCAGCACATCGCTTCATCACGGCGCGCTTCCGGAGTTCTTAGAACAGATCGCTTCCGGGGAGTATCCGGGGCTTCATCAACCCGGCGGCGAGGTACTACGCGTCATGGGCACGATCATCGGCGCGCCTGAGACGGATGTGCTTCGGGTGACGACTTTCAAAGACATCTCGGCCTGGGAGGCGTCTGTTGCCGATTACATTCGCTCATCTCTTGTGGAGAGCGAGTCTGTGCGGCTAATGAGGCCCGTCGCGGAGCGCCCTCTAGCGCAGATTCCGGATGAACACCGGCGAAATTTCTACGGGTATCGGCGCTTTCATGTCGACCCCAGCGACCTTGTTGAGGTGGTGGACACGTCTGAGAACGGGGTGTGGCCGCGTATCGAGCAGCAGGACGCTCGGATTCTTGGCTTGTGGCAGACAGTGGGATCAGCTTATCCGCTTGAAGTCACATTGCTCACCGGCTACCACTCGCCGACCCACTGGGAATCTACCCGGGTATGGACGGGCAGGCCGGATAACATTTCCGACGCCGAGTGGGAGAGCAGTAGAAAGCGGCGGGACCGCCGTGCGGCATTGACCAGATCCCAGTGGGTCCACCTGATGCGGAACTTTACTTTCGGGCCGCGGAACGATTAAGACTTGTCGAAACACAACAACAACCATAAAGAACAATTCACCAGGAGCTTTACATAGTGGCAGAGCAAAGAGTCGATACGGTTGTTTCGGGTGGAACGGTTGTCACCGCGACGTCCGAGGTGGAGGCTTCGATCGCCATAAAGGACGGACGGGTGGTGGCTATCGGGTCGCCGGACTCGATGCCCGAGGCTGATCGCGTTATAGACGCATCCGGGCGCTACGTTCTGCCGGGACCGATCGACGGGCACGCTCATTTTCGTGGCTGGGAGGATTTTGAGCTTGCCGGGAAAATGGCGGCGAAGTCCGGGTTGACGACAATTATTCCCTTCGGCGAGCCAAACCACAGCGAGCACGAGGGATTGCCGGCTGCGGCTACCCGAATTTCTGGCGAAATCAACGCCGGATCCGTGATCGACATGGGTCTCCACCTGATGCTAGGCGCAGACCCGTATGTCTTTGACGGCATTCCGGACGCGATGGACATGGGTATCCGTTCGTTCAAGGCGTTTATGACCTACAAGAGTCGGCGGCCGAGGACGATGGTGGACGACGAGTTCATCATTCGGGCAATGGAGCTGATCGGCAGCAACGGCGGCGTAACGCAGCTTCACTGCGAAAACGGTGATGTGATCGACCATCTCGAAAAGCGGTTCCGTGACGAGGGAAAGGTCAAGCCGACCGATTTCCCGGACGTTGCGCCGCCGTGGGTTGAGGAGGAGGCGATCAACCGGGCGATCATGCTGGCGAAGATGACCGGCAGTCCGCTCTACATCGTTCACCTGAGCACACGACTCGGGCTGGAACGGGTCAAACGGGCGCAGGCGGAGGGTTTGCCCATCTGGACTGAGACCTGCCCGCAATATCTGCTTCTGGCTGCCGAAGACCACGAGAAGTGGGGCCCGTTGCTCAAGATCGGCCCGCCGCTGCGCTACCGGGACGGTGGAGACCATGATGCGCTATGGGAGGGTCTCGAGGGCGGGTATATCTCATGCATCGCGAGCGACCACTCTCCGCATCCATATGAGGACAAAATGAAGGGCGCGGACAACGTGTTCTTCATGCCGGGTACGGAACTTCCCGTACCATTTGGCGCTCCAAGTATCGAGACGATCGCCCCTATGGTGTACTCGAAGGGTGTCGAGGAGCGAGGGCTTGGCCCGCGCTGGTTCGCTCGCGTGATGGCCGAGAACCCGGCCCGTATATTTGGCCTTTACCCGCAGAAGGGAACGATTCAGGTGGGTTCAGACGCCGATCTGGCGATTGTGGACCCGGACAAGATGCACACCATCCGGGAGGCGGACATGCTCGGCAAGGCCGGATACACGCCTTACGAAGGGATGGAGCTCAAGGGCGCGATCACTATGACGCTGCTCCGAGGCGAGGTGTTGATGGAAGACGGTGAGGTGAAGCTCGGCCCGGAGTACGGTCAGTTTGTACGGAGTGGTGCGCCTGTTGCACCACTTGGTGGGCGCGTTCGGTAGGAGAGGCGCGGGGACCCAGCACGCGGGTTGTAGTTATTAAACCTCGTCTTCCACGATGTCCACTGACACTTCAGAGGTTTCGTCCGAAACGGCAGGTGTGGACGCCACCGGAGGCACTACATAAGTAGGCCTCGGGTCCGGCACAACGCCCCATGTCGCGCGGTCGACCTGGTGGGCGCGTACCCAGCCCCAATCGATCTCTACTCCGATCCCCGGGCCTTCCGGCGCGTACACATTGCCGTCTGAATCGATGGCGTCCAAGTCATCGCTGTAGTTCAGATACACCGGAGATTTTGTGGTGCGCACCATCGGATGAATCAAGCCCAGCTCGTACCAGTTGGTGTTCCTGATCGCTGACATGATGTGGCGATGGACGGGCCCCGGCCCGTGCAGTTCCACGTCCAGGCCGAAGCCCTCGGTGGCTGCGGCGATTTTCATCGTACCGGTGATCCCGCCATCCTCATGCGCTCCTGCCCGTACAAAATCGGTGGCATCGGCGACTATGAAATCGACATGCTGCTCAAGTAATCGAATGTGTTCCGTCTGAAGGATCGGCGTCTTGATCATCCCGCGTAGCTTGCGGTGAGCGAACTGCGAGACTCCGCCGTCCTTGTACGGGTCTTCGAACCAGAAGAAACCGGCCTCGTCACAGGCGCGGCCAACGGCGAGGGTCTCTGCAAAGTTTTCGTATTCGCAGGCGGGGTCGATCATGAGCGCGATCTCGGGTCCCACAGCTTCCCGGACACCGAGAACGTTCGCTATCTCCCGTGATATCGGGCCATTGCCCCAGCCGTGAATCTTGAATGCCTTGTAGCCCATTTCTTTGCATTGCTGGGCGAAATCGGCGAACTGTTGCGGGGTGCCCAAACCACCGTTTTCGTCCCCGTGCAACGTGCTGGCGTATGCGGGGAGCGCCTTGTGGGTGCCGCCGAGCATGCGGTAGAGCGGTGCGTTGAACAGTTTGCCGGCAATGTCCCAGAGGGCGATGTCGACCGGTCCTGTACCGGTCATATCGTAGTGCCTGAGGCCGCGCTTAGAGTCCTGGTAGATCTTTTCCCGCTCAAGTGGATTTTTGCCGATAAGGTAGCCGGTAAGTATTTTGATCTGCTCGGCGGTCGGCCCCCTGAGGCCGACGTGATCACCCGTGATGCCTTCCGAGGTGTGGATACGGAGGATGCCCTCTCGGCTCGTTTTCCGTGCGCCCGCCTCAAACACCATGTTGAAGGTGTTGTAGTCAACGCCGACGTTCTCAAGTGTGTGTTCAAACCAAAGCATCTCTATGCCGGTGATGGTCAGGTTGTCTAGTGACATCTGGTCTTTAATTCCTTTGGCGATTCGATAAACGTGCAAGGCGTGCAGTGACAGGCTGCCCGCTCAGGATTTCTCCCTCACATCTTGAAATAGGTTGACCCTCTCCCGTGGGAGAGAAAATCCTTGTTTGCCCCGATCGGGAAATGGTTACTTAAATACTTCGAAATAGGACTTGAAGAACCGGGGTGCATTCACTCTCACCCCGACGCGATGCGGTCCATCTTCTCCCGGGGTCCAGTCCGTAATGCCATCATCGCGGTCGTCCGCCCGCGTAACAATAGACGTCCCTGTCTGGAACTCGACGACGCGATCGTCGAACAGCGTCACCGCCGCCAGCGGATCGTGGAAGTTAAGGATTGCGCGCTCGTCAAACCAAACCTCTGACATTTCGTATACCGGCTTCAGCAGTGGGTGTTGGAAGTACTGCTTAACCTCGTCGGAGTTCATCGTGACCTTAGTGGTCACGTCCAGCCCAAGAGATTTGTGATTCGAGATATCGCGGGAACTCGGGCCCGAGTACACGATGTCGGCGGCTGCCGGGTCACAGTGGGCATTCCACTCCGCCGATGGAGTTCCGTTGTACGGGTCGATGAAGCGGCCCAGCATCAGTTGCAGCGATTTCAATAGGCCCGGGATGTCCGGGTGCCTGATGAACAGGTTGGCGACGTTCGTCATCGGGCCAACGGCAAGCAGGACGACCTCATTTGGGTGGGACCGTATCGTTTCGGCGAGGAACTCCACAGCATCGTCATCGCCAAACTCGGTCTCGTGAGCCCAGTTCGGTAGGACTGACGCCTGTGGGACCCGCGGTTGACGTGTTGGGCCGTCGAGTCGGTCTTCGGCCCCGGGCACGATGCGGATGTCCTGTCCCGCCGTCTTGCAAATGGCGCTAACCAGTTTCGCCCGCTCCACTGGATGTCCAGATACGGTCGTGATTCCAAGAAGCTCTGCGCGGGGTTGTGCGAGCAGGTATGCGAGTGCGACGGCGTCATCGATATCCGATCCGATATCGGTGTCGAATAGAATTTTGACAGTACCGCCGCTCACTTTAACCTCCTTCTGTTCAAGGTCTGCACATGGTTCGCCGAATCGTAGCACCGCGAACGGAGCAATATGGTTGCCCGGCGATCGGTCCCGTGAAAGAATGCGGCCGCACCGGCCGACTCCAATATTACGGCAAACTAATGCGGACGGACCCAATGCGCGCACTCGTCTATCACGGCAGAAACGATATCCGGTTGGACCAGGTTCCTGAGCCCGAAATCG
>JAPYSM010000103.1 GCA_029936485.1 Dehalococcoidia bacterium
GCAATAGCAGGTCGTATTTTGAGATCCAGGGGCCGGACACCTGGTACATGCCGCTCAGGTCCGGGTGATTCAGGATTAAATCTCTGACCAACGCCGACATCCGATTTGTTGTTAATCCCGCGTAGAGAGCTTTTGCGAAACCTCTGACCTTCTTCCGTTTCTGCGACAGGAACCACTCAATCAAAGAGGCGTTGTTATACAGCTCTCGTCCGATGATCGACGATCTGAGTGTGAGCGATCCCGGGGAAGAAATCTCCCCCAGGTACTTGGTACGTCCGTAAAGGTCTTTTGCGTCGCTCGGATCCGACTCTTCGTATGCGCCTTTTTCGCCATCGAAGACACAGTCTGTACTGAAGTGAATCACGCGGCCCCCGATCTGCTCGCATTTTTCGGCAAGTAAATGAGGGAGGAGCGAATTAATAGTTATCGACTCGACAGAGTCGTGGGCCGCGTCTCTCTGCTTGATAACACCAACGCAGTTGATCAGCACGTCAGGTTTGACCTTGTCCAACAACGCGTCAACGATCCCGAAATCGGATACATCTACTCCACCAATGAAGTGGTTATCGCTCGATGAAGCTAGCGCGGCGGCGGGGCTTTCTTCCACCGTCTGTCTGACCGTCGCGTATGTGTCGAATGTCTCATTCGACAGCGTCTGGTACATCTTGTGACCGAGCATGCCTGCGCCGCCCAGGATTAATACCTTCGTCATACCCTATTCGCCTCATCCATCGCCCAGCGAACGTAATCCGTTAGCCCGTCGGCCATTGTGACCGAAGGCTCGAACCCGAAAGCATCTCTCGCTGCAGCAATATCCGCTAGGCTGTCCCGAACGTCTCCCGGACGTTCCGATCCGTAACTAACCTTGTGATGGCCCGGGACCAGTTCGCTCAGTCGCGCCACGAGGTCGTTGATCGTGATTCGTGTACCGCTGGCGATGTTGAATGCTCCGCTCAGGCATTTTGTCTCGGAGGCCTTGATGTTGGCTTGGACCACATCGACCACGGATATGAAATCACGGGTCTGCTCGCCGTCGCCAAAGATGGTTATTGGCTCACCGCCAAGCATCTTAAACACGAATATAGGGATCACATTCCCGTATGCGTCAAAGCGTTGGTTTGGGCCGAACACGTTGAAGTAACGCAGTGCGATGGCTTCGATGTCGTAAAGCTTTGCATATGCCAGGCAAAGCTTCTCCGCCGCTAGCTTACTTACACCGTACGGTGAATCTGGTTCGACGGGGTGATCTTCAGATATGGGTATCTGGTGTAGTTCGCCGAAAATGCCGGCGGAGGAGCTCGTGACGATCTTACGGACCCCGGCCTTCCGGCACGCTTCAAGTACATTAATAGTGCCAATAACGTTGATCTTTGAGTCGAGAGCGGGATTGTCAATGGAGCGCTTGTTGCCGACGGACGCAGCAAGGTGGAACACCGTGTCGACCCCGTCGAAAGCGGAGTCCAGAGCGTCTTCGTCAAGGATCGAAGCGTTCTTGACGGTGACTTCCGGATACGGCTCCAGGTTGACCATGTGGCCGCTGGAGAGATCGTCGATCACGATAACCTCTTGGCCGCGCTCGACCAGGTCCCCAACAATGTTGGAACCTATGAACCCGGCCCCACCGGTCACTGCGTAACGGGTCATGTGGACTGTGTCTGCCTTAGATTCGGCAAGCAAGATCATCCCGGCACTCACCGGAACGCTATTGCCTGCAACTGAATGTACCTGATCCCGGACTACGGCTGCCCTCGAGGAAATATCTGGAAAACGGGCATGCCGGTGAGCATCGTGGAGTGAGTTCTACGGTCAGATCGGCCCTTTCGGTTCTTGATGGCCGTCTAATCGCTCAGTTGGATTTCGACCGGTAGTACTCCACTGTACGGGCCATCCCATCGCGCAGCCCTACGAAATCTCCGACCGGCATCACACGTTCGATCTGCGTCAGATCTGCGCGCAACGCGGCGGATGAGGACTCGCCGGGTCGCATGGGTAATCGTTCGATCACTGAGCCACTGTCCGTAAGCTCCAAGATCAGCCGGCACACCTCGTTGACGGTTTGGCCGTTCCCGGTACCCAGATCGTACGTCCCGTTGATCGACTTGTCCGACATAGAAAGGTCCGCAATAAGTCGAACCACATCGTCGACAAAGATGTAATCGTTGATCTGATCGCCCGACCCAAAAATAGTCAGTGGTTGATCGCTCAAAGCCTTCGCGATGGTGTTTGGGATCAACTTTTGTGCTCGGCCGGGCCCAACTGACTCACGGGGCCCATACACGTTGAACGGTTTGACGATCGTGACCGGGACCTGGAATTCTGATCTGTACATTAAGCAGAACTGCTCGGCCGCCTGCTTTGTGATGGAGTAAGTGTTCAGCCACGGGTTTGGTTTGGAGACGAATAACAGAGCTGCATCTTCTGAGCGACAGGCGTCAAGCACATTCACGGTCCCGTTGATGTTCACGTCTACAGCGTGATGAGCCTGTGCTACCAGTTCAGCGGTGCCAAGGAGCGCCGAAAGGTGATATACGACGTCCTGACCACCCGTTGCCTCCCGAACCTTCTCGGCGTCAAGAATGTCGGCCCGAAACGCTCGGGTTATCCCGGGTGAGTCGTTAGCCGTGCGGTCCAGCGTTGTTACCTCGTGCCCACGCTCTAACAACGTCTCTACGAGGTGACTTCCGATGAATCCGGTGCTTCCTGTGACAAGTGCTTTCATTACCCAATCCATGTTCGCCGCGATACCGCGGAGATGCGAATTACGTTGTTGTGTGGGATCACTTCGGTCAGCTTTTGGAGATCCGCTCGTAGACTTCCTTGAAAGCAATTCCAACGCTATCCCAGGAATATGAACCGGTGGCCATGGCTCGGGCGTTGCTGCGCATGTTTGCCAGTAGCGACGGGTTACCGACGACCTGCGTTAACGCCATAGCGAACTCTTGTGGGACAAGATTGATCTCCACTCCGGCGCCAGACTGCGCCACCTCGGGGAAATGGCACTCCCTGGAAATTATCAACGGCACGGACGCGGCAAGCGCTTCCAGTAACGCCACGCTGAACCCTTCTCCGTAAGAGGTGAGAGCGAAAACGTCTGCACGTGAAAGCGCAGCAAGTTTCGTCTCGCCGTAGATCGGCCCGGTGAAGGAGACGGAGGAATCCAGAGATTCTCTCCTGACCAACTCACGCGCTGCGCGCTCATATCCACCATCCGGCCCGGCGATGATGAGGTGCAGGTCATCCCTGCTGCGGGCGGCACGGGCAAATCCTTTGATTAGGATGTCGAGACCTTTGATCCTGTTCAGACGCCCGAGGAACAGGACTACGCGCTTGCCTCTGACCTCCGGGTAAAGACGTTCGAATTCGCCTGGATCTGGCAGGGAAGCGAACTCGTTCGGGTCTACTCCGATCGGGACAATATCTATCGGGATATTGCTTGTGTTTGCAGCGGTATCCTGGGCTTCCTGGTCCGTCATCGCGTGATAGGAAGCCGCTCTGTTAGATAACCCTCGGTCCACCAATGCGCTGTATACCCCTTTCTTGAGGCGTCCTTTACCCAGCGCAGTTGGGGCGAAAGTTCCCAGAGGCGAAATGAGGTAGGGGACGTCGTTCCGCCTGGCTGCACCGGCTGCGACGTGGTTCGGGTAGTGCCATAGTTCGTGTATGTGGACCAAATCGAACTGGCTGACTGCTCGCCCTAGCTCCCGCCGCATGTCCGGGCTGTGTCCGGGCCAGTATCTGGAGAACCGTCCACGCTTGAATAACCGCACTTCCGCGTCCGGTGCCGAAATGGCGGAATCGGTACCGGTCTCGGCCTCTGTCCCGTAGACAGTCGAATCCACTCCAAGCAGCTTCAACGCCGACGTCAGGGCCACAACAAATCTGGGTGGACCGCCCAGTTCCGGTTCAAGACCTCTAACGACGTGGAGAATTCGCATTTGTCTGTATTGAGGCCGAGGCTGTCATGTCGCACATCACTGCGTCGATCTCCCATCCCCGTACCGTAAGAATATGAATCCGGAGTGCTCCCATGCTTCACGATCGAGGGTGTTGGTCGTGTCGAGAATCGTTCGGCCTCGCATCACCCGCGCAACACGATCGGGATCGAGGTGCGAATACTGTGTATGGCCGACAACGAGAATCGCTATATCCGCGCCACGAAGGGCATCATCCAATGGGACGATGTCTGGGACAAAACTGGTCACGTAAGGATCGGTCACGGTCACGGTTATACCATGGTCGGCCAAGCGTAAAGCCAAATCCGTGGTGGGTGACTCACGGGCGTCCGTGACGTTCGCTTTGTATGCTGCGCCAAGCACGGCGGCACACGCATTCTTTACGTTGCCCACCGCCTCCGAGGCCAGACGGGCCACGATCCCTGGTTGACGGTCATTCACCTGACGCGACGTCCGGATCAATGCCGATGATGTTTCGTCCGCCGCGACGAGGAACCATGGGTCCACCGGAATGCAGTGGCCCCCGACGCCTACACCGGGAGTATGTAGGTTTACTCTTGGGTGACGGTTGGCCATCTCCAACACGTTCCAAACGTTCACTCCCACCGATTCGGACAGGTTGGCGAGGTTGTTAGCCAGTGCGATGTTTACGTCGCGGTAGGTGTTCTCCGCCAACTTCACCATCTCGGCGGTGGCGGCGTCCGTTTCGCGGAGCTCCCCGGTCACAAATGAACGATATAAATGAGCGGCCCGCACGGTAGATTTCTCGTCTATGCCACCTATTATTCGATCATTCTCGACGATCTCTTTCACGATGTTTCCCGGCAAGACCCGCTCCGGGCAGTATGCGAGAGAGAATCCCGTTCCTGCGGCAAGGCCGCTTTCTTCCAGCGCGTTAGATATCTCGCCGAGTGTGGCGCCGGGTGGGATCGTGGACTCCACGATCACGAGATCGCCTTCAGACAGCTTTCTGGCAACGGCTCGGCAAGCGTTAAGTACAAATGTCAGGTCAGGTGAATGGTCCTGTCCCACCGGCGTTGGCACGGCGATTATGAACACGTCCGCGTTCAATGGACATATGCCCGTTGTAAATTGACCACCGTTTAGGACTTCTTTCAGGCGGATTGAAAGATCGGGTTCACTCTGTGCTACGTCACCGGAGGCGATTGATTCGACAAGGGACGGATTGACATCTACGCCACGCACCCTGTGCCCGTTACTGGCGAGCATCACAGCCGCCGGTAGCCCGACGTAGCCCAGGCCGATGACGTTGATGTCACTCACGGTTTGCCAGCCAGTTCTCTATGGCGCTCACGATCCGCTCCGAGGCTCGCCCGTCGCCAAAGGGATTGGTGGCGACCGCCATCGCTCGATATTTATCGTCGTTCGTCAACAGTTCGTGTGCCGCGTTGAAGATGGTCTCGGTGCCGACGCCAACCAGGCGGGCGCAACCGGAATCGACAGCCTCAGGCCTCTCGGTGACGCGGCGAGTCACCAGTAACGGTTTGTTCAACGCCGCGGCTTCCTCTTGGATGCCGCCAGAGTCAGAGATGATGAGGTGAGCCCGGCTCATAAGCCACACGAAAGCCGGGTAGGCCGGTGGCTCGAACAGACGCACCCGGTCACTCCCCCCGAGTATCCGATAAACGGTCTCCCGCACGCGCGGGTTCGGATGGACGGCGTACGCCACCTGTACGTCCTTATGCTCATCGGCGATACGAAGCAGCGCACGGCAGATCGAATCCAGGTCATTACCGAAACTCTCCCGCCGATGTCCTGTGACGAGTATCAACCGGCGGCCAGACTCGGTTGTCGCCATATCCTGAGCCAAGTCCAACGGGATATCGACCAGGTTTGGATCACCGGGGGACAGTTGCTCGACCCGGTCTTTCATTAGGAGAACCGCATCGATGGCGGTGTTGCCCGTGACAGTTATCGAGTCTTCGCCTACTCCGGTATGTAGTAGATTCTGGTGCGCTGATTCCGTCGGCGGGAAATACAGGTCGGCCATCACATCAATAATTGCCCGGTTCACTTCCTCGGGGAACGGGCTGTATTTCTGGCCGGTCCGAAGTCCGGCCTCGACATGTGCGATGGGGATCTGTGCGTAGTACGCGGCGAGAGCTCCGGCCATGGCCGTTGTGGTGTCGCCCTGCACGGTGACGATCGCGGGATTAACTTCTTCGATCACTTTTCCGACACCGGTTAGGGCACGTGACGTGATGTCTGCAAGAGTTTGGTCTACCTGCATCAGGTCAAGATCGAAGTCGGGCTTCAGGTCGAACGCTCTCATGACCTGATCGAGCATCTCACGGTGCTGGCTGGTAACGCAGATCGACAGGTCAAGGTCACTACTTCGCTCAATTTCTCGTGCGAGCGGGGCCATTTTTATTGCTTCCGGCCGCGTGCCGAAGACCAGAAGAACTGTGCCGCTCAAGGATTCAACAACCTGCTCATTAGTGAGGGGTTCATGATTCGCTACCCTCTGGTAGCCCTGATTCGCACGACGCGCCGCAGCCCGCGTTTGAACGCCCGTCCATGCTAGCAGTCGCAGTGACTTATCTGGCATGGTCGAATCTATTCCTGTGTGTACGCCGCGAGCGGTGTTCGTTCTCCGTGACATCCATGGGAAACGGGCGTTCGCCGGGAAAATCGATACTTCGATAGTTCAGGTATATGTGATGAGCGCGGTCAGTGGACGCTGGTGGCCATCCAAACGTAGGATTTACCTAAAAAGCGGGTCAAAACTGACGGCTCCTCGTGTACGATTTAAAGCAGAATTTTGTAGATCAATCCGGTATCTCGTTGTCACCCGGGTGAGCCAATGGTGTTGACTCGGCAGTGACCCTAATGGAAGGCTTGGCTGGATGAACGTCCTCGTAACGGGAGCGGGTGGATTCGTGGCTCCACACGTGGCTAATGCATTTCGAGATGCAGGGGACACCGTCAGGACAACCGATGCCAGGCCCGTAGAGGCAGATTCCAATTCGATAACTGCTGATTTCACGGACGCTGAACAGGCGGATAGATTGATGGACGGGATTGACGTCGTCTGCCACCTTGGCGGTGTAGGGGACGTTTACCTGGCGCTGGATCATCCGGAAGAAGCAGCATTGGCCAACGTGGTCGGCACCGCCAACCTGCTTAATGCAGCGAAGAGTTCCGGCGTGTCCAAATTCATATACACCTCCACCTGGGAGGTTTATGGTGAACCTGAATATCAGCCGCTTGATGAGAAACATCGTTGCGAGCCTGACCATCCGTACGGGATTACAAAGCTCGCAGGTGAACGAATCGCACTGTCTTACGACGCCCTTAAGGGTCAACCCGTTGTGGCGCTCAGACTGGGGACGGCCTACGGGACGGGGATGAGACCGAACTCGGTGTTTTCCATTTTCATGGACAAGGCCCGGCGTGGTGAGTCGCTAACGGTCCAGGGATCTGGCGCACAGGCCCGCCAGTTCACCCACGTCTCTGATATTGCACAGGCGTTTCTCCTCGCTGCAGAATCGGATGTCCGTGGGGAGGTGATGAACATCGTGGCGCAGGAGTCGATAAGTATTCGTCAATTGGCGGAGCTGGTCGCGGAAGAGATACCCACCAAGATTGAGCAGGTTCCGGCAAGAACTGGAGATGTTGCCTCGGCAACTGTGAATTCTGAAAAGGCGGGAAAGCTAATCGGTTGGCAGGCGAAGGTGGACTTTCGCACGGGACTCAAGGCACTAATCCATCATCATCTGGATAGTTCACAGTAGCTACCACTTGGGACACCCGCGATTAAACACAAGACATCGCATTGAGACCAGACCAGATCAGTCGATATTGTTGAACCTTGATCGATCAGTTCCCAGATATGCTGAACGACCAGCTAATTGTCGTGTGTGAAGCACGTAGATTCCGCGAGAGTTGAATTGCAACTTGATTCGAAAATATACGTAGCGGGCCATCGTGGGCTGGCTGGTGCTGCGCTGGTCAGGGCGCTTGAGTCCGCCGGTTACAGCAACCTGGTAATGCGTACGCACGCTGAGTTGGATCTGACAGATCAGGCTGCGACCCGTGCGTACGTCGAGAGCGAGCGCCCCGATTACGTCTTCTTGGCTGCCGCTCTGGTAGGCGGTATCCACGCTAACTCCACAATTCCGGCGGAGTTCATTAGTACGAATCTTGCAATCCAAAGTAACGTGATCGGTGCCTCCCACGAGGTAGGTGTAAAGCGGCTTCTCTACTTC
>JAPYSM010000104.1 GCA_029936485.1 Dehalococcoidia bacterium
CTTCTGGGTCCGACCAGACGTTGAACTCGGCATAGTCCGTGACGTTCCCGGGGACGTCCAGGGCGCCGCCCATGATCACAACGCGGTCCACAGACTTCACGGAACCGGGATGATCTCGGAACAATCGTGCGACGTTGGTCGGCGGGCCGAGTGCGATCAGCGTCACAGGCGGTCCGTTATTTAGGCGTTGCGCCATGTAATTCACTGCATGCCCGTCACGCGTACGTATCGACGAACGCGGGAGCGATATCGGCAACCCGCCTACGCCATGGACATCTTCGGCATCTCCGAAACTCCCGACCAACGGCCGTTGTGCTCCCCGGTATACCGGAAGATTAGGTCGATTCAGCGCCTCAAGTATCCGGAGCATGTTGGCGTTTGTGTGTCGTAACGCTGCATTTCCGCCTGTGGTCGTGAACGCTTCGATTACAAGTTCAGGAGAGTTCAATGCGAGTGCTATCGCAAGGAAATCATCCACGCCGGGGTCGGTATCGATGATTACGTTGACCGAAGTCACGAGCGTCTCCACTTGAAGGGGCGTGTGTTAGTGGCCAAGTCCGGAGCGTTCAAGATACATACGGCGTTCCGCCTTGAACGATCCTTCTGCTACCTCTTTTGCCCCGCCTATGGCCTCGGCATTGATAAAGACCTGCGCAACGCGCTCAACCAGTGCACATACGCGTAGCGCTTCGGACACCGTATCGGCGACGGCGAACATGCCGTGATGAGGTATCAGGACCGCACGACGATCACCAAGCGCGTCAACACCCGCCTGTGCAAGCGCCTCGGTACCGGGGAATCCGTATTTAGCGACCTGGACCGCCCCCCCCACGTACACGACAAGTTCGTCCACTATCGCCGGAAGTGGGCGACCTGCTACCCCGAGTGCGGTCGCATGAAGCGAGTGTGTGTGCATGATGGCGTTAACGTCCGGTCTCGCCGTGTAGATCGCAAGATGGAGCAGGGACTCGGAGGACGGCACGCCATCGCCATCGATCGGATAGAGGTCGTTATCGACGGCCACCAGCTGATCCGAGGTCATCGACGGGTAGGGAAGTCCGGCCGGTGTTATAAGAAACGCATTGGGGCTACCAGGTGCGTCAATCCTGACGCTCGCGTTCCCGCTGGAGCCGGAGACGAGTCCAAGACGGTCCATCTCTTTGACGGCCTCAAGCAACTCATCACGTTGCGTTATTAGAGCCATCGATATCGTCCATTCCGGTGCATGAGCCTTGGTTCGCTACTCGCCCATTATCTGGACGACAACTTCTCGGCTCTTCGGGAGGTCTAGTTCCACTAGAAAGACTCGCTGCCATTTTCCGAACGCCAACTCGCCGTTTACGATAGGGATCATCTCGCTGGTGCCGAGGATTAGGTGCTGGCAGTGCGCGTGACCGTTGGGACATTCGTCTTCATTCATGTGCACGGTGCGGATAGCGAAATCGTTGTGTCCATAGTAGGAGTCCTGGGGCGCGACCGTACCCAGGAAGTGTTCCATATCTTTGATCAAGAGTGGTTCGTTTTCGTTTATTTTGATCGCCGCAGTTGTGTGGCGCGAGAAGACGACCGCAATTCCGGATTCGACTTTGGACTCCCCCACGACATCGATAACGAGATCCGTGATGTCGATGAATTCTGGTGCTCGAGTCGATCTCACGTTGAGGCACTTTGTGAACGTCCTCAATACGTGACCTCTCCATCCTGATGGTATTTAAGAAAATTACGCGATAGAAATCGATCGGTAATCCTATCCAATGACATCGTCACGTCCAATCTAGCCGATTCCATGAGCGGCGTCAGCTTCATTTCGAATTTGAATGGGATCCGTCATGGATTTATGCCGACATTGAAAACGTCAGTGTTGGTCAGCACGGCCGTCAGTGTCGCCACTGCGTTACGCGCACTGCGCACCGCTCGCATGTAGCGCCACATTTCCCTGGGATGCCTAACGCCGTACTTGAAGATGGGTCCGAATCGCCCACCGGATGGTGTGTCAGGTAGTCTTGATGCGACCTCCGGCAGCGTCTCGTCCACCCCGTAAACGATAGATCGGACGCTCAAACACGGCACCCCTGCCCCGGCCGCGGCCGCGGCCACCCAGTAGCTTTCCCGGTCGACAGCCGAGACACCGTACGTTGCTCCAAGCCATGCTGAGAGGCCAGACGTTCGCACCAATGAATTTACGGTGAGGGTTGGGGAGGGCATGAAGTCGATTCCGTTTATTTCGACCGCGCCGCGCGCAATATCGAGCATTTTACCGTCCACTAGAAGTTCTTCATGTCTTACGTCTAGTTGTGATTCCCCGAATTGCGGGTCCCAATCAAACGGGCTGCCTTCGATGTGGTTGAGCCGTGTTGCCAGCACGAGGTCCCCGATGTCTAGGTTGGGTGTGCAGGCCCTGGCGAAACCGAGCGAGAGTATTGAGTCGGGTCGCTCCGTCTCCAGCAACCAGGCCATCGCTTTTTCAGTCTGGGCGCGGCCGGCTCCGGTCAGGATCATGGAGACGCTGTGGTCCCGTCGTTGGTAAGCGAGCGCGCCTTCCGGCGCCCGGCGTTGTCTCCATGCGCCCTTGCTACGCTGGCGCCAGGGACGCCACGCACCACGGCTCAGCACGGCGGCAACTTCCTCTCGCCTCGAGGCGACAAGGGCGAGTGACATCAGACTTCCCGCACTAACAGATATTCACCCAGTTCCAGAAATTCCCGAGTGGCATCGGAGCTTAACTGCAGAGATGCCAATCGCTTGCGCGCCCGGTTCCATCGCGTTTCCGCCTGTCCCTGGCACCAGCGTTGTGTGCCCAGTCCGTCCATTACATCAAGTACGCGTTCGACATCAATGGCACTGATCTCATCTCTGGCGTAAATCCGTTGCAGCTCTCGTCGTTGTGCACCGCGCGCGTGTTCAAGGACGTGGACAACGGGCAGGGAGTTTTTCTTGCAGGTGATGTCTGCACCGATAGGTTTGCCGAGCGCAGGTCCGCCCCAGATCCCAAGTACGTCGTCACGTATCTGGAAGATGCGCCCGATGTCATCGCCGACGGCCCGTAACCCTTCCACGACCTCGCTAGAACCTCCGGCTCCGACAAGCGCTCCAAGTTCCACAGCTCCCTCAATCAGGGCACCGGTCTTGCGCTCGATCATCATCAGGTACTCATCTACGGTGACGTCTGTTCGGCCCTCGTACGCGATGTCCAGATACTGCCCCTCCATCATGGACAGGTAGCGTTCCGTGAGTATGTGCCCGGCCTTGATCGCCGTGCTAACACCTGCATCACGGAGCCGCTGGGTGGCAATGTCGCTTATCGCGAGAAGATTGTTGCCCGCTACCAGCGCAGTCGGCTCGCCCCAGACGACCCAGAGCGTCGGCCGGTGGTGACGGGTGCGATCGCCGTCCTCTATGTCGTCATGGATGAGCGAGAAGTTGTGGACAAGCTCGATCGCCACTGCGGCGGGCAACGCGTCCGCGGGATCGCCCCCAACGGCCTCGCAGGCGAGCAGACATAAGGTCGGCCGCAGACGCTTGCCCTCAGGACTGTGCGTAAGGGTCCCGTCGACATCGGCCCAACCCATGTAGTACCTGAGTGAGTCGTAGATAGGGAGGGTTCTGCCATCCAATTCGGCACGCAACGCCGCCCCGACGACCGCCTCGTGGCGAGTAAATACTGGTGGCAGTTCTTTTACGACCGAACTGCCAGTCGACTGAGGGGGTGGAGAATCAGACATGTTGGGTGAGGGGATAATTTTCGATGCTATGTTTCGTAAATACGGGTGTCAACGCGACTCGGAATTGGCCGGGGGATATTAAACGTCCCACTCGACAATAAATACAGAAGAAACAGGTTCTGTGTCATAAACTCGGCACTGTCACCCCGAGCGTGATCGAGAGAACTTCACCGACGGGGTGTATCGCGATCAAGAAACGGTTCCTCGAATACCCTAACCCTCTCCCACCGGGAGAAAAAAGAATCAGCTATCGCACAACCCATAAGAGGCCCTCGGAAGAGTCCGGAGACCTCTTGGTTCTGGGGTACTTGGTGGTTCCAGGTTACCTTGGTCGCTATCTCTCGGGCTTTGATGGCCTCTGACTTCGGTAGGGTGATCGTCGGTACGCCGTTCGGATCGGCGGGCGTCACCTTGTTTTAGTCCACGGTGTTGGGTAGTTGGACCGCTCGTGTAAACGACCATGCGCGACGCGACGACATCAGTTCGTCTTGTGTTGCGGCTGGCTCGCGTGTCTCCGCCCGGATGATTAGGACGTCGTCGTCGATGTTGACCTTGATGTCGGTCGGGTGGAAGCGCTCACGACCAACTCATCGCCCGTGTCCACGATGTCGAGCGGAATTTGCCATGTTCGGGTCTTGTCTCCGTTTCGCGCGCCGGGGGTGGGCCGGATCTAGGACGAGGCCCGTAGAAGGGGAAGCCGAAGTTGTTGCGCCTTTTCTTGTGGTGCACCCTAATAGATGTGAATATATAAACATGAGTGTCTATATATCAACTAAATAAATTTGAAACACTTAACTTAATTGACTGGTAGCACTGATATAGCTATAATTTAAGTGAATTTCAATATGCCACAGGATTACTACATAGAACTAGGCGTTCCACGAAATGCCGCCGATAAAGAGGTCAAGACCGCTTACAGGCGCTTGGCGCGTCGTTATCACCCAGACGTGAACACGAGCGATCCGGACGCTGAAGCCCGTTTCAAACGGGTCAACGAGGCGTATCAGGTCCTCTCAGACCCGAAAACTCGTCGCGATTACGACCGGTACGGGGATAACTGGAAGCACGCCGAGCAGATGCGTGCCAACGATGGCAGGGGTGCCGGATTCCGAAGGTCGCGTGGCGGCCACCGGGGGGGCGGTGGCATCGGTCTCGACGGATTGTTTGGTGATTTCGGACTGGGAAATGCGTTCGGTCGTTCACAACGGCAGGCCTTGCAGACCAACGTTCAAATCACTCTTGAAGAGGCATTTGCGGGATCGAAGCGGAGCATCACGATCCAGGGCGCCTCTCCCTGCAAGGAGTGCACCGGCACCGGCATCGACGGAACGGTGCACTGCTCGTACTGCGGCGGATCCGGGACAAGTCAGATGCCACGAACTCTTGAGGTCACGCTGCCGAAGGGGACCGAGTCAGGCGATCGCATTCGCGTGCGCCCGGACGATCGGACGGAGTTGAACATCGAAGTTGATGTTCGGCGTCACCGTGTATTCACACGAAACGACGACGATCTCGTTACGGATGTAGCGGTGTCTTACCTTGACGCATTGCTTGGCGGTGAGGTGGAGGTGCCGACGATGACCGGAAAGGTGGTGCTCAAGGTCCCGGCAGGGACGACTCAAGGGCGTAATTTCCGGATGAAAGGCAAGGGGATGCCGAGGCACGGTCGGGGTGCCACAGGGCACGGTGATCTGGTTGCAAGGATGGCGATTTCGGTGCCCGGGGAGTCATCGGACGAAGAGAAGGCGTTACTGGAACAGTTACGGACTTTGCAGATGGGCGAGTTAGAGATCGTTCAGGACGACGTAATTGATCCGGGACCCGAAACCGAATCCGGCACCAGTGAAAGTGGCGAAGCCGCAGAAGGTGATGCATGAACTTCACCGAATTTGAACCTGTCTTCACCATATCTATCGTGGCGGCGCACGTTCACCTGCACCCGCAAACAATTCGGACATATGAACGTGCCGGCTTGATAGAGCCGCATCGAACGGACAGCAACATACGGCTTTACTCCGGGCAAGACATAGTCCGGTTGATCCAGATCAAGACATGGATCGATGATCTGGGCCTGAACCTTGCCGGTGTAGAGATCATGACAAAGCTTTCAGATCGGGTGACCGAACTGGAAGACAGGGTCAATCAACTGACGATGGAGCTCGTGCGCCGTAGGGCAGCTGCGGACCAACGCTCGCTCCCAGACCCCGACCCAGACCCAGACCCAGACCGGGGCTACCCCGGAAGGGACGACTGAACTGCCATGGTGTGAGCCGCCGGATCCGGCTCCGCAGGCGAGAGAAAAAGAGGCTCCTTAAGTAATGGTTTTTAAAGAATCTGACTTCACTGAACAGGCACGAGAGGCGATCGCTTCGTCGCAAAACCTGCTGCGTGAGTATCGTCACTCGCAGTGGGATGTTGAGCACGTACTCCTCGCGCTGCTCCAATTGACGCATGGCATCCCGGGCCGGATCTTGTCCCAGGCACACGTCGACCCTGATCTGCTGGCGGATCGCGTCGAGACAGCGCTGCGGCAAAGCCCCCGGCTGGGTGTGGTGGCGCAAACCATATACGCTACGCCGCGGCTTCAGCAGGTCCTGGACAACGCGCGGGCAGAAGCCGAGCGCCTGCGGGACAAGTTCATCAGCGCCGAGCACCTGCTGCTTGCTGTTGCTGACGAGACTTCCGGAGATAGCGCGCGCATCTTCGAAGAGGTCAACCTGACCAAGGAGAAGATCTACCAGGCTCTTGTCGAGATTCGTGGCCGCAACCGGGTCACGTCAGAAACCGCTGAGCAGCGTTATCAGGCGCTGGAGCAGTACGGGACCGACCTGACAGAACTGGCGCGCGACGGACGGCTCGACCCTGTGGTCGGCAGAGAACTCGAAATCCGCCGGGTGATGCAGACCCTGACGCGTCGCACCAAGAACAACCCCGTCTTAATTGGCGACGCGGGTGTTGGCAAGACCGCCATCGCCGAGGGCCTCGCCAATCTGATCGTTAGCGGAGATGTTCCTGAGTCACTAAAAAACCGGCGCCTGATAGCGCTGGATATGGGTTCTCTGATAGCCGGTTCCAAGTTCCGGGGGGAGTTTGAGGAACGCCTCAAGGCTGTAATGGATGAAGTCCGGCAGTCCGAGGGCGAGGCGATCCTGTTTATTGACGAGATTCACATGGTCGTAGGAGCCGGCGGCGCCGACGGCGCTATCGACGCCTCGAACCTCATGAAACCAGCGCTCGCGCGTGGGGAGCTTCAGACCATAGGGGCGACCACGCCAGACGAGTACCGAAAGTACATAGAGTCCGACAAAGCGTTGGAACGTCGATTCTCGCCCGTGCTCGTAGAAGAACCGGTGACTGACGTGGCTATCGAGATGTTGAAGTCGCTCCGGCCCCGGTACGAGGAGCATCACCACGTCCGTATTACAGACGAGGCGTTGACATCCTCAGTTCAACTGGCGCGCCGGTACGTGTCTGATCGATTTCTACCGGACAAGGCTGTCGACCTCATAGACGAGGCGTCTGCCAAGCTGCGTATCGAATCGGATCGGATGCCCGGCGATCTGCGTGACGAGGAGGATGTGGTTCGGAGCCTACGTGAGGAGGAGATTGCTGCGTCTGAACGGCGTGACTACCAGACCGCGGATGCCAAGAAGGCTGAACGGTCTGCACTGCAGGCGACCCACGAAACACGGGTCAAGGAGTGGCAAAAGGATCACCCGCACGACATGGTGGTGACCTCGGAACTGATAGCGGCGCTAATCGCAGAAAGGACCGGAATTCACGTCGAGAGACTCGTCGAGGGCGAGGCAGACCGGCTGCTGCACATGGAGGACCGGATACACGAAAGAGTGATTGGCCAGGAGGCTGCGATCGCGGCACTGGCGGACGCCATTCGCCGTGCTCGTTCAGGCCTGGCGGACCCCAAACGGCCAATTGGTAGCTTCATATTCCTTGGTCCTACAGGCGTGGGGAAGACGGAACTGGCGCGGGCGCTCGCGGAGTTCATGTTTGATGACGAGGACAACATGGTCCGGATCGACATGTCCGAGTACCAGGAGAAGCACACCGTCTCCCGCCTGATCGGCGCGCCTCCGGGCTATGTCGGCTATGGCGAAGGTGGCCAGCTCACCGAAGCTGTCCGGCGCAGGCCGTTCAGGGTGGTACTGTTCGACGAGATAGAGAAGGCGCACCCGGACGTGTTTAACTCATTGCTCCAGGTTCTGGAGGACGGTCGGCTTACGGACGGAAATGGCCGGACAGTCGATTTCCGAAACACTGTGATCATTATGACCAGTAACCTCGGGACCGGAGTTGTGGCGCGGGACGCAATCGGCTTCGCAACGCGACCGGAAACAGTTCCCGAACAGGAACGATTGCGGTCCGACATCGAAGAGGCTTTGAAGCGTGCGTTCCGGCCGGAGTTCCTCAACAG
>JAPYSM010000105.1:0-4386 GCA_029936485.1 Dehalococcoidia bacterium
ACGTAGCGTCCCGGGATACCCGTGAACACCTCACCAACGAAGAACGGCTGCGTCAAGAACTGACGGATCCGGCGTGCACGGCCAACGGCCACACGGTCCTCGTCCGAAAGTTCCTCGACACCGAGAATGGCGATAACGTCCTGCAGGTCACGGTAACGCTGAAGCACCTGCTGCACTTCACGTGCAACGCCATAGTGCTCTTCGCCCACGATACCCGGCTGCAAAATCCGGGAGTTTGAAACGAGCGGGTCGACAGCCGGGTAAAGACCCTGCTCCGTCATCGATCGCTCAAGTGAAATGTTGGCGTCCAGGTGGCCGAACGTGGTCACGATGCCCGGGTCCGTGTAATCGTCAGCCGGCACGTACACCGCCTGGAAAGACGTGATCGAACCATCGACCGTGGTCGTAATTCGCTCTTCAAGGTCGCCGATCTCTGTCGACAGCGTGGGCTGGTAACCAACAGCGGACGGCATACGTCCCAGGAGTCCGGACACTTCCATGCCGGCCAGGATGTAGCGGTACACGTTGTCTACGAACAGCAGAACGTCCTGCTTCTCAACGTCGCGGAAGTACTCCGCCATCGTGAGACCGGTCAGGGCGATCCGTGCCCGGGTTCCGGGCGGCTCGTTCATCTGGCCGAACACAAGCACGGTGCTGTCCATCACACCGTACTCCTGCATCTCGTGCCACAGGTCGTTGCCCTCACGAGAGCGCTCCCCGACACCTGCGAACACGGACACACCGGAGTGCTCCTGTGCGATGTTTCGGATCAGCTCCGTGATGATAACGGTCTTGCCGACGCCGGCTCCGCCGTACGCGCCGACCTTGCCACCCCTCTGGAACGGGGTAATCAGGTCAAATACCTTGATCCCGGTCTCCAGGATTTCGGTGGTACCGGTCTGCCGGTCGAAAGACGGTGCAGCCCGGTGAATCGGCCAGTAATCAGTGGCATCGACATCGCCAAGCGTGTCTAGTGCCTTTCCGGTCACATTAAACAACCGTCCCAGAGTCGCCGGTCCCACGGGGACTGCAATAGACCTTCCCGAGTCCGTAACCGCGGAGCCGCGCTTCAGACCTTCAGTCGGACCGAGAGCCAGGCAGCGCACCCAGTTGTTTCCGACGTGCTGCTCTACCTCAAGGTAGAGCGTCTCGCCTCCCAGTTGCAGTTCCAGGCCGTTGTAGATCTCCGGAAGGTCTTCCGATGCGAACTCTACGTCCACAACTGTTCCGATGACCTGTACAACCTTGCCGTTAGCCATTTTGGGGCTCCTGTAATTCGCTCTTTGGGCCAAATACCGGGTCCAGACACCGGGCCAATCCCGATCTCCGTCTCGTGAACTTCACGTATGTTTCCTGAGGTCAGGGGAGCGCTAAGCGAGCGCCTCCACACCGCCGACGATGTCCAGCATCTCGGAGGTAATCGCTTCCTGACGCGCTTTGTTCAACTTCAACGTCAGGTCATCAATAAGATCGTTCGCCGCATCCGTGGCGTTCTTCATCGCGACCATGCGTGCCGAGTGTTCACTCGCTATAGCTTCGAGGACGGCGTGATACACCTCCATCTCGACATAACGGGGGAGCAATTGTTCGAGCACTTCCACCGGTCCCGGCTCGTAGATGTAGCCGATTGCGGCATTGCCAGTCAGCTCTGCTGGCTCGACCGGAATTAACGTTTCGATAGTCGGGGACTGCACGGCCGTGTTGATAAAGCGAGAGTAAGCCAGCAACACCCTGTCCACGCCAGCCGACTCAAACTCATCGATAACGAGGTTGGAGATAGCTCGTGTGTCTTCGACCGTCGGGTTTTCCCCGATGCCGTCAAACACCGCTTTCAACTCGTTACCGGTGCGGACCGTGAAATTCCGGCCCTTCTTGCCTATCGTCACCAGGGTCACCGGCGATTCACTCGCGCTGATCGTACGCTCCACGGCACGTGTCAGGTTTGACACAAGTCCTCCGGCAAGCCCGCGATCCGGGGTAATCAACACGATTCCCGTGGTCTTCACGTCCCGTGCCTCAAGCAACGGAACAGATGAATCCTCAGAACCGCGCTCAAGCGCGGCCAGGTGAGACAGCACCGAGTTCATGTGCTCGGAGTAAGGCCGTCCGGCCACCACCATCTCCTGTGCGCGCCGCATTTTGGAGGCGGCGATCATCTGCATGGCGCGGGTGATCTTCGCCGTGTTGGCGACACTACGGATTCGGCGTCTTAGTTCTTGGGTGCTTGGCATGAATGTTGGTGCCTACGGGCGGAGCTAAGTCCGCCCGATTCGCTCCTAGTCTTCCAGATTAATTGTCTGCTTGAACGCGGCCGCCGCTTCGGAAAGCTTTGTGCGCGCATCGTCGCTCAACTCACCCGTCTCGGAAATCCCCGCAAGGATTTCCGGGATGTTGGCGGCCGTGTACTCGTGCCATCCGACCTCGAAGTCGAGGACCTTGGAAATCGGCACATCGTCCAGGTCACCATTCGTCCCAAGGAAGAAGATCGAAACCTGTTGCTCCATCGTGAGCGGCGCCGTCTCGTTCTGCTTCAGGACTTCGGTCATGCGCTGACCTCGCTCCAGCTGGGAGCGGGTCGCCGCGTCCAGATCGTCTGTTCCGAACTGGGCAAACGCCGCAAGCTCACGGAACTGAGCCATGTCCAGCTTCAGCCGACCGGCAACGTCACGCATCGCACGGGTCTGGGCAGCACTCCCGACACGACTAACCGAAAGACCGGCGTTAAGGGCTGGTCGAATACCTGCGTTGAACAGCTCCGACTCAAGGTAAATCTGACCGTCCGTAATCGAAATCACATTGGTCGGCACGTACGCGGACACGTCACCCGCCTGCGTCTCAATAATCGGCAGACCTGTGATGGAACCCCCGCCACGCTCGTCGTCAAGCCGGGCGGCCCGCTCCAGGAGTCGGGAGTGGAGGTAGAAGACGTCACCCGGGTACGCCTCACGACCCGGAGGCCGGCGAAGCAGCAGCGACATCTGGCGGTAGGCCCATGCATGCTTGGTGAGGTCGTCGTAAACGATCAGGACATCTTTACCCTGGTCCATGAAGTACTCGGCCATAGCAGCGCCGGCGTAAGGAGCCAGGTATTGCAGCGGGGCGGCGTCCGAGGCGTTGGCGGCGACCACGATCGTGTGGTCAAGCGCACCGTGGTCACGCAGCGTCTGCGCAACCTGCGCAACCTTACCGACCTTCTGGCCGATACCGACGTAGATGCAGATAACGCCGGTGTCTTTCTGGTTGATGATGGCGTCGACACATACAGATGTCTTGCCGGTGTTGCGGTCTCCAATGATCAGCTCACGCTGTCCACGACCGACCGGTATCAAGCCGTCGATGCCCTTAATTCCAAACTGAAGCGGAGTGTCCACAGACTTCCGCACCACGACGTTCGGCGCCAGTCGCTCGATCGGCATCGTGGCGGCAGAATCGATCGGGCCAGCGCCGTCCAGCGGCCTGCCCAGCGAGTCAACGATCCGGCCCATCAAGTCTTCGCCAACCGGGACTTCAGCGATGCGACCCGTGCTTCGGACCTCGTCGCCTTCTTTGATGCGCGTGTACTCGCCGAGAATCACGGCGCCAACGCTATCTTCTTCAAGGTTCAGTGCCATGCCGATGGTGTCATTCGGGAACTGCAACAGCTCCGTGTAACTGACATCGGACAGGCCGTGAATAGTCGCCACGCCGTCGGCCGCCCGAACGACCGTACCAACGTCGACCATGGTCAATTCGCCACCGAATTCCTCGATCTGGCGCTTGATGACCGAGGCTATGTCCTGTCCTCTGACCGCCATGCGATCTCCTCCGTGAGCCTCTTTAAGAAGCCCTGTGTTCGTGACACTCACCGGGCCCTCTAAATAGAGGAGCGGTAAGCACCTGCCCTGAACCGGCAATCATGCTGCCAGCCGGGCGACGTTATTTCCTTTAGTACCGGTCATCCCCGGTTTATTCTTCTCCCCGGGTCACCGCAGCCGGCCGACCGAGTGTCTGTCGGAGCGACTGAAGTTTTGAGCGCACGCTGCCGTCGACCAGCCGGTCTCCAACCCGTGCCACCATTCCACCCAGGATCTCAGGGTCCTCCCTGAAGGTCGCTTCGAGCTCCTGGCCGACCAGTGCACTGAGGTGGGTAACGATCTCAGAGCGCACTGCGTCGTCGATCGAGACTGCCGTTGCAATATCGGCCCGTGCGATTCCCCGCTCAGCGTCCAGCATCGCCCGGTAGTCGTCCCGAATCGCCGGAGCGATCCGCGGCGCACTGTGCGTCACCAGCAGCCTTGCCAGGTTCTGGGCCTTGTCGCCAATTTCCCCGAGGACCTTGTCGATGCCATCCATCTTGACGGACATCGGGACCTGGGGAGCGTCAAGCAGCGCAGCGAAATCCTCGTC
>JAPYSM010000105.1:4486-8113 GCA_029936485.1 Dehalococcoidia bacterium
GTTCGCGAACTCGGCCCTGATCTCTTCAATAGCGCCGTCCCGCTCACGCCGGACCGTTTCAGTAGCCCGCTCGCGCAGGGATTCGAGGTCAGCGCGAACGCGTTCCTCTTCCGTGGTCCGCAGTCTTCCAGCCGCTTCTCGCGCTTCCGCGATCAACGCCTGACCCTGTACCCGGGCCTCGGCTATCTCCTGCTCTACACGCTCGGCAGAGGACGCAGCGTCTTGCCGTGCCATTTCCGCCGCCTCGAGACTCTCTTTGATCCGATTTGAGCGCTCGTCGAGCGCCTTTGATATCGGACCGTACAGAAGCTTCGAGAGGATAAAGAACAGGATCAGAAAACTGACGAGCTGTGTTACCAGTCCCGGCACGTTTATGCCTATGGCTTCCATCGATATTCCTTAAACCGAGCCCGGCGGTCAAACGCCGTTCTCTCACCCACGACTCCCGGGAAACGCTTGAAAGCTCCCCCGGCGCCGTGCAGGTGTTTATGGCTACACAACGAAGAGAATGATGATTGCGATCACCAACGCGTAAATGGCGATTGCTTCAGTGAACGCGATCACAAGGATCATGTTCTGCTGGATGACAGGGGCGGCCTCCGGATTGCGGCCGAGGGCTTCCATCGCCTTACCGCCCAGAATGCCAATACCCAGGCCCGGGCCAATGGCGCCGACTCCGATGGCCAGTCCGGCCGCAAGTGTGGTTAGATCCGTTTCCATTTCGTTACCTCTCCTACAGAGTTCTACGATTAAACGTTAGGTCACGGGCATCACAGGCTGGAACTCTCCAGCATGTTGGTTGATGCACCGACAGAGTCAAAAAAAGCGCGTCGACGCTAATGCTCCTCCTCGGCATGGCCAAGCGATGCCATCACCCCGAACACCAGCGTCAGCATGGCGAAGATAAACGCCTGAATGACGCCAACAAATAGCTCCAGGCCGATGAACGGGATAATCCCGATCAGTGGGAACATGAACGCCATAGCAACAAGCAGTACTTCGCCGGCGAACATGTTTCCGAAAAGACGGAACGTGAAGCTGACCGTACGAGCCAGTTCACCAACAAGTTCCAGGATTCCGATGAAGAAATAGATCGGGCCGTCCTTGAAGTTGATGAACTTTCCGCCGTATCCACGGAACCCCAGGGAACGGAATCCCCAGATCTGAACCGTGATCATCGCAACCAGGGCTATAGCCAGCGTGTTATTGACGTCGGTATTGGCACCACGGAGATAAGGGACCAGGACGCCGACATCTTCAGCTAGGTCCAGGTCACCGCCGGGGTTTAGATCACCCAAAAGATCATCATCGATCGTCAGTTCACCATTATCATCACGTTCCAACTTTGATTCGTCGATTCCGAGATGGTGTGATTCCTCATCGTTCGATAGCGAATTCAAAGGAATGGCATCCCTGCTTGTCTGGCCGAACCAAATCCACTTGAAATTGCTGCCTCCGCCCGTGAACACAGCAAGATCCGGGTCTTTGAACTCGGCCTTCTTCTCCTTCTCTTGTGGATTTTGCCTGTTCCACTCCTCGGCCTCTTCGATGGCCTCTTCCCGCTCATGAACGAAGTGTTCAGACGTCTCTACCCAGCCGATCGTTCCGACGCCCGGAAGAACCCCGATCCAGTTATTGACCAGTACTACAAGGAATATGGAGAGTACAAGAGGGAGAAAACGCCGGCCGTGGCGCCCCCCGGCGACCGACTCCGCCAGCGTGATAAAGAAGTCAACAATGACCTCTAGGAAGTTCTGTAGCCCGGTCGGCACGTCCTTCTCGGCCGCGTTTTTTCGGATCTTTCGAGTACCGAAAAAAGCCAAGAGCGTAAGGATTATGCCCGCGATCCAGAACATGACCGCTGTATTAATAATCTCGTATTGGTGAAAGCCCAGGTTAATTACCGGACCTATGGGCTCCGCAGGAAGTTGAATCGCCGCAATCGGAGCGCCAAGAAACCCGAACCCGAACGATGACCCCAGTGCGCCACCCAAGACGGAAATAACAAACACGCCGACAACAACAATGAGCGTGAGCAGCTTTTTCGGGCTGGAGAAAATCTTCGATTACCTCTGCGCATCAACGCTACGCGGTTCTATCCCGAACGACTACCGGGGATCCCTGTTTTCAACTTCTTCAGCAGATTGATCCGATTTACTGCCCCACATGGAGTTCAATATTCGAATCATCCCTGCGAACGCGACCACAATTCCGGTCGCAAGGCCGACAAGCGTCAGAACCGGACTTGTGTCGAATCGACTGTCCAGCCAGAAGCCGCCGCCCGTCCCACCAGCGATGCTTAGCGCAACAGCCCAACCTACACCCATCAGCCGCCCTAGCAGCTCAACTGTGCTCCGATTCCCGGACGATTGGCCCATCGTTACCGTACGAACCCACAACAACAGTGGATCACGCTCCGAATTTCGATTGTGGACTTTATCACACACCGTTGCGCTGAACAACGAAAAATCCAATATCCCCTCAACTCCGCCGGGAGACATCTTGAAGTCGCAAGAATCTCCGCTAGCTCTCGCCGAATTGAGTAAGAAGGACCGGATGTGAAATTCAGTCGATCGATGCCCGAAGCGGAACAACCGTCCGACCACGAACGCGATCCACTATACGGCGAGAAAAGACGACACGCGGGCGAAACGTAGGGTTCCGTGTATGCGTGACGACGGACAGCCCCCCCCCCCCCGGCATCACGGCAACCGGGTAGGGGCAGGGCTTGCTCCGCCTGACGCCTGTTCCGCGACTGCACTACGAATCAGGCCTGACGGAATTATTGTCATACTGAGACTGAAGTGAAGGATATCCCGGTCGGCAGAGCGCAAGTCGGTCCGCCGTGCAGAAGTCATCCTCCAGCCAGTTTCTTCGTCAGACGATCTTCAAAATGATGAGCGGCCGGAAAGCCCGCTAACAACGCAATGGGATACCGGTCTGGAGATTCCCCGCGTGTCGACTTCGGAATCAAAGAACTTGCGTTTAGCCGCACGAACATGGCTCCTAAAGCTCACCTCCGCGTCCGACTAATCCGAAAACGCGACCACGAAAAGACCCAAAACCTCAAGCATCTTTGCCGGAATTCCCGATGTCGTCCAGGTCCAGCGTGTCGATGAAGTCCTTGAAAGCCGACATCCGCTCTATCTCGCTGTCGGTGGGCGGACTTCCGACCGATTCTGGCCCATCTCTGTCTCCGACCACAGCCTTGCCCGTTTCGGCATCCATATGCACGCCAGCGCGGTGCAGCACGGAATCCTCGGCAAAAAT
This sequence comes from Dehalococcoidia bacterium, assembly GCA_029936485.1. GTDB lineage: Bacteria > Chloroflexota > Dehalococcoidia > Lucifugimonadales > Lucifugimonadaceae. The sequence continues at coordinate 7,757 of JAPYSM010000105.1, forward strand.
CGGTACCTTGGCCCGTACTGCAAGGGCAAGTGCGTCAGAGGGGCGTGAATCAACTGCGATCGTCTTTTCGGACGCGGTCATCACTATCTTGGCGAAGAAGGTCTCTTGATCCAGTCCGGATACAATTATGTGATCAATTACTCCCCCCAGATCGCTGATCAAATGATGTAGCAGATCGTGCGTCATCGGACGCGGGGGCGTCATGTCTTGCAGCTTCAGGGCGATAGCCTCAGCCTCTGGCTGTCCTATCCAGATAGGCAAGAACCGTTCAGTGTCCTTCTCTTTGAGAATGACGATACGCGAGTAGTTCAGAAGGCTTACTCGAATACTATCGATGACCATCTCACGCATGATCTC
>JAPYSM010000106.1 GCA_029936485.1 Dehalococcoidia bacterium
TGGAAGAAAAACTCGACGAAGTAGCCCGCGGAGCTATCGATTGGGTGCCCATGCTTCAGGAGTTCTACGGTCCGTTTGATGGCACCGTAGAGGGCGCAAAAGACCAAGCGGAGCGTGTTGCGCGCTCTGTGCTTGACGAAGAGAGCGACGAGGTCTGTGAAGAATGCGAACGGCCGATGGTCATCAAGACCGGTCGGTTCGGGAGATTCCTCTCATGCTCCGGATTCCCTGACTGCAAAAACTCAAAGCCAATCCGTCTCACCACGGGGGCGAAATGCCCGGAAGATGGCGGAGAGTTGCTTGAAAAGAAGGGGAGAGGCCCGCGCGGGCGCCGCTTCTATGGTTGCGAGAACTATCCAGAGTGTGAATTCTCCACCCGCCAACGGCCACTTAAAGAGCCATGCCCTGAATGTGGAGGCTTGCTCGTGGCGCGTGGGCGCAACGGTGCGAAATGCGTCACGAAGGAAGACTACGACGGCCCGGTGCCCGAGACCCAAGAAAAGTCAGAAGTTGCAGAGGTCAAGGTCGGGGATTAACGCTTCTCCCGGGAAGATCGTTAACCCACCCGAATTCCGTAATAGGGGCGCGTTATGACCACACGGAGCGGACGTCGTAGTCGATCACCGGAAGAAGAAGACGCAACGCTGGGCGAAGCGCGATGGCGCGCGTCTATAGCCGAGTTCAGAGACCATCTGCGCACAAATCGACAGCTTTCCGCTTACACCGTCCGCAATTACACATCGGATGTTGCCTCATATGCTGATTTCTTGCGGTTGAGACGCGTGTCGGACCTGGACAAAGCCGACCGCAAATTCTTGCGTGACTATCTCGCTTGGCTACTTGAGCTCGGGTATGTCAAGTCCAGTGTCAGTCGCAAACTTACTGCGCTCAGGGCCTTCTACGGATTCTTGGGCGACCGCGGCGATATCAAGCGCGACCAGACTGATCTGATCACGTCCCCTCGGCTTGACCGCCGGCTCCCAGTGGTAGCGACCCGTCGAGAAGTCGAGACACTTCTAGCGACGCCGGATGCGGCCACCGACATTGGCAGGCGCGATCGGGCCATTCTTGAAGTCCTCTACTCATCAGGGCTGCGAGTGGCTGAGATCTGCTCGCTGGACGTCGGCGATATCGACTTTAAGCACAGGGAGCTTCGGGTTGTTGGTAAAGGCGACAAAGAACGGATTGCACTGCTCGGTAAGCCATCTGTAATGGCCCTTACAGAGTACGCCCACAGGTCCCGTGAAAAGCTGTTAAATCGACAATCCCAAACCGCTCTGTTCCTGAACCGATATGGCGGACGCTTGAGCATCAGAAGCGTGGAGCGTCTGGTAAAACGCTATGCCCTGAAGGCTGGGCTCGACTCGAATTTCCACACCCATACACTCCGCCACAGCTTCGCAACGCACCTGCTTGATGGTGGAGCCGATCTCAGGGTGGTGCAGGACCTGATGGGTCACTCCAGCCCGGCCACGACGCAGATCTATACATACGTCTCAACGGAACAGGCTCGTAAGGTTTACCTGCAGTCCCACCCGCGTGCGGGTGGGACTGCGCCCTAGATATGGGGTTGATTTGGCCTGATTTCTGGCGTCGACGCTGAACTTTGGTGAGTACAAGTTTCAGGAGTAGGTGACGTCCCGGAAGCTTCGATACCTACCGACGTTGTACCCTATCTGCCAACACAATTCGAAACGACACCGCCCGTAATACGCTCTGTAGCGTGTTGGGCCGGGAGAACTGATATCGCGTGACCAAAATACTCGTCATAAACGGACCTAATTTGAACAACCTGGGGCGCCGGGATCCCGGTCAATACGGAAGTATGACGCTCCCCGAGATCGAGGCGGCGATAACCGATCGCGCCAAAGAACTTGGCGTAGAGGTTCAGTTCTTTCAGTCGAACTACGAGGGAGCGATCGTCGACTTCCTCCAGGAAAACGCTGGCCGTGCCGACGGTATCGTCATCAACCCCGCTGCACTGACCGGTGTGGGCTACTCACTTGGAGATGCTCTGCGTGACGCCGTGCTACCACTGATAGAGGTCCACCTGTCCAATATCCACGCACGGGAAGAGTTCCGAAGACACTCGGTTGTAGCGCCGATAGCGGTCGGGCAGGTCGCCGGCCTCGGCTGGCGCGGATACCTGTACGCATTGGAGCATATGACACACCACCTGCGGGAAGGCGGCGCTGCTTGAGCGCCATCGCCGGCCGAATCGACAACCTTCGCTCGAAGTTTGAGGAACTCGGCGTCGACGCCATGCTGGTGACCGACGATGAGAATCGGCGTTATCTGTCGGGGTTTGTGGGAACCGCCGGCTATCTGTTCATAACGCAGGACAGCGCGGTCCTCGCCACCGATTCCCGCTATACGGAGCAGGCCGGCAACCAGGCGCCGGACTATCGCGTAGACAGGATTACGGGACGGCTCGACTGGCTGCCGGCACTCCTCGCAGAGTTCGGGGTCAAGCGCCTTGGCTTTGAGGCGGACAACGTCACAGTCCAGCTTCTCGATAGATTCAAAGTGGCTACCACCGAAGTAGAAAACGGCGCGGTAGAACTAGACCTTGTCCCGACTACCGGCGTTCCGCTCGGGTTAAGAGCGTTTAAAGATTCGGACGAGCTGGCGTTACTTCAACGATCGATTGACATAGCGGACCATGCCTTCGCAGAGGTCGCAAAAACCATTGTCGTCGGCGATACCGAAGACGAGATCGCATGGCGCATAGAAGTGGCGGTCCGGGAACAGGGCGCCGAGTCGCTTTCATTCCCGACCATCGTCGGTTCTGGCCCTAACGCCGCACTCCCGCATCACAGGGCTGGGGACCGTAAAATCCAGGAAGGTGAGTCGATTGTCATCGACATGGGCGCTCGATACCAGGGCTATTGCAGCGACCTGACACGCACCGTGGTTGTTGGCGAACAGGAAGATCAGTTCAAGAAGGTGTACGACACCGTGCTTGCGGCGCAGTTGACCGCCATCGAGAGCGTCGAAGCCGGCATGACAGGTGCTGACGCCGACAACCTCGCACGAGCAGTTATCGTGGAAGCTGGATACGGGGATGAGTTCGGGCACAGCCTCGGACATGGCGTCGGGTTGGAAGTCCATGAAGCACCGTGGGTCGCATCCCGGGTCGGAACCAAACTTGAAGACGGAATGACGTTTACCATCGAACCGGGAATCTACATATCAGGCTGGGGCGGGGTTCGGATAGAGGATGTTGTCGTGCTGGAAAACGGCAAGGCCCGAGTGCTCAGCCACGCTCCTAAGATAGAGATTTAAAACTCCCGACAAACCATCACAATGGCATCGCGCGCCGCCGTCGGCTACTAACTCCCAATTCTACCTTTCCGAGGGCCAGGAATGACCATCAGCTCAAGTGAGATCAAGCGCAACATGAGCATTCTCTTCGAGGGAGAGGTGTATACCATCATGGAGTGGCAGCACCGCCAGGCGCCCAAGGCCCCTCCGACCCTCACGATGAAGTTGCGCAACGTTAAGACAGGCAACGTTTTTGAACGAAAAGTACACGGCAACCACAAGCTCACCGTCGCCCCGATGGACCGCCGGTCGTCTCAGTTCCTCTACTCAGAGGGCGACCTCCACACCTTTATGGACAACGAGACGTTTGACCAGTTTCCGGTTGTTGAAGAGGTCCTTGGGGATGCCCTGAACTACATCAGGGAAGGCGATAGCCTGGACCTGCTTTTCTACGAAGGCAGCGTTATCCAGGTGGAAGCGCCAATCACCGTAAACCTCACCGTTGTCGAAACGGAGATGGCAGTGGCGGGCAACACCGCAACCGGTGCAACCAAACAGGCCAAATTGGAGACAGGGATTTCCGTGACGGTGCCCCTGTTCATCAGCGAGGGCGAAGTGCTCAAGGTAGACACCCGATCGGGTGAGTACCTGGAACGGGTCCGAGACTAACGGATCGGGCAGAAGTATCGCAACGATCTGAACGTTTAACTCGAAATAAGTCCATCTAGATAACCGCCCCACCGGGGCTTATCGGGCCTATGACCACACAGACTGCATATACGGTCTCGCAAGTCGCTACCTATCTGAAGGATCTGCTTGAGGCTGACCCCAGCCTCTCGGATCTGTGGGTGAGAGGCGAGGTGTCGAACCACGTCCGGGCCGGGTCCGGGCACCACTACTTCACGCTACGCGACGCCGAAGGCGCGATGCGTTGTGTCCAGTTCAGGCCAGCACGTGGCGCCGAGTTCCTTCAGGACGGGGCCGAGGTTCTCGCTCACGGCCGCGTTTCTATATACACAGTGCGCGGGGACCTTCAGTTCTACGTCGATACGGTCAAACCGGAAGGCGTCGGCGCGCTACAGCAGGCGTTTGACGCCCTCAGACGGCAGCTGGACTCTGAAGGGCTCTTTGGCGTCGCACGCAAACGCGAGCTACCGCCGTTTCCGAAACGAATAGGCGTGGTGACGTCCCCAACGGGGGCAGTCATTCAGGACATCACGAACGTCCTGCAACGCCGGTATCCACTGGCAGAATTGGTTCTCGCGGCGACAGCGGTACAGGGTGACGCCGCCGCCCCGGGCATCGTGGATGCGATCGGGGCGCTCAACCTGGACCCAGGAATTGATGTCATCATCGTGGCCCGCGGTGGCGGCTCCCTTGAAGACCTGTGGGCCTTCAACGAGGAGATCGTGGCACGGGCTATTTTTGGTTCCGAGATACCCGTCGTGAGCGGTGTAGGACACGAGACAGACGTCACCATTGCCGATCTCGTCGCAGACGTGAGAGCGCCGACCCCGTCCGCGGCCGCTGAGATCGTGGTTCCAGACCGGCGCGAACTGGCGGCCGCAGTGGCCGGATTCGCCAACCGACTTTTGGATCGGGCGTCTCGACAGACCACAGATCACCGAACGCGACTCGAACAGGCGGTTGACCGCCTGGCGTTTCTCGCGCCGGAAACCAGGCGCTCAAAACAGCGTGTCGATGAACTCCTCAGGTCTGCCGGTCAGGCACTTGGGCAGTCCCTGGTGATCCATCGAGAGAGACTCAGATCACTGGAGCTACAGTTATCGGCCCTGGACCCTTCAGCGATTCTCTCCCGTGGCTACGCAGTCGTCAGAGGAGAAGATGGCTCGATGGTCAGTTCTGTTACGGACCTCGCCCCGGGAGGCTCGTTTGAGCTTGCGTTAATGGACGGCGAGGTGAGCGCCGAGGCGATAGAGGTGCGACCGCGGCGCGGTGACGACTCGCCCACGCGCTGATAACCTGAAATCCAGATTCGGCGATTCCGATCGATAGCAACCAGTAGCTGAATTTCACACGACAGGAACGAATCAATCATGAGTCCCAGACAGGCACAACAGGACACCGATCCCAAAACGGATCAGGAACCGGCAAGCTTTGAAGCTGCTTTCTCCCGGCTGGAAGATGCGGTTCGGAAGCTTGAGACAGGGCCGCTGTCTCTTGACAACTCAATACGCTTGTTTGAGGAAGGCATGGGACTGGCAAAACGTTGCAACGAACTGTTGTCGGCGACCGAGCTCAAGATGACCCGCCTACAGTCTGCCTTTGCAGAACAGATGCGGTTCGTACCAGAAGAGTTTGACGACGAGCCAGATGATTTTGACGAATAGCCCCGATGACAAGCGCTGACACACAGAAGCCCGGCGTTCCGTTAAAGCTGGGATGGTTCTCCACCGGCCGCGGAGAGGGCTCTCGTGGCCTGCTGGTTGCTGCGCTGGACGCGATCGACTCGGGTGAGCTGAACGGACAGATTGAATTTGTGTTCGTTAACCGCGAGCGCGGGCAGCACAAAGGCACTGATCGCTACATGGACCTCGTTGAGCAACGGGGGATCCCGCTGGTCGCGCTTTCATCGCAGAGGTTCAGGACCGACAACGGGCGGGCCCCATGGTCTGAGCTACGCGGGAAGTTTGACGAAGCGGTTCTTGAGATGCTTGAACCGTATTCCGTTGATGTGTCTGTGACCGCCGGCTACATGCTTATCGCACCGGTCCTGTGTCAGCACTTCATCATGGTCAACTTGCACCCTGCACTTCCTGGCGGACCGATCGGGATGATCGATCAGGTTATTTGGGAGCTGATCCGGAGCCGTGCGAACGAGTCCGGCGTGATGATCCACGTGGCAACGGAAGCGTTGGACCTGGGCCCGGTCGTCGCCTACTGTCGTTTTTCTCTTTCAGGCCAGAATTACACAGATGCGTGGTCAGAAATCGGGGAGAGGACTATCGAAGAGTTACGAACTGCACCGGGCGAAGACCTTCCACTGTTCAAAGCAATTCGTGCCGCAGGCGTGGAACGTGAGCGTCCCTTGCTTGTAGCGACCCTCGCGGCCATAGGCGATGGCAGAATCGATCTCTACTCTGCGGGGCAGGGTGATGCGCTGGATCTTACGGCTGAGATAGAGCCGGGCCTGACCCTGAAATAAGGTCTCGGGGATCTGGATGTTCGCGCAAACGAGGCCATAACGCGTCAGCGTCGAAGCCCGGTTGTTCATAACCGTTCTGGTTCGGTCACTCGCTCTACTATGCCGCTGGTCGCTCCGGCATCTCGAAATCAACCCTGGACCCATCACCGTTGAGCAGCACCGGCGGTTCCCTGTCGGTGACGGTAGACGCGTCGATGATGCATTTTTCTACGGCATCCATCGAGGGTATCTCGTACATGATGTCGAGCAGCGTCTCTTCGAGAATGGCGCGTAGCCCACGTGCTCCGGCGCGTCGTTTCTTTGCGTCAGATGCCATTGCGTCAAGCGCAGACGGCGTGAACTCAAGCTCTACATCGTCCATCTCAAATAAAGCCTGGTACTGCTTGGCGAGGGCGTTTCGCGGCTCGGTAAGCACCTGAACCAATTGTGATTCGCTCAAGTCAGACAGGCCAACGCTCAACGGAACGCGGCCAATGAACTCTGGGATGAACCCGTATTCAAGCAAATCCTCAGGCGTGACCTGTGTGTAGATCTGATCCTGGTCTTCTTCGGTCGTGTGGTTCACGCCACTGCTGCCGAAGCCCATCGTCGAACCAGCCGAAAGACGTCGCTCAATCACCGAGTTCAGATCTTCGAATGCGCCACCAAGTATGAACAGGATGTTCGAAGTATCGATCTGAATAAATTCCTGGTGGGGGTGCTTACGCCCACCCTGTGGGGGAACGCTTGCGACTGATCCCTCAAGGATCTTCAGGAGCGCTTGCTGGACGCCCTCGCCTGAAACGTCACGCGTGATCGATGGGTTCGCCGCTTTTCGGGCGATCTTGTCGATCTCGTCGATGTAGATAATCCCCTGCTCGGCACGGGAGATGTCGAAGTCCGCAGCTTGGATCAGGCGTAGGAGGATATTCTCAACGTCCTCGCCGACGTAACCGGCCTCAGTAAGCGGCGTTGCGTCGGTGATGGCGAACGGAACGTCCAATATTCGGGCGAGAGTTTGCGCGAGGTGCGTCTTGCCGGAGCCCGTCGGGCCGACCAACATGATGTTTGTCTTCGCCAACTCGATATCGGAATCCGGGATCGGGCGCCACACACGCTTATAGTGGTTGTAAACGCCGACACTGACAACACGCTTGGCCCGTTCCTGACCGATCACGTATTCGTTGAGCCGTTGGAAAATCTCGCGCGGAGTACGAGGCAGATCGTGCGAGATGGCTGCGATCGGCGCCTGATCATCGGCGATGATCTGGTGGCATCGGTCCACACACTCGTCGCAGATAAATATCTTTGACGGGCCAGCTATGAGCCGCCTTACCGCCTGCTGCGATTTACCGCAAAAAGAACAAACGTAAGTCTCCGGAGGCTGGCCGCCGGGACCTTCTGGGCCTTGTGGAATGTCTGTTGTCATCGCCTCTACCGAGCCTTGGCTGATCGGAACCTGACGCCTGTTGTTAGCACAGCGCCCCGATCATCAGGGGAGCTTTCGATGGGTGATTAATCGGCTGCCTGGCTGTCACCTTCGGCCGAATCTTCAGGCTTTTTGAGGACCTCATCGATGAGTCCGTACTCAACCGCCTGATCCGCCGTCATGAATCGGTCGCGGTCGGTATCCCGGGCGA
>JAPYSM010000107.1 GCA_029936485.1 Dehalococcoidia bacterium
GAACAGCGCCACGTCGTCCTCGGACGGCGGTGCGACATCCTTCGTCAAAGTGAGTTCGCTGCCATTGCGAGCGATAACGACATGGGCGCCGGTAGAGGAGGCGTCCATAGTCGGGATGTTCAGCTGGTTCGCTGAGTCACGTCCGGCGTGGTCGCCCGGGGGGACGATCGCCAGTTGCGCTTCGGCGTCCTCCATGAAGAACTTGAACTCGTCCACGGTGTATGCGGAGTTGAGGGGAGCGGCAATAGCGCCGGCCCGGGCGACCGCCAGGAAGGTGATCATGAACTCAAGGTTGTTTGCTAGGACAATGGACACCGATCGCCCGGCCTCAACACCCGCAGCGGCCAGGACGCCTGCTACACGCTCGATCTCATTGGACAGAGCGGCGTAGCTGAGCGTCGGCCCTCCCGGGATGACAATGGCGTTGTCGGTCGCGGCGTTCGGGGTAAGAACCTGAGCTAGGGTGGTCACGTTTTGCAATTCCTGACTGGCGATATCGGAAATTTCTTGAAGTCTAAGAAGAAGTGCTCTTGAGGAGAGCAGTGCGGCCAATCGTATGTCATCCTTTCGCCTGACGGAAGGCGGGTGCAAAAATAGGCCGCACTCAGAGTTCACCAACCACCCTAGCCATCGAGACGATATCGAACATGCCGCAAACGCCTGATCAACCCGGCCAACCCAATATTCTGGTCATCACCACGGACCAGCAACGCGCAGATACGATAGCCTGTTACGGGAACGACTGGATCCAGACACCGAGCATGAACGCGCTGGCGGCGAGCTCGTTTGTTTTTGAAAATGCATACGTAACACAGCCGGTGTGCACGCCGTCCCGGTCGACGATGCTCACCGGTACCTATCCGCATACGAACGGACTCGTCCGCAACAGCATCGCCCTGGCGCCCGACGCGTTGTCTATCGCCGAGATGGTGTCCCCGGAGTACAGACGCGTTCACTACGGAAAGTGGCATCTCGGGAATGACGCCAACGCGCAGCACGGGTTTCAGGATTGGATCAGCACGGGCCACGTCTCGCCCGGCCCGGACGACACCGGCCAGTCCGACTATCACGCATGGCTTGAGGAGCAGGGTGTCGAGCTGCCGGAGCACTACGTTCGTCCCGGTGGAGACGGTGCAGGTTCGAAACGGGCCGTGGCGCAGGCGAACCTTCCTGAAGAACTGACGCAGGCGAGCTTCGTCGGTGATATCACAACGAAGTTCCTACGTGACGAGTCTGATAAACCGTTCCTGCTATTTACGAACTTTTTCGAGCCACACCCGCCATACAGCGGCCCACTCGGCGATTTGTACGACCCCGCAACTCTGCCAGTTGGACCCGACTTCATGCGGTCACCGGTAGGCCATTCGCTGTTCAATCGCTCCCGGTCAGAGTTTTATCTAGCGGGCGAGCATCGTGAGGACTCAGTCGCCGGGTGTGACCACCACGATCTCCACGGCGAGGACGGATGGCGAGCGCTGCGCGCCAACTACATGGCCAACATCACGCTGGTGGACCGTCAGATCGGCCGGATAATGGAGGCGCTTGAGGAGTCAGGCCACGCCGATGACACGATCGTGGTCTTCACAAGCGACCACGGCGACATGCTTGGCGACCACGGCCTGTTGGAGAAGCGGGCGTTTTATGATGGATCCGCTCGGGTGCCGCTGCTCGTGCGCGTGCCGTGGCTGTCAGAAGGCCAGACCCGTATACCGGGGAGTATCGGACAAATCGATCTCGTACCAACGCTGCTGGACCTCGTAGGGGAGTCGATCCCAGATCACCTGCAGGGGGATAGTAAGGCGCCGGTACTGCGGGGTGAAACGACCCTCGAAAACAACGACGTGTTCGTGCAGTGGAACGGCAAAGGAGACCGCGATCTCGGGACTCCAACCATCAACGAAATGATCGCCCTCCCGCGCCGGACCATAGTCTCAGGTGACCGCTGGAAATTGAACCTGTGTGATGGTGACGACGGAGAACTGTTCGACCTCACTGCAGACCCGCATGAGCTGACGAATCTATTTACGGATCCGGGTCAAAGTGAGCGGATAGGCTCAATGGCGGCGCGCCTACGAGCATGGCAGGAAGGGACAGGCGACACAGCACCGTTGCCGGTGGTGTAGGGGGTTTGCGTGCCCCCTCACCCGGTGGAAGAGGGCTGGGGTAAGGGAGGCAAAGTTCTCCACGATCGATAGTATGTCCTTTGTCCAAACTCTTGGTGAAGATGCTGATCGCCATCGTCGGGCCGTCCGGCCAGCTCGGGAACGGCGTCGAACCAGATGACACCTGGAAGCAGTGATCGAGAGGCCTGATCTCCGGCGTCACCGGCAACTGCATATCAGTCGGGCCTTCAGGCGCGAACTTGCGGCCCGTCGACACCATATTGTCGTCAAGCTCCCACACAATCTAGTGCCCGTCAGCTGCCCTTCGAAGGCCTTGGGGTTGGCCTAGTCGTTTCAGGCATTGTTCTCCAGGAACTCGACCCAATTTCCGTCCGGGTCTTCGACCATCGAGATCCGCACACCCGGCCGCACATCGCGTGGCTCTACAGCCACCGTGTATCCGGCCGATCTGCACTTGTCCGTTATCGCTTCCAGATCTGGAACCGTGATCGTCCAGTAGCGGATGCCGGTCGCTCCGCCCGGACCACCGGTGTGGTCGGCGTTCTCGGACACCACGTCATGCTTCACGATCTTCACCAGAGTGGTGCCGCACATGAGGCGATGCATCGTCCCACCGGCGACCGGAGTGTCTGCGACGTGCTCGAATCCCAGAGTGTCCCGGTAAAACTTCAGCGCCGTATCGGCATCCTTAACCACGATGCCGATATCGATGGAGTCCTTGCCCAGTTCGATGCTCATATTGTTCGCTTTTCTCGATCTTCAGATTTCAGGGGATTTGCGTAGCGGAATTTCCTGCGATTAACGGCCCCGAAGCTCTGGTGCAACGCCCACATTCGCCTGTTCCATAGCGCACCCATTCAGGACCATGCCCATCATGATGTAGTAACCGATGGTCATTAACGTTTCGATCAGAAGTTGCTCACCAAGCTCAGCACGCGCTGAGGTGAAGGTCTCGTCGGAGAGGGCGCGATCAGTGACCAACTGACGGCCCACTTCGATGATGGTCCGTTCCCTGCTGCTGCACACGGAAAGGTCGCCTCCGGAACGTATCGCCTCGATCACTTCCGGAGATACACCAACATCGAGCGCCAGTACGGAATGGGCGCTCCAGACGTAAGGGATATGGAACTCACTGGAAGCAACGAGAGAAGCGATTTCGTAATCGTGCTTCGACATGTTGGCGCGAAGCTGGTCATTTAGCGCCGTCGAAAGGGAGCCGATCTTCGGGGAATACATGATCATCGACTGGGGAGCGTTTATTCGACCCCGGGAACCGACGACCAGATCAAACTCGGCCACCCCTTCCGGAGATACCTGGCTGCGTTCCGTGATCGGTGTAAGCCGCGGCATCGATTCCCCTCCCTGTGCCTTGTCGGTTCAAACATTAACGTCGTCTCTGGATTGCAGAACGAACGTAACACACATGGTCTGGGGCTCATCACCATTGCCAGCGCGCGGTGTAGATTGTCATCACCGACCCTGATCGATCATGTTTCCGAAACAAACATTCTGACGATGATCTTAACCCTCAACGCCATTCGTATTCGTCTCGATGACCGGATGTCGTTGATCACCTTCGGCGAGAATGACCGGCCTTGATACCTGGTTTCTGGATGGGACGCGCTAAGCCGAGGACTACCTTGTCAGACAACGACACGAACGCAGATATTCGAAGTACATCGGAGGAAACCTTTGGCCAAGTACGTGATCTTGCCGCCGCTCGACGACATGCGACGAGAGTTCGCACGTCGACTCGCGGACACGGTACCGGAACTCGACGTGGTCGCGCCTGAAACTGATGAAGAGGCTGCCAAGGAGCTGAAGGACGCAGACGGCGCGTACGGATGGGTTCCACCGCTGGTACTGGCGAGCGCAACGAAACTCAAGCTGCTCCAGAACCCGGACGCTGGCCCTTTTCACGGCTACTACTACAAGGAACTGTCCGATCACCCGGTCGTCATCTCAAACCCGCGCGGCATCTACTTTGACCACATCAGCCACCACATCATGATGTTCATGCTGGCGCTGTCTCGAGGTTTGCCGGACTGGGTGAATGCGCAGAAGCAGTCGAAATGGGACAAGGACGCCCGCAAGCACAAGTACGTCAATCTGCCGGACTCGACGGTGCTGATAAACGGCGTCGGCGGGATCGGCGCCGAGACGGCACGGTTATGCAGCGAGTTCGGAGCGCGGGTGATCGGCATCGAGCCACGATCCGAGATCGACTCCCCAGCGGAGCTACACGAGCCAGAAGAGTTGGACGCCCTGCTACCCGAAGCCGACTTCGTGGTGACTACGGTTCCGCACACGCCCGACACCGAGCTCATGTGGAACGCAGACCGGTTCAAGCTGATGAAGCCGACCGCCTACTTCATCAACATCGGGCGAGGAATGACGACGAAGATCGACGATCTGGCAGACGCCATCGAGTCAGGCGAGATCGCCGGTGCAGGGCTGGACGTGTTCGAGATCGAACCCCTCCCGTCTAATCACCGCCTCTGGCAGATGGACAACGTCCTGATAACGCCGCATGTGGCCGTTTCAGATGCCGAGAACATTCCGGAGCGACGCTTTGAGATCATCCTGGAGAACGTAAAACGGATGCTTGACGGCCGAGAGTTCATCAACATCGTCGATAAGGACAAGTGGTACTAGGGGCAAGTTAGGGGCTGCGACGCTCGATCATGTGACTGGCCCCGCCATTTAATACGCGTGTATACGCGCGTTTCAACAAAATGCTTTATCACGGGTGTAAATTTTCTGAATGACTAACGCAACTTCCTCAAAGGGCACATCACCAGATACCGGTCTCGGCTACGAAGACCTGCCCCGGCTGATTACGCTGATGACCGGCGACGAGAAGCACTCCTTCAGCGCTACCTCCACGCTCGACGTGCTCTGGGTGCTCTACAGCAGAGTTCTCAAAATCGACCCCAACAATCCAGAGGACCCGGCCCGCGACCGCTTCTTGCTTTCAAAGGGCCATGGCCCGATGGCCTACTACGCAGTACTGGCGGCGAGGGGCTTCATCCCCGTAGAGACGCTGCCGACTTTTGCGCAGTACGACTCGATCCTCGGCAAGCACCCGGACGGCCAACTGATACCGGGCGTAGAGATCGGATCAGGCTCCCTGGGCCACGGCCTACCGATAGCCACCGGAGTTGCGAATGGGCTAAGGGCAAGGGGTTCCGCCTCACAGGTGTTCTGCCTGGTCGGCGATGCCGAATCCGGAGAAGGCAGTGGATTTGAAGCGATAGCGATGGCTGGCAGGCTCAAGTTGAGCAATCTCACGGCCATCGTGATCGACAATAAATCTGACTCGAACGGATGGCCGGGCGGCATCAGCTCCAGATTTGCCGTCGAAGGCTGGTCGACCTCGGACGTAGACGGACGCGACCAGGGCGCAATCCACGAAGCACTTGTAATCCCACACAGTGACCGACCTCACGTTGTTGTGGCGTCCGTCGAGCCGAAGGCCTAACCCATGCCAACAATGCGAGAGCGTTTCATCGCCGTCACATCTGACCTGCTGGACAGCGACCCCAACATCGCCCTGATCCTGGCGGATATCGGAGTTGGCCAGTTCAAAGAGACCGGAGTAGTCGACCGTCACCCCGGACGTGTCGTCAACATGGGCATCCGTGAGCAACTCCTTATCAGCTTCGCGGCCGGCATGGCCAAAGAGGGATTCCGGCCCATCGTGCACTCCTATGCGCCCTTCCTCACAGAGCGTCCGTGGGAACAGATCAAACTCGATTTTGCACACCAGGGCGTTTCCGGAATCCTGGTGTCGATAGGCGCAACCTTCGACGAGGCCGACTGGGGCCGCACTCACCAGGCGCCCGAGGATGTGCCACTGATCGCAACACTCCCGGACTGGCGCATCCACGTCCCCGGCCACCCGGACGAGGTCGAAGCCCAGCTACGTGCTGCGGCGTCAGACGACTCAAACGTCTACATCCGAATGTCCACCGCTACCAACGAACAGGCGCATCTAACCGGAGGTCCCGGCTTCTCGACAATCAGGACCGGTTCAGGCGACGCGCCAACCGTGATCGTGGTCGGACCGATGCTCGACGTTGTGACGCGTGCGACCGCAGACCTGGACGTCACCGTCCTGTACGTAAACACAATCCGTCCCTTCGATAGCGAGACGCTGCGCTCGGTGCTGCAAGCGCCCGAGGTCGTGTTGGTGGAGCCGTACCTTGAGGGCACATCTACCGCAGAAGTCTCACTGGCCTTGCAGGCGACACCGCACCGCGTCCTCTCGCTCGGGACATCCCGGCGAGAAAATCGGCACTACGGCACGGGCGCGGAACACTTCGCAGCGCACGGACTGGACGAGGCGGGCATCCGAGCTAGTATCACGGAGTTCGTGGCCCAACGTGTGGCCGTGTAGCGATTCGGGCCCCGACCGCTAGCCGTCCTCTTCCGCTGTCTCGCGTCTCGGTTTCGTAAAGAAGGCCAGTAACAGTCCAAGCGCTGAGAATATCGTGACCAACACATAAGCAGCGCGCCAACCCTGAACAAATGCGTCCCCGGCACCCGGTGTGTCTGCGATCTTGTCCAGTTCGATATCCGGGAATCCTTGAGAAACCATCACCCCCACAACGATCGCAGACGCCATCGCCTGGCCCGTCACGTTTCCGAAGTTCCGTGCGAGATTGGTGAGCGCGCCGACAACACCGAACCTGGACGGCGGCACAGACCCCATGATCACACTGCTGTTAGGAACATTCCACAAGCCCATCGCCAGGCCATTACAAAACACGATGATCATCATGATCCACATGGGTGTTTCGCCGTCCACAAACGCGAACGCCACAGCCGTTGCGATAAGCACGATGAATCCGAGAATCAAGAATGGGCGCTCGCTGAATTTATCAGACAGCCGTCCGCTGGTTTGAGCTGCGATGCCCATGCCGAGTGACGTAAGGAACAAAATCAGTCCTGCGGCGCCCTCGGTCAGTCCACGGAAACTGATCAGGAAAATCGGCAACAGAAACCGAGTCGCCGTCGTCCCCATAAAGCCCAGGACGCGTGTCGAGATCCCCAGGCTGAACATGAAGTTGCTGAACATTCGGAGTTCGAGCATGGGCGATTTTGAATGCAGCTCCCACGTGATGAACCCGGCCAACAGGATCACCACCCCGGCGATGCCGCCCAGAATGAGTGGCGATATCCAGCTCACGCCGAACGGGTTGTTGATGGTGATGACTAGCAGGGTGATGGCAGCTGCCGAAAGGAAGGCGCCGATCCAATCAAACGGCGGTTTGTCACCGTCGCGACCCTGGCTCACCGTTTCTTCGTCTAGGATGAAATAACCGGCGACGAAGGCGATCGAGATCGGCACTACCAGCATCAGGAACATCACTTCCCAAGGGAACCACTGGAGGATCAGTCCTGCCACGATCGGTCCGAGGGTCCCGCCCACGGCGACCGCCGTGGTCTGGCTGCCGATGGCCTTGCCGCGCTCGTTGGCCGGAAACACGGAGATCACCATCGCCATGCCGACCGACTGGCCCATCGAGTTGCCGATGGCCATGATGACGCGCGCCACGATCAGGATCCCGAACGTGGGCGACAACGCGGAGAAAACAGCGCCGCCTGCAAATAGGATAAGACCGATCAGGTGGACTTTTTTCCGGCCGATGATGTCGGCAAATCTGCCCATCGGCATCATTAGGGCGCTGATGGTCAATGCCTGGGCGATCACGACCCAGGTAACGGCCCGGAGCGTCACCCCGTAGTCCTCAGCGATGGCCGAAAGGGCCACGAACGTCATTTGCATGCTCATCACCATCGTGGTGAACGCGATGGCAATGGCCCAGAACGCCTTCCATTTGTAGGCCGGGTCGGTCTGGAGGCGGTTAGTTAACGAGGGTTCATCACCGGATTGAGCTGTACTCAT
>JAPYSM010000108.1 GCA_029936485.1 Dehalococcoidia bacterium
CATACTCGGGCTCTACAAGTACTCGCTGCTGTATCTTGCCCTGCTGTTCGTGGTCGTGATGGTCGATGGCTCTATCGGCTAGATAAGCCAGCGGTTCGAGCGGCATAATCAAGTTGAGCGCGTAAATAAAAAGGACGCCCCATGAAAGGGACGTCCTTTTTATATTCTTCTTATCCGCCGGTAAATCCCCTGCAAATGGGGCGGTATCAGGCGGCCAGCGCCTCGCTCGCCACACGGGCAACCTCAGCAAACGCCTCCGGCTCACGAACCGAGAGGTCGGCGAGCTGCTTGCGGTCGATATCCACACTGGCCAGCGCCAGACCGTGAACCAGCCGCGAATAGCTCAGACCGTGAATACGTGCCGCCGCGTTGATGCGAAGGATCCAGAGAGCCCGCATCTCACGCTTACGCAGTTTGCGGTGTGCCGTCTGGTAGGCCATTGCATGCAGCAACGACTCCCGTGCGACCTTATATCGGCGGTTACGCGATCCGCGGTGGCCGCGAACCGCCTTTAGTACGGCTCGATGCCTTCGGTGTTTTGTTGTGCCGCGCTTAACTCGTGCCAACTGAGGCTTCTCCGGTGACTAAATGTGACGGTGAACGCCCGGATGATCCGTGCGATCTGCCTACCACTTCGTAAACGTAATCAGGACGACGACACACGTCGATCTGAAGAAAAAGAGTTTCAGGAAATTACTCTACCAACGTTGATGCTTCCGGCGTTTCGCCGTAAGCATCAGGAATACCTATCGGCCGAGCAACCTTTTGATTCGCTTCGCGTTAGCGGGCGACGTGCCGATCTTCTTGTCGAACAAACGACGGACCCGTGACGTCTTGTTCCGGCGCAGGTGGCTCTTCGGGCCTTTGCTCCTGAGAACCTTTCCGGTGCTGGTCACATGAAACCGGCGCTTTGCGCCTTTGTGGGTCTTGATTTTGGGCATTTAGTTATTCGGTGCTTTCGCTTGGTGCACTGGCAGGGGTGTTGGCCGCAACGGCCACCTCATCCGGAGCCAGGATAATGCTGAGTGAACGCGCCTCCATCATGGGTGCACGTTCCAGTTTTGCTCCATCGGCAAGAGATTCTGCTGCTCGCCTTAAGAGCTTCACAGCCAGGTCAGGGTGGGCGATTTCTCGCCCCCTGAACCGAACCGTGACTTTGACCTTGGCCCCACCGGCCAACAGGTCACGAGCACGCTTGATCTTCGAAAGAAAATCGTGCTCGCCGATCTTCATGCTCAACCGAACTTCACGAAGTTCGTTTCGAGCCTGTCCCTTTTTCGCATCACGCTCGCGTTTCTGTTGCACAAACTTGAAGCGCCCGTAATCGAGCAGTTTACACACCGGAGGCGACTGGTTTGGAGCGACCTCAACGAGATCAATTCCCTGCTCCTCCGCCAACTCAAGCGCTGCCTGAAATTCCAGCACGACTCCAGAGCCATCTTCTTCAATAATCCGCACTTCCGGCACTCGGATCTGGCGGTTAATTCGGTAATCGCGGGCTATATGCGGGATCCTCTACCCATCGGTTGTAAAGCCTCAGGAATAATAGTTTTTGGGCACTGATTGACCGCGATGAAGAATACCACGACGAACGGTCACAGGTCTACGTAAGGCCGTTCGAGACTCAGCTTGTTACCGGGGTTCACAAGATCTATAGCGGAACTTACGTCATATGAACGTTTGATCGACTATCCGGATTTCCGCCATCTGTACCCGGTAGAGTTCCGTGCAGGTACGGGGGTTGAAACGGGGTCCTATGATAGGATCAACCGGTCGTAATCTTTAGATTACCGCTCGATGTCACAATTGTTGGCGAATTCGGGATCAAGATCGTCGGTACCTAACCGACGGACTGCAATACTTGTACGGGACGACCACCCCTGGCACAGCCGGGGTTGTCAGGTCGTCCGGTCACCTTAGGAGGTGACTGTGAGCCGGCGCTGGATGCGTAACAGCCTGATCTACCTTCTGATCGTTGTCGCCGTGATAATGGTGTTCTTCCTGTTCTTTGACAGCGGTCCTATTGATGGTGCGCAAGAAATTCCGATCAGTGAGGTCGTCGAGCTCGCTGAAAACCCCGGAAATGAACGCGTCTTGATCGAGGTCGATGGCAACGATCTGACGGTCATAGTCGGCGCAAATACATTTGTGTCCCGCAAAGAGCCGGGCTCAAGCATCGTCGAACTTCTGGAACAAGTTAGCGGCCAGGGCAACGTCTCGATAGAGATCAAAGAGTCCGGTGGCGGACTCGGAAGCTTTGCCGGCCTCCTTATAAACTTCCTGCCTCTGATCCTATTCGGAGGCATCCTGCTGTTCATGATGCGTCAGGCGCAGGGCAGCTCCAACCAGGCGATGGGCTTCGGCCGAAGTCGCGCACGCATGTTCGTCGGCACCAAAGCGACGGTGACCTTCTTTGACGTGGCCGGTGCGCCGGAAGCCAAACAGGAACTTGAGGAAGTCGTCGAGTTCCTCAAGTACCCGGAACGCTTTGTTGCTCTGGGTGCGCGGATTCCGCGCGGTGTCCTTCTTGTAGGACCTCCCGGCACGGGCAAGACGCTGCTTGCGAAAGCAGTCGCGGGCGAGGCTGGTGTTCCTTTCTTCTCGATTTCCGGTTCCGAATTCGTCGAGATGTTCGTCGGAGTCGGCGCCTCACGTGTGCGTGACCTGTTTGAACAGGCCAAGCGGCACGGTCCCTCGATCATCTTTGTCGACGAGATCGACGCCGTCGGCCGGCACCGTGGCGCTGGACTCGGCGGTGGACACGACGAGCGGGAGCAGACCCTGAACCAAATCCTTGTGGAGATGGACGGATTTGAATCCAGCACAAACGTAATTGTGATAGCCGCCACAAACCGGCCGGACATCCTGGACCCGGCACTCCTACGCCCTGGTCGTTTCGACCGCAGAGTGACGCTGGACTCACCAGACATCCGCGGCCGCACCGCCATCCTCGACGTTCACGCCAAGGGCAAGCCTCTGGCTGACGACGTTGACCTACAGAACCTCGCCCAACAGACCCCCGGTTTCAGCGGCGCAGACCTCGCGAACCTGATCAACGAGGCGGCCATTCTCGCCGCCCGCCGCAACAAGAAAGAGGTCGGCCAGAGCGAGATGCTCGAGGCGATCGACCGACTTATCGCAGGACCCGCCCGCAAGAGCAAGGTCATTTCCGAGCACGAAAAGAAGGTCACCGCATTCCACGAATCCGGACACGCGATCGTGGGCTTCTTCATGCCCCACGCCGACAAGGTCCACAAGATATCTATCGTGGCCCGGGGCCGAATGGGCGGGTACACCCGCTACCTCCCGGACGAGGAGCGAACGCTCCAGACAAAGAGCCAGTTTGAGGCGATGATCGCCACCGCAATGGGCGGACGTGTGGCCGAAGAACTCGTCTTTGACGAGATCACGACCGGAGCATCAAACGACATCGAGAAGGCGACACAGATCGCTCGGGCGATGGTGACGCAGTTCGGTATGAGCGACAAACTCGGATTGCGGCTCTTCGGCAAGCGCGAGGAGATGGTTTTCCTGGGTAAAGATCTCGGCGAGCACCGTGACTATGGACCTAGGACAGAGGAGTTAATCGACGCAGAAGTCGATCTCCTACTCCTGGCCGGACGTGACCACGCCGAGAAGATCATCACTGAAAAGCGCGTACTCCTTGATACGATCTCTTCCTTCCTGATCAAACACGAGACCATCGACGCCAAGCAGATGGTCGAGATCGTAGAGGGCAGAGACCCGCTCGTAACTCTGGCTGCACAGTCAGAGGCGTCCGCCAAGCCTGGTGAATCGGAAGTATCAGAAGAATCGGAAAGCCCGTCATCGTCTCCGGATTCCGGGGACCATGGCCGGACTCCGGACATCAGGGACGCCAACCCTCAACCGGGTCTGGACTAGTCGATTGGGAATTCCGGGGCCACGAGGCCCCGTGGCCTGACACCTACCTGGCGTCGGGTTCGGTCCGAGTTCCATCCTGAGACTTCAGATCGCGCTGTCGGTAGTACAACCCCCAACGGTTCATCGCTTCCCGGATCCGCGCGTCGTCCAGATCAGCAATCTCTTTGAAAAACCCGGCGAGCACGTGCGCCGGACGTACCCCGTCCTCGCACACCCAGCTGTGATCCCCTGGGACCATGTAGAGGAGCCCGTTCTGGTGAGGGCACTCCATCTCCATGGAAGCGCTCCACGGCCCGGCCTTCAGCGTAAATCCGCCGCCTTCCATTACGGGCTTACCGGACGGCGTTTCTTGGGCGGACATATCTCTCCTCGTACCGGGCGAGCCCCAGTGGTTCTTGCTGCTGCTGGTCCGTTGTGAAGCGTAGGAATGTCGCTCCGCAGATTGGTAACCCGCGCACCCCTAATATCGACCGTCAGGTGGTGGTGCAGGAATTCCTCGATCTCCAGAACGATGATGTTCAATTTTAGAGTAGCCTTGTGTCGATCAGAGTTGCCCTGGTTTACAGGGTCTTACAGAGACCAATCAGGAGACGGCCTATGGGCATCCACTATCAGGACCGTGACATTGTCGTCTACAAGACATCGTGTGGGCCTCTCGATAACAATTGTTACTTACTGGTTTGTCGTAAGACAGGTCAGAGCGCCATCGTAGACACTCCAGAGGATCCGGAGGTGGTGATAGAGCAGGCGCGGGGTACCTCCGTCAAGGCAATACTGATCACCCACAGCCACAACGACCACCTGGCCGGGTTCGATACCGTCTTTGGCGTTCACGAAGTGCCAATCCATATAGGGACGATGGATGGCGAGTCCCTGGATGGCAAAGGCGTCACCGAGTGGATCCCTGAGGGCGATATCAAAAACGTCGGGGAATTGAAGATCAGGACTATACACACGCCGGGCCACACGCCCGGATCGACCTGTTACGCCATCACTACGGAGTCCGGCGATCATACACTGCTCCTGTCAGGAGACACCCTTTTCCCGGGAGGCCCCGGACGTACGCGAAGTCCGGAGCTTTTCCGTCAGGAAATAAAAAGCATCATCGACCGGTTGTTCATACTGCCCGGGAACACGATAGTGCTCCCCGGTCACGGTTCGGACATCACAATCTCGGAAGCGAAAAAAGAATATCGCGTATTCGCCTCAAAGACCCACGAGGATGATCTGCACGGCAACGTGGCCTGGCTGGAGGATTAGTGCAGATACCGGGCGTCATCCGTTCCGGCGATAAATACCGCCAGATCGACGTTCCATGGTCGATAAGAGATGTGCTCCTGGCGTCCGGCGCCGTAGTCGGTGTCGTGATCCTCACGATTGTCGTCGCATCCCTGCTGCTCAGACTGGTCAGCGTGGACGACGACTGGCTCTCCGAAGGCAAGCTACTTGGATTCCCGGTTCCGTTAGCACTCGCGATCTTGCTGGAAGCATTTTTCCTGGGTGCCGTCTATTTTTACGCCGGGGTGAAACGCGCGGCTACGATCCAGCAGCTCGGGTTTTTGCCACCCGAAGGCCGAAAGCCTTACCTGTTAGCGCTGAGTGCGTGGATCGCCGGGATCGTTGTCCTGGTTGTGTGGAGTCTGCTCACGGAGATCATCGGAATCGACCTGTTTAAGATCCCAGCTCCTGCCAACGAACTGGTGGACTATTCCGGAATCCAGCTGGCGTTTTCTATAATCGTCATCGGTCTGTTCGGCCCGTTTTGCGAAGAGATTTTTTTTCGCGGGTTCGCCCTTCCCGTTTTTGCCCGGCGCTACGGACTCTGGGGCGGCATACTCATTAGCGCTGCCCTGTTTTCGGCATTCCATTTCAGCATCGGCGCGCTGGTCCCGATATTCATCTTTGGTATCGTCCTCGCATGGCTTTATGTACGCACCGGGTCGATTTACCCGAGTATGGTCGCCCACGCAGTTCAAAATATAGTGGCGACGCTTATGGTCAATTGACCATACATCGCCTGATAAATCGGTAGTTCCCATTGCAAGAAAGTTAACTTGTCTGAAATGTCAGAAAGACTGAACTCCGCGTTTCAACGGGCCAGCGATGAACGCCGGGCCGCTTTAATTCCCTTCGTCACCATCGGCTATCCATCCGTTGAGGCCACCCTCAAAATCGTTCCAGAGCTTGAAGCTGCCGGCGCGGACGTGATCGAGCTCGGGATCCCGTTCAGCGATCCGCTGGCTGAGGGGCCGACGATCCAGAAATCCAGCCAGCACGCGCTTGAACTGGGCGTCTCTTCCGAGACCGCAATCACGGTCGCCCGTGAACTCCGCAACGCCGGAGTCACGGTGCCTATGGTGTTCATGGGCTACTACAACCCGATCCTGTCTTACGGCATCGAGCGCTACTGCAAGGACTCCGCGGAAGCGGGAATAGACGGATTCATAATTCCAGACCTCCCGACTGAAGAGAATACTGAGCTCAAAGCGCTTACCGAAAAGTACGGCCTAAGCCTGATCCCGCTTGTGGCGCTCACCAGCCCCGACCGGAGGCTGAAAGAGGCATGTGAAAACGCCTCCGGCTTCATCTACTGCGTCGGCGTGCTCGGCGTTACCGGGGTGGCTGAGACCGCCTTTGACCGGGTCCACGGGTTGGTGGACGAGGTCCGACGGCACACAAGTCTGCCGGTCGGGGTCGGCTTCGGAATTCGGGCACCGGACGATGTAAGAAAGGTATCCGCGTTTGCTGACGCTGCCATCGTTGGGAGCGCTCTTGTGGACGTTATCGGAGCCGGTCCTGAGGAGACATCAGCGGAACGGGCGGGAGCGTTTGTACGCGAACTGGCCGCGGGAACTCGCGTGGGCTAAACTGCTCGCCGCGCAGTCGACGAACCTCGGCCTGCGGCGTCACGACGAAATCACGCTTGAACCATTGGGAACACGATGACTGTTAGAGGCGTACGCGGGGCCACGACGGTCACCGAGGACACAAGAGAAGCGATTCTCGACGCGACCACAGAGTTGATCACCGAGATCGTTTCAGCCAACGGTATCGACAAAGACGATCTCGCCTCGGTCCAATTCACCACTACCATCGACCTCGTGTCCGAGTTCCCGGCCGTCGCAGCCCGCATGCTGGGATGGGTACATGTGCCATTGCTCCACAGCCACGAGATGGCCGTGCCGCACGGGTTTCCACGCTGTATCCGAGTGCTGATGATGTGGAACACAGTTCAAGCGCCACAGGATATAAAACACATATACCTTCGAGACGCGGTAAACTTACGCACGAAACAGAGTGATCTGACCTGAACAGTTCAAGAGACGTCAAGAAATTCAGTAAATGATCGGTCGACCGGTGACAATTGAACGTGTAACTTCCGCACACACATTGGTGTGCAGTGCCTTTACGCGCTTCACCTTGGTCCCGTTGTTTACGAGCGGGCGTCCCTATACCTATAGCGGGTAGATTCCCGCCCGGGCGCCCGAAAATTCCAATTTCTTGCTGCCCCATACTACTTGCGCGCGTATCCCGCACACCCCTCCTAAAAGGCCACAAGTTCCCATGACTCAACAAGCCATCTTCTCCACAGGCGACGGCCCGGCATGCCACTGTCGACGGTTCTTTTATCCAGGCCGCCAGTAGCCCGAACCCTCTCTCACACCCACACCGAAAACCGAAAGACCCCGAAACGATATGACTACCTCAAACGTAAATGTGGAACGTATGGACCGCCTTGGCACCCCGGATGATTACCTCTCAGAACTCCCGATCACGCCCGAAGCGACGGCCCTTGTTGCGCGCACCCGCCACGAACTGGAAGACATCATGGCCGGCAAGGATGACCGCATGGCGATGCTTGTCGGCCCTTGCTCCATCCACGACGAGAAGGCCGGGATTGAGTACGCCGAGAAACTAGCGAAGCTCGCCGAGCGCGTGAGTGACCGCATACTCGTCGTGATGCGGGTCTACTTCGAGAAACCGCGGACAACGGTCGGCTGGAAGGGCCTCATTAACGATCCCAACCTGAACGGCACCTTCGACG
>JAPYSM010000109.1:0-3771 GCA_029936485.1 Dehalococcoidia bacterium
CCAATCAGATGGACCTTTTTTCGTCCGATGATGTCGGCAAATCTGCCCATGGGCATCATCAGGGCGCTGATGGTCAATGCCTGGGCGACGACGACCCAGGTGACGGACCGGAGAGTGACGCCGTAATCCTCTGCGATGGCAGAGAGGGCCAGAAACACCATCGACATGCTCATCACCGAAGTGGTGAGCGGGATGGAGATTACCGCAAACGCCTTCCATCTGTAGGGGTCCGCAGGTTGTCCGCCGCCACTTAAAGCAACGGCGTCGTCCATCCCGGACGTGCTCATAGGGGGCGGTCGACAGCGATAGCGAAGTTAATAGCGGGCATGCCGGGATGTTACTTCACAAGTTGACCAGGACCGAATCTGATAAATCACTACACGGCGGAGTTCACGGGAGACGCTGGAGGATTCTCGACGTTCGGCCTGGTTGCGCTGAAGGTGACGGTGGAAGAACAATCGGCACCCGAAGTTACGACCATCGTCCCAGGCCCAGACCTCGGGTCATAACCGGTAATGACCCGGGATGACCAGACGCCTTCTTTGCTGCCGCCGTCGCCGCCAACTCCCGCGCCCACAGTGACATTGCAGTCCACGCCAGCCCCGACCGAGGTTCTGTAGCCGGTTCAGACCTTCTCCCCGACTCCCGGCCCGACGGGTGCTCCTCTACCGCTGCCAACCGCGTCTGCACTTGTGGACGTGGGCGATGGTTCATCCGGTTTCGCGTGGTGGGTTGTACTTGGCGTGTTAGGACTCGCCGTACTACCGGGAATTGGCGGCGCCCTGCGGCGCAACCGTTCTTGATCTGGACCTAAAAGGCTGACGGACGTCGATTAAGCCGTCAGCCCAGGTTTCTCAACCTGCTGAACTTGACGGCGAAAATCGTTGCCAAAGTCAGCAGCACCGCTGCCAGTCCGATGATCGCTGCTTCCGCGCCGAATACCTCCATGGCCGCCGCCACCGACAGGATGCCAAATGGCATGAAGCCGAAGATCATCTCGAAAATGCTGGCCACCCGTGCACGGTGCTCGTCGTCCGACAGTTCCATTGCCAGCGCCTGCCCCAGCGCAAACCGGCCAGCCTCGCCCACGCCGACAAACAGCATCAGAAACAACCCGATCCAGTAGTACGGCAATCCGGCAACGGACGCCATCGCTATCGCCGAGACGAAGGCCGAACCCATCAGGACCGCGCCCCGGCGCTGACCGCGCCGAAGCGACGCCATGCCGAGCGCCCCCATGAGAGAGCCGATCCCGGTCATGGCCGTCAACGCCCCGACCTGGAACGGGGTTGCGTCGTACACGTCCTTTGCGAACGCCGGGAGCAGCATGCGGAACGGCATCGTCAGGACCATCACGACCCCGGCAAACACAAGAACAGACAGGAGCTCTTTGTACTGGCGGACGTACTTGAAGCCTTCGACCACGTTCGATGCCACCGATCGTTGTGGAGCGTTGGGATCCGGGTCGAAGCGAGGTAGCTGGGTCATGAACATGATCGCGACGATATTGAGACAGGCCACAACTAGGTACACGCCTTCCGGTCCGACAAACCCGTAGAGAACTCCGCCTATGGCCGGGGCCACCATCGTCGTCAGGCTCATCGCTGCGGAGTTGAGCGAGACGGCGTTCGACATCAACTCTTTGCCGACAGTCTTCTGGATCATCAACTGACGGGCCGGCATCATGAACGCAAAATAAAGACCCTGGATCATCGAAGCGACAAGCAGGTATTGCCACGTCAAAACACCCACGATGATCATAATCGCCACACCAAGTGCGATGACCACCTGCCCGGCCTGGAGAATCTGGATCAGCGTGCGTTTTTCCATTCGCTCTGCAACAGTGCCGCCGATAAACGATCCAAATAATGAAGCGGGCGCAAAACCGACCGCGATCAACCCGGTGATCGTGAAGGAGTTCGTGATGTCGTATGCCAGGATCCCGCGAGCGAGGAACTGCATCTGCGTTCCGCTCATGCCGGTCATCACACCTAGCCACAGAAAACGGTAATGGCGATTGCCGAGCGACTCAAAAGTCCGGCCAAAGAATCCGCTTGTTTGTGCTGACGGGGTTGCCAACCAGGGCGCGGACCGCGCTGCGCCAAAGTCGGAGGTAGCGCCCGAATCCGTTTCGGGATCTGTGACGCGTTCTGACGGCGAAGTATCGACGGGGCGCAACGGTCCGCGATTTGCCATATTTCCTGGAGAGTCTTGCGATCACCGATCTAGCAGTCGGCTCAGAACGATTTGCGAGAGCGGGCCATGGTCGAACCGAGAGTTGGCCGATGCTTCAAGATCCATCGACCGTTAATTTACTGCGCGCGATCATATCGCTGGAAGATCGAGTGGCAAGACCGATGCAAGAATCAGTCCGTTCTGGCGTGACCGGTTGTAGCGCTTGGAACTTGAGAGGACCACACTAGCCAACATCCAATTCGATCTTTCACGATGAGGCCGCCCGCACATGAATGCAGGCCCGCCGCAAGTAGGCGAGTCCAGCCCCGTCATCGGTCCACCGAGGCCGGTGTCCATAGTTCGGAATCCACAGTTCGTCAGATTGTGGGCTATCGGCGGATTGACCAGCACGATGATGTGGCTGGACATGCTCGTCATCGCCCTTCTGACCCTGGACCTGACCGATTCGCCGTTCCTCGTATCGCTGACGTTTTTCCTGCGTTTCACACCGATGCTTTTCGGGTTTGGCATCGGGGTCATCGCTGATCGGATGAACCGGAAGCACCTGATGGTGTTCGGGTTGGTCGTCCAGATCGGTGTATCCGCCGTTCTCGCCACCCTCGTGATCATTGACGCGATTGAGTTCTGGCACCTCGCTGTCGGAGCGTTTGTCACGGGCTCCGTGCTGGCGAGTGAATTCCCTGTCCGGCGCACGATGATCGGCGAGGTGGTCGACCCTGACCGCGTTGGCCGTGCGATATCGCTGGAGTCCGGCACGAGCGCAGGCTCCCGTATCCTTGGTCCGATCGTCGGCGGAACTCTGTTCGCGACGATCGGACCCCAAGGCGGCTTCATGGTTGGAGTGGTGCTGTACTCCGTTGCATTCCTTGTCGCCCTCTCGATGCGGTACCAGGCGCCTCAGATTGAAGCGGTCAGAGCGGGGGCGTTCCGGCAAATCCGAGAGGGCGTGAGCTACATCCGCGGCAGCCGGTTGATGGTAGGAGTCCTGGTCGTCACATTGCTGATGAACATGTTCGGGTTCCCGTACGTGAGCCAGCAGCCGGTTGTGGCGCGGGAAGACCTGATGGTCAACGACGTCCTTGTTGGTGCGCTCGCGTCGATCGAGGGACTTGGATCGTTCATAGGCGCGGCGTTGATCGTCGCATTTGCCCGTCCAAAGCACTACACCCGGATCTATCTGTACGGCTCGCTGCTGTTCCTCGTGGCGATCCTCGTATTCTCCCGGTCCGACTGGTACTGGGTCAGCTTTGTGACCGTCTTCTTCGGCGGATTCGGGATGGCTTCGTTCGCCGCCATGCAGAGCGCCATCATGATCTACGCTGCGTCGCCCGCCATGAGAGCGCGGGTCATGGGTTCTGTTGCGATGTTCATCGGCCTCGGACCAATAGGCCAGATAAATATCGGCCTGCTCGCGGACTTGATAGACCCACGAACGGCCATCCTGATCACCGGTGGAATTGGGCTCTTCACCGTCATGGTTGCGGGGATCATGACCCCGATTTTACGAAGCTCTCGGGCAATGGAGTTGGACCGGGAACAGCGCCTCGCCCAGGCAGCGGATCTGCGTGAGGCGGA
>JAPYSM010000109.1:3871-7680 GCA_029936485.1 Dehalococcoidia bacterium
GGACGCTTCAGGAGCTTCCGGGAGTGGTTGAGGCCTGACCCGGGAGGCCGAACTTGCCAGGAACGACGACCTGAACTGCACGCCCCAGCGTCCGTCTATCTTCGTGAAGATCCACAGCGTGTTAAAAGGTTTGTACTCGACACCATCCGCTCGTCGCCGTGACTGCCTGATCGCAAGATGAACCTTATCGTCCCCTGCCTGCACAACGTCCACCTTTAGCGAGTCAGTGTGGTGCCAGCCCTCTGCGTTCAGCCGATCCGTCAGGTTGTCCTCACCTGCTCGAAAATCGTCCCCCGTTTCCCACACGCGAAATTGGTTCTCGGCCAACCGCAGATGCGGGAAGTGCAGGTGCGCAATCTGGGTCTCCACGTCTCGTGAATTGAACGCGTCGTTCCATCGGTGGAATGCTGCGATAGCTTCGATTGCGGGGTCTGGCAATACTTCCTCCAGACCGGTTATCACTCCCGCACCAGCGGCGTGTAGCCGATGATTCCGGTCTCTTCCAGATCAGTGATCTCATCATCTGACAGCCCCAGCAGCTCGCCCAGAACGTAGGGATGGTGTTGCCCCAGGGTTGGTGCCGATCGGTAGTGACGCGCTGGTGTCTCAGAAAGCCGTATCGGCTGACCTGCATGCGTCTGGACCCCGGCCTCCGGGTGATCGAACTTCCAGAAGAAGCGGCGCTGGTTCAAGTGTTCGTCGTTCATCAACTCATCGGCGTTGACCACGACACCGGCGGCGATACCCGCGTCTTGTAGCAGACGCATCGCGTCGTATGCGTCCCTGCTGCGCGTCCAGTCGGCCACGTGTCCATCCAGTTCAGGCTGGTGCTGAAGCCGGCCTTCAAGCGTTAAATAACGCTCATCAACCGCCCAGCCAGGCTCCCCTATGGCGTCCCGAAAATTGGTCCACTGCGCCTCAGTTCCAACCGAGATCGCTACCCACTTGTCGTCGCCCTTGCATGGATAAGCCCCGTGTGGCGCCTTGCGGACATGGCCGTTGCCGATACGCGGCGGCACTTCGCCCGATAGCTGGTAGCCCAACGACGCCTCCCCGGTCAACGCAGTTCCAGATTCCGCCTGCGCCAGCGATATGTGCTGGCCCTTTCCAGTCCGATACCTGCTGAAAAGGGCTGTCATGATCGCCCCGGTTGCGAACATCCCGGACGCAGGATCCGGGTATGCGTTGCCACTCATATGCGGCTCCTCACCCGGGTAGCCCATACGGCTCGCCAGCCCGGAGTGTGGGTCGATCGTCGTGCCGTAAGAGACGAAGTGATGGAACGGTCCTTCAGGTCCATAGCCGGGCATCGAACAATAAATGATCGCCGGGTTGATCGCCTTCAAGACTGAGTAATTGATACCCAGGTTTGGCATCACCCGCGGGCTGTAGTTTTCGATCACGATGTCGCTGATCTTGACGAGTCGCTTGAACAGCTCTACCCCGCGCTCTGTGTTGAGCTCCAGCGTGATGTCCAGCTTGTTGCGGCCCATGTCATTATTCAGGACGTTACGGTTCCAGTGGCGCTCGCCCGGGTCGTTGTCCGGGTAGGTGCCGAGGACCTTCGCCGTCTCACGCGTCACCTCACGACGTCCGACCAGTCGCCGACCCGAGATGTGGATCACCTCTGCTCCGAGGTCCGCCAGTATCCGGGTGCAGTGCGGTCCGGCCCAGACACGTGACAGGTCCAGGACGCGCACGCCGTCGAGCGGGCCTTTGGCGGTTGCCGCCATCAAATAACACCGCCTTCTCTGAGCTGCCCCAGGCGGTCCGAGTCGTAACCCAACTTCTCTCTCAGCACCTCGTCCGTATGTTCACCAAGCAGGTTGGCTCGTTCGTACACGGGCGGGGCCTCGGTCAGGTGATACGGCAGACCGGCGTAGCGATGGCTTCCGGCGACCGGGTGATCGATCTCTTTCCAGAAACCTCTGAATTCGTACTGCGGATCGTCCAGGACGTCACTGACCTCGTTCACAAACGCCGCCGGGATACGGTTGTCCTGGAGCGCGTTCACGATCTCTTCAGCCGTGTGATCCATGAACCACGAGCTTATCAGCGCGTCGAAGTCGCGGTAGTTCACGGCGCACATCTGAGGATTGGCGAATCGCGGATCGTCCAACAGTTCCGACATATCGAGAAGTTGAAGGAAAAGCACGTACTGGGTCGGGTCACTGATGCCGAGCGACACGAGACCCGGCTTGCCGTTGTCATCGGCCTTGCACGGCAGAATCGTCGTCGGGTGAACCGAGCCGTATCGATTCCCAGACCTCATCCTGATCTTGCCGCTGGCTGTGAACCCGTTCAGCGTGAACTGGTGCTCGGAGGCCATGGCTTCTTGAATAGAAACATCCAGGTACTGGCCCCTGTCATCACGATCCCTAGCGATCAGCGCCGCCATGATGCCGCTGTATGCGTACAGAGCGCTCTGGTACGACGGCTGATACCCGGTCGAACTCAGCGGCTCCCGCTCCGGGTCGCCGTTGACGTACATCTGACCGCTGAGGGCCATCTCCACCATCGTGTCGGCGCGGTAGTCGCGGTACGGCCCTGACTGGCCAAAGTTGGAGATCGAAGCCATTACGAGGCGCGGGTTGATGGCGCTCAGAGTTGCGTAGTCCAGTCCCATCGACTCCATGATGCCGGGTGCGAAGTTCTCGATCAGCACATCGGCCTGCGTGACAAGCTCCTTGAGGATGGCCGCGCCGCCCTCAGACGCGAGGTCCAGCGTCAATCCCTTCTTGCCGGTGTTCAGGTACAGATATAACGCGCTCGCCTCCGGGTCAGGACTCCTGTCAGGAAACGGACCAACTTGCCGCGCTCCATCACCCACTCCAGGCGCTTCGATCTTGATCACCTCTGCGCCGAAAGCCGCCAGCAATTTGCCGCAGTACGCCCCGGCAACGTAGTGCGATAGGTCCAGTACCGTCAGTTCTGCGAGAGCGCCATTCCCGAGTTCGCTCACGGTCGCCATCGGGGCGCTGAACCTGGGCCAAGCTGTGTCTTGATCACGGGCTGGGCCGACTCAACGAAATCGCACAACAGAGGTCGTGTGTCACGAGGGTCGATGATTTCTTCGACGAGGAAGGTCTGGGCGGTCCGGAACGGTGAGGCCAACTGCTTGAGCCGATCCTGGATCTCCTCGCGCTTGGCGTCCGGGTCGTCGGCGTTTGCGATCTCACGACGGTACGCCGCGTCCACCCCTCCCTCGATATGCATAGATCCCCAGTTGCCTGACGGCCACGAGTATCGACGGTGCATGCCGCTCAGACGTATGTGGCAGCCACCCGCGACGCCAAATATCTGGCGAATCACGAAGGTCAACCACGGCGTCTCTGTGCTGGCCATGACCGCGTGCAAACGTGCCCCGACCCGCAGCATACCTGCGCTCTCGGCCTCAAGGCCGATCATGAAACCGGGGTCGTCGGCGAAGTTGATGATCGGCAGGTGGAAGGTTTCACAGAGCTCGATGAAACGGATGGCCTTTTCGGCCTCCTTCATCCCCGTTGCTCCGCCATCCACCCGGGAGTCGTTAATCATCACGCCCACCGGGTAGCCATTCACCCGGGCCAGGACGGTTATGCGTCCCGCGCCGAAGTTAGGGGCTATCTCGAAAAGCGAATCCTTGTCAAGAACAGACTCAAGAATCGGCCGCGGGTCAAACACCGTCTTGTTGTCATGGGGGATTGCGTTCTTCAGGGATTCGTCACGCCTGTCACGATCGTCGTCCGGCTCCACGTACGGTGGCATGTCGTAGACGCTGTCCGGCAGGTAGCTGAGGAACTGGCGGATCATGTCGAACGCCTCTTCCT
>JAPYSM010000110.1 GCA_029936485.1 Dehalococcoidia bacterium
GCGCCGTACATGACGACCAGGTCGACGACCTTCTGGACCTCGTCCTGGAGTTCCTGCGCCCGCGCCATGTTGCCGGCGGTGTATGAGGCGTACAGTTCTGTGTACAGCCACGGGGTCAGCGAGAGCGGTGCGTCGACGGTGCCGATTGCGCCCATGGTGAGCGCCGGGAGCGGCAGTCGTCCGGAGCCCGAGAAGCACGAGAGGCCTCGGTCAGCCCAGTCTCGGATCAGGGCAAAGTTTGCGGCGGAGTGCTTGAGGCCCTTGAGGCTCGGCACTTCTTGCATCACGGCGTCCATCAGGTCCGGAACGAACTCGACCTGTGTCAGCTGCGGCAGGTTGTACGCGAACAATGGTAGGCCATCGGCGGCGTCCGCTACTGCCTTGTAGTGGTCTATGATCGCTCGCTCGTTTGGTCGAAAAAAAAAGGGCGGTACACAGCAGACCGCTGCGCAGCCGGACTCGGCAGCTGCATTCGCGCCTTTGACGGCGCTCTCGGTACTGATAGCGCCGACATGCATGATTGCCAGTGCTTTGCCCTTTGTGGTCTCTCCTGCGACACGGGCGACGGTGTCGCGCTGTTGTTCAGAAAGGATCGGTCCTTCACCGGTGCTGCCTGCAACCCAGAATCCCTGGACCCCGTGGGACATGTTGTCCTCAAGGATCGCCCGAAGACCTTCTTCGTGGATGCTGCCATCGGCGTGGATGGGGGTCGGGTTGGCCGGAAAGACGCCTTTAAAGACAGACATGTCTATGTTGCCGGTACCGTTCGTGGTCATTTGAATTCTCCGATTGATGTGACGTCGGGTGATCCCGGCGGATTGCGCCAAAGCATACGACAGCGATGCGGAATTTGTTTAGATGGCGTAGTAGCCGGCCAAGCGTTCTGATCGATATCGCGTGCCGTCTTCTGGAAGCCTTTTTGGTTATCACGCTAAATAGATCGTCGGTCGGTATAACTTTCTTACAAAAGTTACTCAAATGACTTGAACCACCGGATTTGTCGGAACATTTCACCCGTATTTAACCGATCCACCTCGGTTCAACATGGTTCTACCGGGTAGAGAGTTACCGAATGGGTCCGTAATCGGCTATTGTCGACTGATCGAATCCTGCCAACCGCCAACTGTCCGAGAGTCGCATGGGAAGAATCTTCGGGCGTGGCCTGATAGTGCTACTGCCCCTCACGATAACCGTGTTAATAGTCGGTTTTGTCGCGGGCCTCGCTGATTCGATATTCGCTCCACTTGTTGACCCGCTCATAGGCAGACACATCCCCGGCCTCGGCCTTGTAATTCTTCTCGGTATCGTGTTCGTAATCGGTCTTCTCAGCCACCGGGTGGCGGAAGTCCTCGGCCGCTGGATAGAGCGAGGGATCGTCAAATTCCCGTTTGTCGGCCGGGTTTATGTGACGGCGAAACAGGTCGCTATGTCTGTCTCGGGCGGACAGGAATCAAGCTTCGACACCGTGGTCAGCGTCCCGTTCCCCACAGAGACCAGTTTGGCGATCGGTTTCCTGACAAGGGTGTTTACAAACGATCAAAATGGTGAATATGGAATCGTGTACATCCCGACCACACCGATCCCCAGTTCCGGGTTTCTGCTGGTAGTGCCGATGAGCGACATCCGGATACTTAATATGTCGTCCACCGAAGCAATGCAGATGGTGGTCACTGGCGGAGTTGTTGTGCCGGGCGACCTCGGCGATCTCGGCAAGTAGGTAGCGGAAGCCCGAGCATGCAAGGTGCCCGTGCGCCTCGATTACCGTCGGCGTGATGTGTATGGCGTTCGACAGGTCTGCGATAGCCCTAATGCGTCCGCTTGTGATACCAATATCGGTGCGACGCTCTGGGTAGCCATCGCCGCCAATAACGGTGCCCCCCAGAATATCGTGTCAAACTTCATGGGTATTCTCAGGTATTGGTCACAGGGGAAGGGAATGCCGTTGGAGCCCCGGTTGCTACAATTGTTTCCTGTGTCATCTGGCATGGTCGGCGAACCAGTTCGCTGACGCCATCATCTTCTCACCGTACTAAGGCTGATCTGAACTTGTTCGAGTCACTATCAGACAAACTCAACGGCGCCTTTGCCAAGATGACCGGCAAGGGAAGGCTATCCGAGAAGGACATCGACGAGGCGTTGCGCGAGGTTCGTCTGGCGCTCCTCGAAGCAGACGTTGACTTCAAGGTCACCCGTTCCTTTGTTCGCGCCGTCAAAGACCGGGCCTCTGACGAAAATATTTTTGCGTCGCTAACGCCGGGGCAGTCTGTGGTGCGGATCGTCAACGAAGAGCTGGTGAAGATTCTCGGCGGCGAGGCCGAGGGGCTGACCCGGGGCGAAGCCCCACCGACGATCATCATGCTCGTCGGACTCCAGGGAGTTGGCAAGACAACCTCTGCCGCCAAACTGGCTCGCTTGCTCCGGGAGCAGGATGAAACGGTTGCCATCGCGGCATGTGACCTGCGGCGGCCGGCGGCGATCGAACAGCTCGTACAACTCGGCGACGACCTCGGGGTGCATGTATACCGGGAAGATCCTCAGAAATCTACTCCCCTCAAGGTGGCGCAAAATGCCGTAAAAGAGGCCCAGCGTAACAACACTCACTACCTGATCTTGGACACCAGTGGGCGTATCGCCATAGACGACGAGTTGATGCAGGAGCTGGAGGAGATCCGGGAGGCGGTGAACCCGGTCGAGAGCCTGCTGGTTGTTGACGCAATGACAGGACAGGACGCAGTGCGATCCGGGACGGAGTTCCAGGAGCGGATCGGGCTGACCGGCATCATCATGACCAAGATGGACGGCGATGCCCGCGGCGGCGCGGCGCTGTCCATGCGCTCTGTCACGGGCGTGCCAATCAAGTTCATTGGTGTCAGCGAGCGCCCAGACGGCCTTGAGCGGTATCACCCGGACCGGATGGCCTCCCGCATCCTGGGCATGGGTGATGTTCAGACGCTCATCGAGAAGGCTGAGGAGCAATTCGACACTGATCAGGCCATGGCGCTCGAACAGAAGTTGCGGACGCAGTCGTTCGATATGGACGACATGCTGCAGCAGTTACAGGCGTTCAAGAAGATGGGCGGCATGGCGAACATGATCGGCATGATCCCTGGCATGGGATCTCTCAAGGGTCGTATGGACCCGAAGGACATGGACGAGAGCCGGATCACACGCGTTGAGGCGATGATCCACTCTATGACTCCAGGAGAGCGGGCTAATCCCAAGCTAATCAACGGTTCCCGTCGAAAGCGTATTGCCGACGGCTCAGGCACGACTTCAACAGACCTGAATCAGTTGCTCGGGCAGTTCCGGCAGATGCAGAAGATGATGAAGAAGATCTCGTCCGGGAAAGGTCGCCGCGCAGTGATGAGCATGCTGGAAGGCCGTTAGGGCCCAACAAGCTGCTCGATCCGCGACGGCTGCGATCAAAAAGATGGTCTGGCTTCATATAGCCGTGCTTGCGTCGGTCGTTCTGACGCACTAATTAATCTTCCAATAGCCTGGTTTCTGCACGGCCCGTGAATCGACGCGCTGGACGCCGCCGGTAGCTGCCAATATGCTGCGTTACGTACGCGGCCTCTGGCCGAGTTACCCGTTACGCCAGGCAATACCGACTATGCCAGGTAATACCGAAATTTCTCATCACACATGACAATCTCTGGGGACCTGCACTTTGATCTCACAGCTCCGTATCTACACGATCAACAAAGGCCAGATGGGTTCCTGGCTGAAGGTATTCAATGAAGACCTGAGACCCCAACTGGCCGAGCACGGGATAACGGTAGATGGTACCTGGGTCGACACCGAGAACGAACGCTTTATCTGGGTCCGATCTTTTGAGGATCAGGCGGATCTCGAAAAAAAGGAGTCCGCGTTTTACGGGTCAGATAAATGGCTCGCCGGTGTGGACCACGTCCGAGGGCATTTGGCTCGTAGAGACATCACAGTAATTAACCCGGTACAGGCCTAACACCGGCGAGGTGCGTCAGTGCCCTGTCACCAGACTCCATCACATATGGAGGGAACAGGATGCTGCCCAAAAGTCGGATCGTGACGATCAAAGAGGGCCAGATGAACAACTGGCTCGACCTGTTCCGAGACAGGGTCTCGCAATTGACGATCAGGCTCGATATTCAGATCTCCGGCGCGTGGACGGACGTGGAGCGCAGGCGATGTCGGATTTGAGTCCAGCGACTGTGGATTCTGGACAAAACAGATGGCTAGCGATGGATAAGTCCGGTTAATTACCGGACTCAACCTCCAGTTATTCCTCGTGCCCGAGTTGTGAGGCTACCGAACCCCGCGGGGCGGTTTCAGGCGTTGGATGGCATAGTAAGTCCCGATGATGAGGCCGATGGTCGCCCCAAACGGGTCAACAGTCGATACGATCAAAAAGCCCGCAAATGTGGCCAAGCCACCCACCCACTGCAACGCTCGATTTTGTTTGTGATCACTTGCCCTGTAGACGACCCCGCCGACGAGCCATCCGATACCTCCAACTGCGACAGCTCCGCCCCCAAACGGCAAAGGCAAGATTAACATCGCCGCGACGGCCAGAATCGCGATCCCAATCGCAGTGCCAAATCCCGACACAGCAGCTTTACCAAGTTCACTGGAACTCGTTTCGAACATCGGTAATGTCCGTACCCGGGAACAGTCAGGACAGCGTGAGCCGACATCTGTCTGAATCAGACAGTTCGGGCAGAGCAGCTCATTGCATCGTCCGCAGCGCAGGTTTGTTTCTGTCTGGGGATCGCGCGGACAATAAAGTACTTGTTGTTCAGCCATCGGAACGGCAGGTCACCCTGTTGCGTTTCATGCAAGGCGCTACCTGCCGGGGTCTCCTCTCAGCCAGGCTTCTCGGTCTTTTATGTCTCTATCGTAGATGAGCCGGTTCCAGTAAATATGAAGTCGGCTCGCCGTTTCTGGTTTCTCCCCCGGTTGTTCAGGCGGCATTTCAAGGGACGCTCGTCGATCACCTGGATTAGATGCTACCCGTTTGATCGCGGATATCACGGTGAACAACGTGGCGTAAATGACGTATTCCTGAGCCAGCCCGAACCCGACCACGATAAACGGTAGTAGAACTAGCGCTATCACCCACCCGACGGGCGAGTTACGGGTGATGATCCAGCAGATCAGTCCGATGCCGACAAATATGAACCAGATCGGCCACGCCATGGCGAACAGCACGCCGCTGCCTGTGCCCAGTCCCCTCCCGCCGGAAAACCTGAGGAATACCGACCAGTTGTGCCCTACTAGGGCGGCACATCCACCTACGACTTCGATGCCCTTGCCGTAGTCCAGAACCGAACCAGCGACGATCACAGGCAGCGGGCCTTTTACGAACACGTCGAAAGCCATCACTATCAAGCCCGCGGTGCGGCCCATCGCCTGAATCGCATTCGCGCCACCCACATTGCCGCTGCCGATCTGACGAATATCCTCGCCGCGTCTTACCCGAACGGCGAGATAAGCGGTTGGGATGGCGCCAAACAAGTAGGCGCCGAGAGCCAGCAAGAGGACGCCATAAAACGGTGCTCCCAGGATCTCCATGTCAGCCGGAGCTTGGGGTGGGAGGCCCCTCTCCGAGTATCTTGGGAGCCCTTGCGGCGGCAGCCTTCCATCTGTCTGCTGCGGCACGTAATTTGTCTACCGCATCCATTGGAGGGCCGACCGTCTTAGCGTCGCCCGGGACGATCTCCTCGGATGTGCCCCAAGCGTGATAATCGCTGCCACCGACTGGTATAAGGCCACTACGTTGGGCGACTTCAAGCCGCCGTTCCCGATCGCTCGTGCCGTACTTCGGCGCGAACACCTCTATCCCGTCCAGCCCCTCGTCCACCAGGAAACCGAGGACGCGTCTCAGGCCCTTTACAGTTTGGGGGTGTGCCAGTGTGGCCGTAGCCCCGATCGAATGCAGGAATCGAACACCATCGCCCGGTGTCGGTTTGGGTCGTTTGACCCGGGCAAGGCCATCGTTGCCGAGGTAACGCTGGAAGGCGTCTTGTGCGTTTTTCACGTAACCAGCTTCGGCCATCGCTCGAGCGATATGTGGCCTGCCCACTGCGCCGCCTGCTATCTCCATCACGCGTTCCCAACTAATGTGTATGCCCAGCTCTCCCAACCTAGTCACCGTGCCTTCCGCAGCTTCGATGCGTCCATCACGCAGGTGGGAAAGAAAGTCCTGCAAGCCGGGCGCGCAGGGGTTCACAAAATGGCTGATCAGGTGGACGTCTGATTCACCATCTTCCGTGCCCAATTCTATCCCTGCAATCAAGGTCAGGTGGGGATGGTGTGCCGTTGCGGCGCGCGCCTCGGTTATCCCTTCGGTAGAATCGTGGTCAGTAACCGCCACGATCCTCAGGGAAGTACCTGCGACCTGTTCGATCAATTCGGTAGGTGAAAGCTGTCCGTCAGACGCGGACGTATGAAGGTGGAGATCGACCACGGGCGGAACGACACCACCGGCGTTATTTTGGATAGACGAGCTCAACGCATAATCCGTATCAGTAGTTTCCGTCTGGTCAGCCCATCACCACAATCAACCAGTATGTTTCAGGCAGAACAGAAGCAACAGGATACAGGCACTCCGGAGATTTCACCGCCGGATTTCGAGCCGCTGGAAATGACACCACGAGACGGACCATAACGCGATTCCGGGCCACCCCTGTGGAACGCCCCGGAATCTGATTTGCCTTGTCTAACGGGAAGCCCGATCAGCGAGCAGTCTCGATAGACCTGGATTCCCTTATCACGACCACCTTGATCTGGCCCGGATAGGACAGAGTGGTCTCAATCCGCTTCGTGATTCCCCGGGCGAGCACGGCGCATGCGGCATCGTCAACGATATCCGGCTGAACCATGACCCGGACTTCACGTCCGGCTTGAATCGCAAAACAACGTTCCACGCCTTCAAAGCCGCGGGCGGCATCCTCAAGTTCCTGCATCCTTTGCACGTAGCGCTCGAGCGTGTCACGTCGCGCCCCGGGGCGCGCTGCGCTGATGGCGTCGGCGGCGGCCACGATAAAGGCCTCCGGGGTCGTCATCTCGGAGTCGTGGTGTTGGCGAATCGGGTCAGCGATCTGGTCCGAAACGTTGTACTTCAGGACCAAGTCTGCGCCGATCTCGGCGTGCGGGCCTTCAACCTCGTGGGTGAGGGCCTTACCGATGTCGTGCAGGAATCCTGCGGCCTTCGCACGTTCAACATTTGCGCCGATCTCGGCCGCCATCATCCCCGCCAGCAGGGACACTTCGACAGAGTGCCTGAGCACGTTCTCGCCGTAGCTGTATCGGAACTTCAGCCGGCCTGCTATTTTGACCAACTCAGGGTGCAAACCCTTTACGTTGGCCTCAAATAGGGCCTCTTCGCCCGCCTTCTGCACGACCTCGTCGACCTCTCGGCGCGCTTTTGCCACCTGCTCCTCAACCCGGGCCGGGTGTATCCGGCCGTCCTGGATCAATATCCCAAGGGCGATACGTGCGACTTCACGACGTATCGGGTCGAAACATGAGATCGTGACCGCCTCCGGCGTTTCGTCGATTATCAAGTCGACGCCCGTGGCTGCTTCGATGGCACGGATATTTCGGCCTTCCCGGCCGATGAGCCGCCCCTTCATATCGTCACTTGGCAGCGGGACAGAAGACACCGAGCTGTCCGAAACAACACTGGACGCCAGACG
>JAPYSM010000111.1 GCA_029936485.1 Dehalococcoidia bacterium
TTTGCCGCCGTGGACGCCATCCTTGAGCGCCGGCCCGGGATGGCGATGAGGGCGCTTTATCAGTTACTGGATGATGGCGCGAGCGTGCAGTACATCCTCTCAATGTTGACCCGCCAGACGCGCATGCTGATCCTCGCCAGTCACCTTCGTGAGCGCGGCGTTGATGAGGGGGAGATAGGTAACCGGATTGGGCTGAGAGCCGCGTTTGCGTTGCGCAAAACGCTGGAGCAGGCCGTTCGTTTCAGCCACGAATACCTCGCTGAAGCGCATCGCAGCCTGGGCGAGGCAGACCTCAGCTACAAATCGGGCGAGGTCCGAGACAGAGTGGCGCTGGAGATGGTCGTCGCCCGTCTATCCGGGTTGCGTTAGCCGGGTTTGATGGTGGGAGTATTGGTGGAGTTCATCCCGCTGGCGATCCATCCCGGGGCGGACCAGGGCCGGAAACGCCCGGTTTGGAGTTCTACGATCAGGCCGGGGACGTCGTAGACTTCTCGCTCGAGCTCGGTTGCGACATAACCGATTCCTTCGACCGTGTGCGTATCGCTGTTGGACAATTTTGGCGTGCCGACGGCATCCAGCAACAGCCGTGCGAACTCGTTCTGGATCTCGGTTGCTCGCCCATTGATCACCTCTGCGCCGTCGACCACCCGAATGAATTCGCCCTTGATTGCACGCTTGAGTGCTTCGTCGTAGCTTTTTGTCCCGGGGTCGACGCCCCATGGAAGTGAGCGGCGGTAAGGGTGCGCCATCAACATTGCGCCATTTGCCCGATCAACCTGTTCCCGTAAAAAAGTCGGCCTGTGCATCCCGAAAATGTACTCCTCCAACCCGAACACCAGCGCATGCCCGCCGTCGGTGTTGATCTCCACACCAGCCAGCACAAGAATTTCGGCCTCGTCCGAGATCCGTTTCACCTCGTCCGCGGGCCAAAAGGTGTCGTGATCGGTCAGGCAGATTCCATCGAGTCCCATTTCCTGTGCTTTACGAGCCAGATCGAGCGCAGATGCGGTGCTATCGTCGGAACGCTCGATGGTGTGGCAATGAAGGTCTATTAGCAAATCAAACCCGTACGGGGCATGTGTTCGTAAAACCTTTCCAGGGACGACTTCCCATGGTTGATCTCAAGGAACCGTTATCGACGGGATATGTTCAGCGTCATATCGCTGAGAGGCAAGCAACTTTTGGGGACAGGACATATTGAACTCCCCACTACGGCGAGACAACATAACCTTGATTCATGTTCCAGGTACATAATCTCGGTGCGGATTTTCGGACATCACGAAAGGTGACAGTGTCCAGAGAATGAATAGGCGCCAGAAAAAACGGATGAAACTCAAGGTCTGCAGATGGCTGGTGGTGTGCAGCGCCGTTGGATTGATCGCACTCGTCGCTTGTTCGAGCGGGGACGGTTCGGTTTCCGACGAGGCCGATATGCCACCGGAACTGCCCGAAGTTACCGCGACGGCCGAGCTTGAACCAGCGACGACAGCGGAACCCACCACAGCTACACCAGAACCGAGCGCTACGCCGGATCCACCCAGCACAAACGAGAACGTTCGTAATTACGCCAGGGCACACTCATATCTGAATCGTGGCGACTATGTTCAGGCAGAACGGCAGTTCTCGGTAGTGATCGAGATCGAACCCCAATTTGCACGCGGCTGGGAAGGCCGTGCGAGCGCTCTTATGGCCCAGGGAAAACCGGCCAAGGCGATCTCTGATTTGGACAGAGCGATCCAGCTCAAACCTGATCTTGCTTCTGCTTATGCGGGCCGCGCCGTCGCCAGCATGTCTGTGGGAGACATCCTGGGCGCAAATCAGGACGCAGTACAGGCGCGCATTCTTGACCCTTCGGACCCGAATTCGGTGATCGTGCTGGGAAGAATCCTGAGTGGAGCCGGACGTGCTGCGGACGCACTGGAGATGTTCAATGAAGGCGTGGAGCTCGCTCCGGATGAAGGCCCGGCTTACTGGTGGCGAGGCCGATTCCTCTTTCAGATCGGCAGCTACGATCTCGCGCTC
This sequence comes from Dehalococcoidia bacterium, assembly GCA_029936485.1. Classification (GTDB taxonomy): domain Bacteria; phylum Chloroflexota; class Dehalococcoidia; order Lucifugimonadales; family Lucifugimonadaceae. The sequence goes on from JAPYSM010000111.1 coordinate 2,023, forward strand.
GGCGACTTCAGCCTCGCTATTGAATACTCGCCTGTTAGCGCGGAGCCATATCTTGATCGCGCAACTCTCTACATGGACGTGTTTCAGGATTTCGCACTCGCGCGGGCCGATATTGAAGAGGCACACTCGCTCGGAGAAGAGCCGCGTGACCGTGACATCCTGGACGAATCCGACGCTCTTCTGGAGCGACTGGAACAGCTGATAGCGGATGCAGCGTCGAGCTAATTGGTGATAGCAAATCGGCGGCTCGCGCAGCCCGCATTGACCTTCGTCGCAGTGTTGTCGATATCGCTATTAGCGGCCTGCGGTTCGGGCGACGGATATCGGTTTGTGGTTGGCCAGGTCACCAACGTCGTGCCTTCGTCTGTCACGGTGCTGGCTGAACTCGAGCTGGTAGATGCCGATGGTGTTGTATGGCAGTTCGAGGCGCGTGGGTTTGTTGGACAAACTCCTTCGCATCTTCAAGAGCACGCGGCGATGGGTCAATCACTTCGGGTCGAATATTTTGAAGAAGACGGCCATCTGATCATCAGCGCCATTACCGACTGATAAACGAACCGGGTAGCGGGGTTTTACCCGCCCGCCAGCACCGCCACAAGCGCCTCTCCCAGCTCGTCCGCGGTCGTGAACGCCTCAAATTTGGCTGCTATCAGTCCGTCGCCGTCGATGATGAAGGTCCACGGCTCGGATGGCAGGTTCCACGGCTCCACCGCCGGGGCTCCGACGCCGAGCAACGGGTCGCCGCTCTCACGCATAACGTCCGGGTTGTCGAACAGCTCGACGTGGATGAACGCGGCCTCGCCGATGTGGTTCCGGCGGACCTGATCGATCGTAGTCACCTGTGGTCCGCAGGTCTGCGATGTGCACCACGCCGGTGTGCTGAAGCTAATTACCACCGGATCGCCGGATTCGAGAGCGTCATCGAAACTCACGGCGTACATCTCGGGGATGGGGTTGGCGTCGCTCGTGATGAGTGCCAGTTCTTCCGGAGTCGCCCCGGTCTTGGTTGCGATCACCGGGGCTGCTGTACCGATTCCAGGCGTGGCGGACGCCTCTTTCACAAGCGTCGTGGCATCAGCCGTGTTTTGAGTGCCGTCCGGCAGTGTGATGTTTGCAGTGAAATCCCAGATCCCGGCGCTGTCATATTCGACCGTCGTGGTGAAGATGCCGCCGCCTACGGGCCACTGTCTGAACGTCGGCTCGGGAGCTGTGACTACGACGCCAGAATCGCGCTTTTCGTACATCATCGTGACGCCAGCCGAAGCCACATCAACCTTTCCTCCGTCTGCGCGACGGAGTGCGAAAGGCAGCCGGTTCTCGCCGATCGCCGCATCGGAAGAGATCACGAACAGGAAAATATCGTCCAGTGGAGCCTGATCGTTGACTACAGGTTCGTCGCCGCCGCTTGAACAGGCCACGAAAAGTAGCATCAAGACCGCGACGCCCGCCATCGCTGCTGAACCCCGAATTCCTCGCACTAGCCCCTGCGTCAAACCATCGTCTCCAGTTCAAACATAGATCGCGTGATGCGCCCGCCGAGGTCAGGCAATTTCCGGGCACCATGAAATTTTACGCAGTTACGCCCGGAATAAACGCCTTTCTGCGGCCCAATATCCCAAATATCAAAAGTCAGGCGAACGTCAGCATGCGTTTCGGGTTGTCCACAAGCATCTGGTCTACGTGCTCACGGCTGATCCCTCTCGCCAGCATCTGCGGAACGACGCGGGAGATGATGTGATCCCAGCCGTGGCCTCCGTACTCCTTCAGCCGATGCTTGGAGCACACATCGTGCGCCAGCAGAATCTGGCCCACATGGCCCTGGTCGATCAGAAACTCGATCTGGTCCAAGCGCTGGGCATCGTTCGGCATGTATGAACTGGGTGCAAGCGGGTAGTACGAGGAGTCGTGGCCGAACAGGTCAAGGTTCAGGAACGCCCCCGTCTCAGCAACGCGTTTTAGAGCGTCCCGGTTGTAGATAGTTCGTTCGATGTGGCCCATGACGGTGTTGGCCATATTCCCACCCCACCCGTCGATGGCCTTCAGAATCTGGAGCGGCAAATCTTCGTCTCGTCCCGGGTGAATCAGCACGGGAGCGCCGGTCTGAACCTGTGCGATCACCGCCGCCTGTACCGTCTTGTGCTCGGACTCATTCCATGGTGCGGAGACGCCGACTTCGCCGATGATCCCGGTTTTAATTCCGGTGCCGTCGACCCCCTGTTCAATGTCGCGGATGATCGTTTCGGCGATTCCCTCGGCTGTTGTCGTCTCGAACTCGGCCGGGTGTGTGCTACCGATGTAGTGCCCGCCGCCCATCACGACGTTCAGCCCGGTCGCCTTGCTGATGCGTGCCAGCGCAAGCGGGTCTCTCCCGAGGCCGTTGCTTGTGACATCGACCATGGTTCGGCCGCCGGCCCCGAAGTAATGGCTGGCCTCCGCCGTGGCGACCTCTTCATCCAGCAGGGTCAGGTTGTCCAGCGAGCTGTTCCAGTTGTGCCGGATCCAGCCAAGGTTCGTGAGCGAAAGCTTTTCTTCCGACATACCTGCTTCATCGGGGTTGTTTGGCGGTTGAAACACCACGGTGAAGTCGATCAGCAGATGTTCATGCGTGATCGTGGCCCCCAGTGATTCCGGATCGACAGGCCCGAGCACCGTCTGCACTTTTCCGCTGATTGGTGATGCCGCCACTCGACTTTGCTCCTCTAAATATTTTCGGGACTAATTTGGGATCAACCCGAGAGTGAATATGTCGATCTCGATGGACCAATGCGTGGCCCATCCCAGATATCCCGGAACCGTTCTCCTGCTACATTGACCCGGCCCAGACCGCTGAAAAGAGCCTGAACACAGGGCATTATCAAGGTCAGGGCGAGGACGACCGAGTTTAACCCCGGTTCGTTCAAGTAAACGTGCGACGACGTCTTGAATTACTGAAAAACGGCCTGAAGCTGCCTGAAAGGAACGATCTCGTCCAAATGGATGAACGCGTCGGCATTGGCCTTCTTGGATGCGGCACGATGGGTGGAGAAGTCGCCCTCGCGGTATCCGATCGAGTGGTTCAAAACGCCCGTGTCATCGCCGTTTTTGATGAAGATCCAGAGGCGGCCGGCCACCTGGCCGAAAAACTGGACCCACGGCCCACAACATGCCGGACCGTGGACGAACTCCTGGCCGTACAAGATGTGTCACTTGTGGTCGAGTGCGCAGCGCCCGCAGCCATTGCCGCTTACGGAGAGACCGTTCTGTCCGCTGGCCGTTCGCTGTTCATCCTTAGCTCCGGTGCGCTCGCGGATACGGAGTTATTTGATCGCCTGATCAGCCTCGCCGCGGATAACGGGTGCGAAATTGTCATTCCCTCTGGAGCGCTGGGCGGCATCGATGCACTTCGCTCAGTCCGCGACCTGCTCGAGAGCGTCACGCTGACGTCCACAAAAACTCCACAAGCTTTCTCCGGCGCGCCCGGATTTGCGAAATGGGAAGACGTCGAAATCACAGAACCGACTGTCCTCTACGAAGGCCCGGCTCGCGATGCAGTAGCGTTGTTCCCTGCGAATGTGAATGTCGCTGCGACCCTGAGCATTGCCGGCATCGGCCCGAAACGGACCATAGTGAAGGTGGTTGCGGACCCAGCCTCTCCCGGTAACGTCCATGAGATTCACGCCCGAGGTGAGTTCGGCGAATTCACGTTCAAACTGGTGAATCAACCACACGTCCGCAATCCCCGCACCAGCCACCTCGCCGTGCTGTCTGCTATCGAAACGCTCCGGGCGTACTGCGATAGCGGACCAAGCATCGGAACCTGAGACGCGCAAGGTCGTGAACTTCTCAGGCCGCTCGATAGACCTGATGTATTTCAGACAGGGACGCCATGCCAGCCCCGGCTTTTGATGTGGTTGCGGCGCTTCCGAGATTTGCCCCGGAGGTTCGGCTGCACCCTGATGACCCGCATCGTCCTTCATCGGTCGAGTGGTACCTGGAACGAACGCGTCTACGGCGCTGGCGCGGACTTTTAAAAAGGGACGAAGAGCTGTTGCCGGTTGGGCGTGTGACGCCCGAGAATCTGGGCAACTACGGATCCGAGGAATGCGGTGGGGCAGACTTGTATCTGGATATCCCTGGCGGACCGAATCAACAGAACACAAGACACGGATTTCAGCCCAATGGCGGGCGTCTGAGTGCGCCCTGTTACGTGAATGCGAGGTCTGCGCCTGACGATCCCGCTGCGTTCGATCTCCAGTACTGGTTCTTCTACCCGTTCAACGGCCGAGAAGGCCGGCATATCACGCACGAGGGCGACTGGGAGCACGTAACCGTTCGTGTCACTAACACCCGCGAACCACGCCTGATCGCTGCCTACTTATCCGCCCACGGTCAGAACAACGGTGGGTGGGCGCTTCCTGATACCGAGGCAGAGATCGGCCCGATCCTTCAGTTGACGCCCGCCGGAAACCCAATCGTCTATTCGGCGCTCGGGAGCCACGCGAGTTATGCGGCCGCTGGTGTCCATAAACAGGCGTGGCCGAAAGCCGGGGACCGTACATCGGATAGAGGACCGATCTGGAACACCGCTGACGATCTGGTGCTGTTGGAGATCAACGGCCAGCCCGCGATAGAGGGCGACGACCCATTCACCTGGCTACGGTTCCCGGGCCGATGGGGCGCTATCCGAAAACTGGCATGGCCCCTCGCGGCGACCGGCCCTATCGGCCCCTCACACCAGTCTTCCTGGAACGCGGAACCGCCGCCGCCGATCACCTGCCTCGAAATAGCGATTAAACGTGCGCCAAATCAAACGGCGGGCGCTGCGCAAAAAACGCAACGCCCACCGTTTAAAGGCTTATCTCGAAACCAACTCAGGCCCAAATAACGGCCCAGAAGGGCTTAGCGACCGAGTAGTCCTATTCCCATCGTCTCTGCATCGCAGTACCAGAGCTTTCCAGCGGAATCGATAGTCAGTCCGTGGACCTCTGTCGGCCACGGGACCCTGATGTAGTTCAGGACACGGCCGTCCGAAACATCCAGCAGGGACACGACGCCGGATGCGGTGTCGGCCGACCATAGATTGCCGTCTTCATCAAATGCGATGCCGTGCACGCGCAGGCCCGGGGCCTTGATCTCGTGCAGAACCTCGCCGTTGGACGGGTCTACCTGATAGATCATCTGTGACGGCGGGACGGCGACCCATAGCTTTCCATCACGCCACTCAAGTCCGTGGGCGCCTGAGTCACGAGCGGCCGTGCCAAGAGGAGAGAAGGCGACCTGTCCCACTCCCGGCGTCGGGAGCTCCTGGACGGTCTTGCCGGTCTTCATATCGATCTTGTGGATCGTCAGGCCAAATGTAGATGAAACCCATACGAAGCCATCGCCGATGGTGATACCGCTGGCGTGCTCCGTCGTGGTCTGGAACGACAGGATTTCATCGCCGGAGTCCCAGTCCAACTTGTACACCTTGTCGTTCCGCTGGTCGATGTACCAGAGGCCATC
>JAPYSM010000112.1 GCA_029936485.1 Dehalococcoidia bacterium
TGATCTTGACGATGGCCCGCGCCCGGAACATGATGACGCCCGTCGCCGTGGATCGAGGAACGACATGATTCCGGGTGATTCGCCTTACGACTACATCAGATAACCAGGAGCAATACGTTGACCGTTCAGACCGTTCCAACTTACGACTCACCGTGCCGGATGCCGAATGGCCTCCAGTGGTTCGAAGACGAGCTATTTGTCATGGATCAGCAGTCTGACCAGGTTTACGTCATGAATTCCGAGGGCTACGTCACCCGGGTCATGGACACGCCGACCGAAAACGGCTCCGGAATCACAGTCGGCGGGGGATTCCTCTGGACGGCCTCAAACGGCATCACCAAATTCCGCGACTATCGACCGACCGACACACACATCGGCTGGATATACCAACTCGATCTCAAGACCGGCGCGTTTGTGAACCGCTGGCGCACTCCGGACGGTGGCGGCATACACGGCCTCGAATGGGACGACGGCAAGCTCTGGGTCACGGCATTTCAGCCCAAGGCGATCCACATCTGCGACCCATTCGACAACATGAACGTCATGGAGAGCTTTGAAGTGCCGACAGAGCGTCTGCACGGTCTGGCCCGCGATGGAGATGGCATCTGGTGCGCCCACACCAGCGACCAGATAATCGTCAAATACGACGTCGAGACCGGCGAAGAACAGGATCGCATCGTTTTTGGGGATGACTCGCCGGCTCCGCACGGGCTAACGATCAAGGATGGCGAGCTCTGGTACTCGGACGCCGTCATGACCGGCGTCGGAGTAGGCCACAACGACCCCGACCGAGAAGGCCCAGAAATAGGTCGAATAACCAGGTAACAGGCGGCAGGTACTTAACGTCTGCACCCAATCCTGGCGGGGCCTTCCCCAAACCCACCCCGAGGGTCTCGAAGGAGCCCATCGCAACCACATCGCAGGGGCGAATGACTATTCGCCCTCAGGGGTCGATGAAAATCGGCCCGTACGCTATCCAACCGACCCGGCAAGTATTGAACAGAGGACCATTGAATGCCATCGGTCGTAGACAGCCACCACCATTTCTGGGATCTGTCAGAACTCGACTACGAATGGATGCCAGAAGGCGACAACGTACTGCGCCGGAACCGCCTGCCTGCCGACTTGAAACCGCTTATAGATGAAGTTGGCGTACAACGCACCGTTATCGTGCAGGCGCACTCCTCTATCGAAGAGGCGCGGTGGCTGCTCGGCCTTGCTGCCGAAAACGACTTCATCGCAGGCGTCGTTGCCTGGGTAGATCTGGTTGACCCGCACGTCGGTAACACCTTGGACCAACTTCAACAAGACGTCCACTTCAAAGGCGTACGTCACATCTGGCACGACGAACCGGAAGACGCCTGGATAATGCGCCCGGCCGTCTTGAACGGGTTAAAAGAACTGGCGAGGAGAGACATCCCGTTTGACCTCCTGCCGCGACCCCAGCACCTGCCGTACATCCCGCGCGTCTTCGACGCTGTACCGGACTTGAAAACCGTCGTCGACCACATCGCCAAACCGCTCATCTCCAACGGCGTATTCGAGCCCTGGCTGTCAGACCTCAAGCGCGTCGCAGAGATTCCGAACGTCTACTGCAAAATCTCGGGCATGATCACCGAGGCCGACACCGAGAACTGGAAGCCGGCCGACCTGACACCTTACGTCAACCACGTAGTCGATATGTTCGGCTACAACCGACTCATGTTCGGCAGCGACTGGCCCGTATGCACCCTGGCCGGATCATACAAACAGGTCTTCCACGCCGCATCACGTGCACTGGGCAGGATGTCCGTCGCAGACAGAACCGCCGTCTTCGGCGGCAACGCTGAACGGTTCTACGGGCTTTGAGCGCGTGTATTGGTCCTAACATGACCTAATCGAATACACGCAATCCGCTTATGGGGTGATGGTACAGTTTTAGGATGCCTGCACTACTCTCCGCCAGGAACATCACGAAGGTTTATGAAGATACCGTCGCCCTTCAAGATGTGACGCTCGACATCGAGCAGGGCATGACCGGGCTACTCGGCGCAAACGGGGCCGGCAAAAGCACGCTCATGACTCTTTTCCTCGGCATAATTCAGGCGACATCTGGCGATTTTCAGGTGTTCGGTGAAGACGGCGGAGATCCGATCCAGGCCCATCGTTTAATCGGTTATTCACCAGAGTATGAATGCCTGCCGCCAAACGTCTCCGCTGCGGAGTTCACGACCCACATGGCGCGCGTAAGCGGACTCCCGCGCACGGAAGCGAGAAGTCGCGCAACAGACGTCCTCAGGCACGTCGGCCTTGACGAAGAGCGATATCGGCCGATGGGCACATACTCCACCGGCATGAAGCAGCGCGCAAAGCTGGCGCAGGCCATCGTCCACGACCCTCAGCTGGTACTGCTCGACGAACCCACGGCGGGTCTCGACCCGGCCGGCCGCCAGGAAATGCTTGAACTGATCGCCCAGACCAGCAGCGAGTTCGGCATCTCGATGCTCATCTCATCACACCTCATGGGCGATATCGAAAGAACCTGTGAACGCATCATCGTTTTGGAAGCAGGCGGCGTCGTTGAACAGGGTGACGTGTCCGGATATACAACAGACACAGAAACACTGGCACTGGAGTTTGACGAGGGGATCGAGGCTGTGGCGGCATCCCTCACAAACAAGGGGATCGCTGTAACCATCGAAGGCAGGGCCCTCCTGATAGAGGAAGCCTCTCAGGACGACCTGGACGTCATACGTGACGTTATCGTGGAGACGGGCGCGCTTCTCCACCGACTGGCGCCTCGAACTCAGACACTCAGCGACATTTTCCGGAGGCCGGCACCTTGAACGCGCCGGTGAGTGGACAGGTCAACGGCCTGGAGCAGCGAGAGGGAGAAGTCTTCGACCTCGGCTACCGTCACTACGATGGTCCGAGAGGAGGCCGGGGCAAGGCCTTCATGGCGGTCTACGATGACGGAATTCGCTCCGTGCTCGGTCTGGGTCGGGGCGTCGCCGCCAAGATGATGTGTGGAATCTCTGGCCTGCTTGTACTCGGGCCGGCGATCTTCATCATCTCGGTCGCCGGTTTTATGTCCTCATTCGGCGGGGAAACCGATCAAATCCCACTTCCCAAGCACGAGGACTATTACGGTCTTACCTTCATCATCTTGTTGCTCTTTGCGGCGATCGTAGGCCCGGCATTGCTCAGTCCTGACAAACGTAACTCCGTGCTCCCTCTATACGCCGTTCGTCCTCTGAAATCGCTCGATTACGCAATCGCCCGATGGCTGGCATTTTTCACTTTTGCGATGGCCTTCACGATCGTTCCGCAAGCGTTGCTGTATCTCTCTTTCGTCCTGTCCGACGATAGCCCCTGGGGATACATAAAGGACAACGGTCGTGACCTGTGGGCCATATTCGCCATCGGCCTTATCCTTGCGGCCTTCATGACGAGCCTTGCCCTGGCTGCTGCATCCCTTACATCCCGCCGTGCTTTCGCCTCAGCCGGAGTGATCGCCTTTGTTTTTATCACAGCCGCGATTGGTGGATTCGGCGGAGAGATCCTGACCTCGGATCAGGACAGGCAAGAACACGCAGCAGGGGCTTCATCCAGCACAGGAAATCATGGCGATGAAGAAGTGCAGGCCCCTGACGGTGACGCCGCTCATTACATTCATCTGCTGATACTCCCGGATACGATGCTAGCCGGGGTTTCTAGTTGGACATTTGGTGATAGGACACACTTCCCCGTTTCGCCCTGGTACAACGCTATGACAATTGCCGCCGTCATCGCCGGCGCGTTCGGGACAATGGTGTTTCGCTACCGGAAATTTGGGGGATGAACGATGACGTTATCCGATAATCGACCGGTCGCCATCGAACCGGGGGAAGAGGTCGCCAACTCAAGAGTGGAACCGACGATCACGGTCAGCAACGTCTCCAAATGGTTTGGAGACGTCGTTTCCGTCAACGACATATCTCTTGAAGTCCGGCCCGGGCTTACCGGCCTGCTTGGACCTAACGGGGCCGGCAAGACCACCCTGCTGAGGATGATCTGCGGCCTGACCCGACCATCCGGCGGCGAGATACAGGTGTTTGGGGAACCCGTACGTAATAACCCCGAGCTGTATCGACGCATCGGTGTGATGCCCGAGCACCAGTCGACGTACGATTTCATGACCGGACGTGCTTTTGTCGAGTTGAATGCTCGATTACAGCAGGTTCCGGATGTCAAAACCGCCGTGGAACGGGCGATCGAACAGGTCGATATGCAGGACGCCCAAAATCGGTCGATAGGCGAATACTCCCGCGGCATGAAACAACGGATGCGGCTCGCCGCCGTGATGGTCCACGACCCGGAAATACTCCTGCTGGATGAACCCCTCAGTGGCTCCGACCCACGGCAGCGCATCGAGTTCCAGGAGTTGATGGTCAGGCTGGCTTCGGAAGGCCGAACCATCATGATCTCCTCCCATATCCTCGAGGAGGTAGAGGCGGTCGCCGACCGCATCCTGCTCCTGGTATACGGCAAGCTCGCAGCGTCGGGCGACTATCACGTGATCCGGCAGAAACTGAGCGACCGCCCTTACATCGTCCGGGTTGGGGCTTCAGACGTTCGCGCACTCGCCGCCGGACTGATAACCGAACCATCTGTTGAGTCGATATCGATGGACGGAGAAGGGCATATCCAGATATTGAGTCGCAGCGTGCGGGAACTGCAACTTGCCATTCCAAAAGCCGCACAGGCGCTCGGGATACGACTGACTCGGGTCGATCCACTGGACGACTCTTTGGAAAGCGTGTTCACGTACCTTGCGGACCGATAGGGCGCGCATCTACCGATGTTGACGATTTACAAGCTTTCACTCACGCAGATGTTGCGGCCCAAGCGGTTGCTGATTCTTCTATTCATAGCGTCCATCCCCGTCGCACTGTCCGTCGTAACGGCGATCTTTCCTCCAGATACCGAGGATCTGGTTTCCTTCCGCGACAACTTCCTAATGGGTCCTATGGTGATTTCCGCAGTGCTTCCCATCGTCACCGTCGTCCTGGGTACCGCGTCCCTCGGGCACGAGATTGAAGACCAGACGATGACATATCTGTTCCTGAAACCCGTCTCCCGGTGGGGGATCATCCTGCCAAAGTTCCTGGCCACGATAACCGTCGCCGGAGTTGTGGTCATCGGCAGCGGAGTGCTTACAACAGTGATCGTCCCTGAAGGGAGTCTTACCACGTCGGTAGCTGCAGCAGTCGGGCTAGCGGTGGGTGTGCTCGCGTACACCTCCATTTTTACGTGGGCCGGACTCATGACGAGCCACGCGCTGGCGGTCGGGCTTGTCTACGTGTTCGTGTGGGAAGCGGCGATAGTAGGCTTCCTGCAGGGCGTCCGATGGCTCAGTATCCGCCACTACACCGAGGCGACGATCCACGGATTTGACGACATCCAATTCGCCGGAGACACGGCAACCTTGACACTGCCCCAGGCCCTAGCGGCAGCCGGAATCGTGGTGGCGCTCTTCCTGACGCTCACACTACGACGCCTGGCCCGAATGGACGTGGCGTAAGAGCTTGTCCTGAACTTGATTCAGGAAACTCCCGTTCAGCAGGCCATGGTCCACGATCAAGATTCTATGGCGATGCGACGGTATCCGTCCCTGAGATAGTTGACTGTGGGTTCGGTGGTGCCGCCGTTAACAAACACTCATATACGCCGCAGGCAACGCTCAGCTACCAGTCAGGAGACTTGTCATCCTCGTCTGTGGCCGTGATCCGCTCCTGCGCCGTTCCGTCGCGTCGCATCGAGAAAATATCTGAATCCCCGTCGCTGTCGGAAACGAAAACAATTCTGCTGCCGCTCGGCGAGAAGCGAGGATTCGTCTCGATCGAGTTATTGGTGGTTAACCGCACAGGGTCGTCGTCTTCGCCACCGGTGGCGACCACGAATATCTCCGGCACCCCTTCACCTTCACGTTCTGTAACAAACACAAGGCTCTTGCTATCCGGCGCCCAGTCAAAGTCAAAATCGGCGCCAGATTTACGGGTGAGATTTCGTTCGTCGTCTCCCTCATCGGTCATGATGTAAATTTCAGTCGCGTCGGTGTCACGGCTGGAAATGAAGGCGATAGATTTGCCGTCGGGTGAGTAGATCGGGTCAGAGTCAGCGTTTTCGGTCAACTGGACCTCATCTACACCGCCGGGGTTCTTACGATGGATACCCTGCTGGTCACCATTGAGTACAGAGAAGACGATCCATTCGCCGTCCGGCGACCAGCTGCCTAGAGACTGCGGCGCGTCGATGGTCGACAGGCGGAACTTCTGATTGAGTGCCAGGTCCATCACGTAGATGAAGTCCTTGCCCTCATGGTCCGAAACGTACGCCATCCGATTCCCGTTCGGCCCCCATGCAAACGCTTTGCGCTCTCCATCGCCGCCCACAGCGACTTGCTCAGACTCTCCCTCGCTATCCATGATGTACAACTCAAAGTTGTCACCGCGATCGGAGAGGAAAGCGATCCTGTCCCGGGCAGGAGACCATTTCGGGCCCTTCTCGGTTGCGGACGTATTGGTCAGCCTTTGCACCTCGCCGCCGGAGCCAGAAACGGTGTAGATGTCAGGATTATCGCTATCACGCTCGGACGTGAAAACAATGTCGTTGCTTCCACCCCCGGTAGAGCAAGCGACCATAGACAGCGCCAGGGCGCTCCCTGCAATTAACGCCAGGGAGAACCTGGACAAGAACACGGGCCGTCTCATCGATTGCACTCCCATCAGTCCGCCGCCGAATCATTTGCGGCGGCGTCAGAACCATTGCGCCAGGTCAGGCGCGTCAACAGCGATGCCTCTCCGATAACGGCGATCAATGCGCCGAACAAGGCAATGTAATAGCCAAAGAGCAGGATCGGCGCGATGACGATCACGTGTACATGGTTCGATGCCTCGGCGCCGATGGCCGAAGTGGTGTCCGGCGTTAATTCTGGAGACTGGTTCATGGTTGCGTACCGTCTGCGGTGCGCCTCTCGCGCGGTTGGGCCCGTCACCGGGTTCTTCCCATCGAATGGCAATCGCCTGCGTGGATGCTATTGATGCAACCCCCTGAAGCGCACGTCGCGCCCGCGACGCGTTACGACCAGTTCACACGGTTCCGTTTAACCGTAATCTGTGGATTGTGTTCAAGGGGGTCTCCGGGAACAGGGTGTTGTTGTTTGGCGCTGTTTTTTTCGTCCGGAAGTTCAAGATGACAGGAAGGTTGTGCTAGCGCGGCGGCGCGGGGGAAGTGAAGGGTGTCAGACGTAGCAACCTCCGCTCCTGCGGGGTGCGGTCCCATACACCCCACCATCCGGCCCCGGGAGGTGCTACGCTTCGCCATCGTCAGCCAGAGCGCTTCTTCGCCTGCTTTGCAGGCACGTATTCAAGAACGATGGAGGAATCCGGGCCTTGAAATTCGCATTTTTCATGATGCCGCTCCACCTGCCGACGGAAGACCCGTCGCTGGCATTTGATCGTGACCT